>NZ_JBJHAK010000049.1:0-624 GCF_054050975.1 Blastococcus sp. SYSU DS0828 | reverse complement strand
CGGGGCGGGTGCGCCGGCGTCGCAGACGGTGACGGTGACCGAGCCGGCGGGTCCGCCGCCTGTGGGTGGGGAGGTCGTGGCCGGGGCGTCGGCGCAGGCGGTGAGCACGGCGGCGGTGACGTCGGTGACGATCGGCAAGCCGGCGGGGGTGGCGACGGGGGATGTGCTGATCGCGCAGTTCACGGCCAACGACGCGCCGTCGGTGACGTCGGTGCCGGCGGGCTGGTCGGCGGTGGTGGAGCCGTTGGCGATCCGGTCGTTGGCGACGGTGTTCGTCTACTACCGGGTGGTCGCCGATGCGGCGGCGGAGCCGGCGTCGTGGACGTGGCAGCTGTCCTCGGCGCAGAAGTGGAATGCGGTGGTGACCGCGTTCGGCGGGGTGGATGCGGGCAACCCGTTCGACAGCGATGCCGGAATCCGGGTGAACAGCTATCGGAGCAAGGCGCTGAACGTCCCGGGGGTCACGACCCTCACGCCGGGGGCGATGCTGGTCGGTGGGGTGGGCGCGGACAGCGGCAGCGTGGCGATCACCGAGGCGGCCGGGTGGACCGAGGCGGCGGAGGGCTCGGGGGCGCAGGTGAGCCAGCTGGCCTACCAGCCGCGGCCGCAGGCCGGTGACACCGG
>NZ_JBJHAK010000048.1:0-733 GCF_054050975.1 Blastococcus sp. SYSU DS0828 | reverse complement strand
CGGCGGTGATGAGCGCCCGGGCGAGACCGGTGAGCGGCCGGTCGGCGACCAGGGGGACGCGCACCCGGGTCCAGACGTCGGCCGGCCCGGGCTCTTCCGGCGACCCGGCGGTGTAGCGCCAGTCGATGGCCTGCCCGAAGCCCCAGTCGGGCAGGCCGAACAGGACCTCGGGCGAGGAGTCGGGGACGGCGGGTGGCGGGCTGAGTTTGGTGACCACCGGCGGGGTGGGTCCGGTGGCGAGCGACCACACGCGGGCGACGGCGACGGTGCGGCCGTCGACGGTCATCACCGCCTCGGTGAGGTCGATCCGCCGTCCCGGGCGGACGGGGGAAACCTCGACGGACAGCTCACGGCGGGGGATGGCGCCGAAGAAGTCCACGCTGATCCGCGCCGGTCGGGTACCCGTCCCTGCCGCACGGGCGGCGTCGGTGGCGAGGTGGGCCAGCAGCGCGGACGGCGGTCCGCCGTGCTGGGCGCTGTGGTCCCACGGGCTCTCTGTGGCCCGGGTGGGCTCGAACCGGTTGTCGCCCAGCGGGAGGTAGAAGGCCTCGAACTCCATGACCGGCAGTCTTGCCGAGGCGGTCACAGGAGGATCGGGCGGACGTGCCGTCGCCCGATCGGGTGGCACTGCGGCGGATGTCTGGGCGGGCGGCCGGTTGCTGTCGGTGGCGCCTGTCATGGTCCGCCCTGCCGTCACGGGGAAGGCGCGGACCAGGGAGTGGCATGGGCGGAT
>NZ_JBJHAK010000047.1:0-4105 GCF_054050975.1 Blastococcus sp. SYSU DS0828 | reverse complement strand
CCCCCCCCCCCCCCCCCCCCCCCCCCCCCCCCCCCCCCCCCCCCCCCCCCCCCCCCCCCCCCCCCCCCCCCCCCCCCCCCCCCCCCCCCCCCCCCCCCCCCCCCCCCCCCCCCCCCCCCCCCCCCACGGTGAGCCAGGACGCCTGGTGACGTGCTGGAGCGGCCACCGTCAGGGGCCCGCCGCGAGCTAGCGAGCGGTGGGGGGACGGTGGCCCTTCGACCAGTCACGCATGCGCTGCGGGTAGCCGGTCACCTGGGCGTCGTACACCGGGATCGCCAGCTCCTTGGACAGCCGGCGGGCGACGTCGGGACCGTCGATGCGCCTCCGGGTCCACTCGCCGTCGGCCGCGACCAGGACGATGGTGGCCTCGGTCACCGCCGTCCGGGGCTCCACGTACCCCTCGACGCCCCGGCGGCTCGCCACGAACTGCTCCAGGTGCACCAGGTCGTCCCGGTGGGACGCCCGGTCGAGGGTGGCGCGGGCGCCATCCCCGGGCCGCCGCCTCCGCCACCGCTCGAACAGGCCCATCGCCGTCTCCGTCCTGCCGGGGTCGCGTGATCACTGCGACGCTCGCGAGAGCAACGGTGCTCCGGGCCAGCTCGTTCCCGGGGTGGCAGGATGGGGCCCAGCCCCCGCCCGCTCGAGCGGGGTTGCCGTCCGACGACCCGAGGAGCACCCGTGAGCGCACCCGCTTCCCCCGCCGACCTGGTCATCCTCGGGGGTGGCTCCGGCGGCTACGCCGCCGCGTTCCGCGCCTCCGAGCTCGGCCTGAACGTCGTGCTGATCGAGAAGGACAAGGTCGGTGGCACCTGCCTGCACCGGGGCTGCATCCCGACCAAGGCCCTGCTGCACGCCGGCGAGGTGGCCGACCTGGCCCGCGAGGGCGAGCAGTTCGGCGTGAAGACGTCGCTGGCCGGCATCGACATGGATGGCGTCAACAGCTACAAGGACGGCGTCATCACCAAGCTCTACAAGGGGCTGCAGGGCCTGGTGAAGGCGCGCAAGATCACCTACGTCGAGGGCGAGGGCCGGCTGGTCTCCCCCACGGCGGTCGAGGTGAACGGCCAGACCTACGAGGGCAAGCACGTCCTGCTGGCCACCGGCTCCTACCCCCGCTCGCTGCCGGGCCTGGAGATCGACGGCACGAAGGTCATCACCAGCGACCACGCGCTGAACCTGGACCGGGTGCCGAGCTCGGCGATCATCCTCGGCGGTGGCGTCATCGGCTGCGAGTTCGCCAGCGCCTGGAAGTCCTTCGGCGTGGACGTCACCATCGTCGAGGGCCTGCCCCACCTCGTGCCGCTGGAGGACGAGTCGTCCTCGAAGCTGCTGGAGCGCGCCTTCCGCCGGCGCAAGATCGCGTTCGAGCTCGGGAACCGCTTCTCCGGCGTGCAGACCACCGAGAACGGCGTCAAGGTGTCGCTGGAGAACGGCAAGCAGATCGAGGCCGAGCTGCTGCTCGTCGCGGTCGGTCGCGGCCCGGTCAGCTCCGGCATCGGCTACGAGGAGGTGGGCGTCGCGATGGAGCGCGGCTACGTCCTCGTCGACGAGTACATGCGCACCAACATCCCGACGATCTCCGCCGTGGGCGACCTGGTCCCCACCCTGCAGCTGGCCCACGTCGGCTTCGGCGAGGGCATCCTCGTCGCCGAGCGGGTCGCCGGCCTCGAGCCCGCCCCGATCGACTACGCCGGCGTCCCGCGGATCACCTACTCCGACCCCGAGGTCGCCTCGGTCGGCCTCACCGAGGCGCAGGCCAAGGAGCGCTACGGCGAGGTGAAGACCCTCACCTACGACCTCGCCGGCAACGGCCGCAGCCAGATCCTGAAGACGACGGGCGCGGTCAAGCTGGTGCAGGCCCCCGACGGCCCGGTCGTCGGCATCCACATGGTCGGCAGCCGCGTCGGCGAGCTCATCGCCGAGGCCCAGCTGATCTACAACTGGGAGGCCGAGGCCGACGACGTCGCCAGCCTCATCCACCCGCACCCGACGCAGAGCGAGGCGCTCGGCGAGGCTCACCTCGCGCTCGCCGGCAAGCCCCTGCACGTGCACGGCTGATCTCGCTCCACCCCCACCCACCCAGCGCCAGAAGGAGCACTGCCCCGATGCCGACCTCCGTCACCATGCCCGCCCTGGGCGAGAGCGTCACCGAGGGCACGGTCACCCGATGGCTCAAGCAGGAGGGTGACCAGGTCGAGGCCGACGAGCCCCTCCTCGAGGTGTCGACCGACAAGGTCGACACCGAGATCCCCTCCCCGGCCGCCGGGGTCCTCACCAAGATCCTCGTGGCCGAGGACGAGACCGTCGACGTCGGCGCCGAGCTCGCCGTGATCGGTGGCGGGGACGGCGACGAGGGCGCCGCGAGCCCGCCGGCCTCGGCCGAGGACGCCGACACCGCGCCGCAGACCCCCGACCAGCAGGTCGAGGACGCGGGCTCCGGCGGAGCGCAGGAGCAGCCCGCCGCCGAGCCCGAGCCGGCCCCGGCCGGCGGGTCCGGTGGCGGCGGCGGCGAGGGGACCCCCGTCACGATGCCGGCGCTCGGCGAGAGCGTCACCGAGGGCACCGTGACCCGGTGGCTGAAGGCCGTCGGCGACGAGATCACCGCCGACGAGCCGCTCCTCGAGGTCTCCACCGACAAGGTCGACACCGAGATCCCGGCGCCGGTCAGCGGCACGCTGCTGGAGATCACGGTCAACGAGGACGAGACCGTCGACGTCGGCGCCCAGCTCGCCGTGATCGGCACGGGCGCCTCCGGCGGCGGCTCCGCCCCCGCGGCTCCCGCACCGCAGCAGGAGGCCCCGAAGGAGCAGGTGCCGGCCGAGCCGGAGCCGCAGGCGGCCCCGCAGGCCAAGGAGGCTGACGCGGCCAGCGAGCAGCCCGGTGGCGACTACGGTGCCAGCGGCGCCCAGCCGTCGGACTCGCCGACCTCGGCGCCCGCGCCCCAGGTGGCTCCGCAGGCGCCGTCCGCCCCGGCCCCCTCGGGTGACGGCGGTGGGCAGTACGTCACGCCGCTGGTGCGCCGCCTGGCCGCCGAGCACGGGGTCGACCTGAACACCGTCTCGGGGACCGGCGTCGGCGGGCGCATCCGGAAGCAGGACGTGCTGGCCGCCGCGGAGAAGTCCGCCGCGCCGGCGCCCGCGGCGTCGGCCCCGGCCACCTCCGGCGGCACCCGCACGCCGTCGCCGGCCGCCATGCCGGACACCTCGGTGCGTGGCCGCACCGAGAAGCTGTCCCGCCTGCGCGGGGTCATCGCCCGCCGAATGGTGGAGTCGCTGCAGGTGAGCGCCCAGCTGACGACGGTCGTCGAGGCCGACGTCACGCGCATCGCGCAGCTGCGGCAGCAGGCGAAGGGCACCTTCGAGGCCCGCGAGGGCGTCAAGCTCTCGTTCCTGCCGTTCTTCGCCAAGGCGGCGGTCGAGGCGCTCAAGCAGCACCCGTCGGTGAACTCCTCGATCGACCTCGAGGCGGGCACGGTCACCTACCACGACGCCGAGAACCTCGGGGTCGCCGTCGACACCGAGCGGGGGCTGCTCGTCCCGGTGATCCACGGTGCGGGGGACCTGAGCCTGGGTGGCCTGGCCCGCAAGATCGCCGACCTCGCGGAGCGCACCCGCACCAACAAGGTGACGCCGGACGAGCTCGGTGGTGGGACGTTCACGCTGACCAACACCGGCAGCCGCGGCGCCCTGTTCGACACGCCGATCATCAACCAGCCGCAGGTCGCCATCCTCGGCACCGGCTCGGTCGTGAAGCGGCCGGTCGTGGTGCAGGACGCCGAGCTGGGCGAGGTCATCGCCGTCCGGTCGATGGTCTACCTGGCGCTGACCTACGACCACCGGATCGTCGACGGGGCGGACGCCGCCCGTTTCCTCACCACGGTGAAGGAGCGGCTGGAGGCCGGTCAGTTCCACGGCGAGCTCGGCCTCGGCTGAGCCAGGGCACCCCGCCCGCAGCACCCGCGAGCCCGGGGGGGGGGGGGGGGGGGGGGGGGGGGGGGGGGGGGGGGGGGGGGGGGGGGGGGGGGGTGTGTGGGGGGGGGGGGGGGGGGGGGGGGGGGGGGGGGGGGGGGGGGGGGGGGGGGGGGGGGGGGGGGGGGGGGGGGGGG
>NZ_JBJHAK010000046.1:0-5203 GCF_054050975.1 Blastococcus sp. SYSU DS0828 | reverse complement strand
TGTGGTTGGGGCTGGGATTCCTTTGGTTGATTGATATCGCGAGTGTCAGCTCGCGGTTCTCAGCTGCGATCAAATCATCTACGGAGAGTTTGATCCTGGCTCAGGACGAACGCTGGCGGCGTGCTTAACACATGCAAGTCGAACGGTGAACCACTTCGGTGGGGATCAGTGGCGAACGGGTGAGTAACACGTGGGCAACCTGCCCTCAGCTCTGGGATAACTCCAAGAAATTGGGGCTAATACCGGATGTGACCGCTGACCGCATGGTCTGGTGGTGGAAAGATTTATCGGCTGAGGATGGGCCCGCGGCCTATCAGCTTGTTGGTGGGGTAGTGGCCTACCAAGGCGACGACGGGTAGCCGGCCTGAGAGGGTGACCGGCCACACTGGGACTGAGACACGGCCCAGACTCCTACGGGAGGCAGCAGTGGGGAATATTGCGCAATGGGCGGAAGCCTGACGCAGCGACGCCGCGTGGGGGATGACGGCCTTCGGGTTGTAAACCTCTTTCAGCAGGGACGAAGCGAGAGTGACGGTACCTGCAGAAGAAGCACCGGCCAACTACGTGCCAGCAGCCGCGGTAATACGTAGGGTGCAAGCGTTGTCCGGAATTATTGGGCGTAAAGAGCTCGTAGGCGGTTCGTCGCGTCGGCTGTGAAAACCTGAGGCTCAACCTCAGGCCTGCAGTCGATACGGGCGGACTTGAGTTCGGCAGGGGAGACTGGAATTCCTGGTGTAGCGGTGAAATGCGCAGATATCAGGAGGAACACCGGTGGCGAAGGCGGGTCTCTGGGCCGAAACTGACGCTGAGGAGCGAAAGCGTGGGGAGCGAACAGGATTAGATACCCTGGTAGTCCACGCCGTAAACGTTGGGCGCTAGGTGTGGGGCTCATTCCACGAGTTCCGTGCCGCAGCTAACGCATTAAGCGCCCCGCCTGGGGAGTACGGCCGCAAGGCTAAAACTCAAAGGAATTGACGGGGGCCCGCACAAGCGGCGGAGCATGTTGCTTAATTCGATGCAACGCGAAGAACCTTACCTAGGCTTGACATGCACGGAAATCCTCCAGAGATGGGGGGTCCGTAAGGGCCGTGCACAGGTGGTGCATGGTTGTCGTCAGCTCGTGTCGTGAGATGTTGGGTTAAGTCCCGCAACGAGCGCAACCCTCGTCCTATGTTGCCAGCGAGTAATGTCGGGGACTCATAGGAGACTGCCGGGGTCAACTCGGAGGAAGGTGGGGATGACGTCAAATCATCATGCCCCTTATGTCTAGGGCTGCAAACATGCTACAATGGCCGGTACAAAGGGCTGCGATACCGCGAGGTGGAGCGAATCCCAAAAAGCCGGTCTCAGTTCGGATTGGGGTCTGCAACTCGACCCCATGAAGTTGGAGTCGCTAGTAATCGCAGATCAGCAACGCTGCGGTGAATACGTTCCCGGGCCTTGTACACACCGCCCGTCACGTCACGAAAGTCGGTAACGCCCGAAGCCGGTGGCCCAACCCTTGTGGAGGGAGCCGTCGAAGGCGGGATCGGCGATTGGGACGAAGTCGTAACAAGGTAGCCGTACCGGAAGGTGCGGCTGGATCACCTCCTTTCTAAGGAGCACTGGCCGCCACACTGGTTGTGGTGGTCCAGAGCCGCGCCCACACCGTGATCGGTGCCCCGTCTGGGGGTGCCGGCGGAGCGTGTGGGGTGGTGCTCGAGGGTGGAACGCTGACTCGTTCGGCCGGCGGCCTGGTGCTGCCCCTAGTACTGCACACACTTGTGTGTGCGTGGAGCGGGGTGGGAGTGGGTGGTTGGTCGTAGGCACGCTGTTGGGTCCTGAGGGAGCGGGTGACCGTTTCTTCGTGTCAGGGCCTTCCTGTTGTCGTACCGCCCGGGGTTTTCCGGGGCTGGCGGTGGCGTGGTGGGGGGTTGCTGGTCGTACGTTGAGAACTGCACAGTGGACGCGAGCATCTTCTGACTCTGTTTGCAGAGTTCAAGTGTTGTAGGCCCGTCTCATCATTTCCTTCCGGGGGTGTGGGGCGGGATTTTTGTGTGGCCAAGTTGTTAAGGGCACACGGTGGATGCCTGGGCACCAGGAGCCGATGAAGGACGTAGGAGGCTGCGATAAGCCTCGGGGAGCTGTCAACCGAGCGTTGATCCGAGGATTTCCGAATGGGGGAACCCCGCACCAGTCATGTGGTGTGACCCGCGCCTGAACACATAGGGCGTGTGGAGGGAACGTGGGGAAGTGAAACATCTCAGTACCCACAGGAAGAGAAAACAACAGTGATTCCGTGAGTAGTGGCGAGCGAAAGCGGAAGAGGCTAAACCGATCGCATGTGATAGCCGGCAGGCGTTGTGTGGTCGGGGTCGTGGGACAGTTCTGCATCCTCTGCCGGGGGTGCGGGGAGTCATAAAGGACTTGTGTTAGTGGAAGGCCTCTGGAAAGGGTCGCCGTAGAGGGTGAGAGCCCCGTACACGAAAACGCAGTCCCTCCCGAACTTGTTTCCCAAGTAGCACCGAGCCCGTGAAATTCGGTGTGAATCCGGCGGGACCACCCGCTAAGCCTGAATACTCCCTGGTGACCGATAGCGGACAAGTACCGTGAGGGAAAGGTGAAAAGTACCCCGGGAGGGGAGTGAAATAGTACCTGAAACCGTGTGCCTACAAGCCGTGAGAGCCTTATCCACTTCGGTGGAGGGGTGATTGCGTGCCTTTTGAAGAATGAGCCTGCGAGTTAGCGGTACGTGGCGAGGTTAACCCGTGTGGGGTAGCCGTAGCGAAAGCGAGTCCGAACAGGGCGTTTGAGTCGCGTGCTCTAGACCCGAAGCCGAGTGATCTACCCATGGCCAGGTTGAAGCGCGGGTAAGACCGCGTGGAGGACCGAACCCACCAGGGTTGAAAACCTGGGGGATGAGCTGTGGGTAGGGGTGAAAGGCCAATCAAACTCGGTGATAGCTGGTTCTCCCCGAAATGCATTTAGGTGCAGCGTCACGTGTTTCTTGCCGGAGGTAGAGCACTGGATGGCCGATGGGCCCCACAAGGTTACTGACGTCAACCAAACTCCGAATGCCGGTAAGTGAGAGCGTGGCAGTGAGACTGCGGGCGATAAGGTTCGTAGTCGAGAGGGAAACAGCCCAGATCATCGGCTAAGGCCCCTAAGCGTGTGCTAAGTGGAAAAGGATGTGGGATCGCAGAGACAACCAGGAGGTTGGCTTAGAAGCAGCCACCCTTGAAAGAGTGCGTAATAGCTCACTGGTCAAGTGGTTCCGCGCCGACAATGTAGCGGGGCTCAAGCACACCGCCGAAGCCGTGGCATTCACACGTTCGCCCGCCGACACCTCTTCAGGTGCCGGCCAGGTGTGTGGATGGGTAGGGGAGCGTCGTGTGGCGGTGGAAGCGGCGGAGTGATCCAGCCGTGGACGCCACACGAGTGAGAATGCAGGCATGAGTAGCGAGAGGGGAGTGAGAACCTCCCCCGCCGGAAGACCAAGGGTTCCTGGGCCAGGCTAATCCGCCCAGGGTGAGTCGGGACCTAAGGCGAGGCCGACAGGCGTAGTCGATGGACAACGGGTTGATATTCCCGTACCCGCGAAGGAACGCCCATGCTGAACCCAGCGATGCTAACCCACCGAAGCCGGTGAGCCCACTTGTGGGCGATCCGGTGGAGCTGGGGACCCGGACTGGTAGTAGGCAAGCGATGGGGTGACGCAGGAAGGTAGTCCTACCGGTGAGTGGTAGTACCGGTGCAAGGGTGTGGCCCGCGGAATAGGCAAATCCGTTCCGCATGAGGGTGAGGCCCGACGCATAGCCGATTGAGGCGAATTGGATGATCCTATGCTGCCGAGAAAAGCCTCTAGCGAGTTCCGAGCGGCCCGTACCCCAAACCAACTCAGGTGGTCAGGTAGAGAATACCGAGGCGATCGAGCGAACTGTGGTTAAGGAACTCGGCAAAATGCCCCCGTAACTTCGGGAGAAGGGGGGCCATCTGCTGTGAACCGCCTTGCGCGGGGCAGCGGTGGGTGGCCGCAGAGACCAGTGAGAAGCGACTGTTTACTAAAAACACAGGTCCGTGCGAAGTCGTAAGACGATGTATACGGACTGACGCCTGCCCGGTGCTGGAACGTTAAGGGGACGGGTTAGCCGCAAGGCGAAGCTCAGAACTCAAGCGCCAGTAAACGGCGGTGGTAACTATAACCATCCTAAGGTAGCGAAATTCCTTGTCGGGTAAGTTCCGACCTGCACGAATGGCGTA
The DNA here is from genome assembly GCF_054050975.1 of Blastococcus sp. SYSU DS0828. Lineage (NCBI taxonomy): Bacteria > Bacillati > Actinomycetota > Actinomycetes > Geodermatophilales > Geodermatophilaceae > Blastococcus > Blastococcus sp. SYSU DS0828. The sequence continues at coordinate 964 of NZ_JBJHAK010000046.1, read as the reverse complement.
ACGACTTCTCAGCTGTCTCAACCACAGGCTCGGCGAAATTGCACTACGAGTAAAGATGCTCGTTACGCGCGGCAGGACGGAAAGACCCCGGGACCTTTACTATAGCTTGATATTGGTGTTCGGTTCGGCTTGTGTAGGATAGGTGGGAGACTGCGAAGCGGGCACGCCAGTGTTCGTGGAGTCGCCGTTGAAATACCACTCTGGTCGAATTGGATGTCTAACCTCGGTCCGTGATCCGGATCAGGGACAGTGTCAGGTGGGTAGTTTAACTGGGGCGGTTGCCTCCCAAAATGTAACGGAGGCGCCCAAAGGTTCCCTCAGCCTGGTTGGCAATCAGGTGTCGAGTGCAAGTGCACAAGGGAGCTTGACTGCGAGACCGACGGGTCGAGCAGGAGCGAAAGCTGGGACTAGTGACCCGGCACCGGCATGTGGAAGCGGTGTCGCTCAACGGATAAAAGGTACCCCGGGGATAACAGGCTGATCTTCCCCAAGAGTCCATATCGACGGGATGGTTTGGCACCTCGATGTCGGCTCGTCGCATCCTGGGGCTGGAGTAGGTCCCAAGGGTTGGGCTGTTCGCCCATTAAAGCGGTACGCGAGCTGGGTTTAGAACGTCGTGAGACAGTTCGGTCCCTATCCGCCGTGCGCGTAAGAGACTTGAGAAGAGCTGTCCCTAGTACGAGAGGACCGGGACGGACGAACCTCTGGTGTGCCAGTTGTACCGCCAGGTGCACTGCTGGTTAGCTACGTTCGGCAGGGATAACCGCTGAAAGCATCTAAGCGGGAAGCTCGCTTCAAGATGAGGTCTCTCACCGGGTCAACCGGGTAAGGCCCCCGCCCAGACCAGCGGGTTGATAGGCCGGAAGTGGAAGCACCGCAAGGTGTGGAGCTGACCGGTACTAACAGGCCGAGGGCTTGACCACACACACCTCCACCACGAGGGGTCTGTGCCAGGGTCAACCAA
>NZ_JBJHAK010000045.1:0-7209 GCF_054050975.1 Blastococcus sp. SYSU DS0828 | reverse complement strand
ATCGACTGGCGCTACACCGCCGGGTCGCCGGAAGAGCCCGGGCCGGCCGACGTCTGGACCCGGGTGCGCGTCCCCCTGGTCGCCGACCGGCCGCTCACCGGTCTCGCCCGGGCGCTCATCACCGCCGACGCGGCCAACGGCATCTCCGTGGAGCTGCCCATCGACAGCTGGTGGTCCATCCCGCCGGGCATGACCACCCACCTGACCCGCGAGCCGGACGGCGAGTGGGTACACCTGGCCTGCCGCACGCAGATCGCCGCCGACGGCATCGGACTGTGCCACGGCGAGCTGTCGGACGAGCGCGGTTCGATCGGCGAGGTCGCCCAGCCGCTGCTCGTCCAGGCCCGCTGACGGAGCCACGAACCTCGTCCGGCGACCGGACACCAGCAGCCGGACCCGCGCCGTCTCCGCCGGGAGCCGGTCCGGGGACGCCGCGGCGGTCGGCGCGCTCTCGCCCGCCGACCGCCGGAGCGACACCTCCGGTCGATCAGGGGCAGACCTCTTCCCGCTTGACGACGCCGAAGTCGATCTGGCCCTCGACGTCCCCGGTGACCTGCTGGCCGGCGGGGATGCTCTGGTCGCAGACGACCCAGTTCGAGTCCACCATCTGGTTCCGGCTACCGAGCAGGTCGTGGGACACGCTGAACCAGACGCCGTTGGTCTGCATCAGGTTCTGCGCCGACTGCAGGTCCATGCCGACCACGTCGGGCATGAGGAAGTCGACGACCGGAGCGGCCGGCGTCGTGGCCGTCGGAGGTGCCACGGTCTCCGGCGCGGGCGCGACGACTGCCGGGGTCTCCACCTCGGGCTCGGCAGGGACGGTGGAGGTGACCGTCGTCGTCACAGCGGCGGCGGTCGATGCCTCCTCGGGGTCACCGCCGAGAGCGGAGCCGATCGCGCCGACGACGACGATCCCGGCGAGCACCAGGACCCACGGCCGCTTGTACAGCGGGGTCGGGGGCATGGCCGCCCCGCCGTGCGGCGGGTACGGCGGCTGCCCCTGCGGCGGGTACGGCGGCTGGTTCGGGGACCAGCCACCCGGCGGGGGCGGCGGCGCCTGTCCCGGGGCGTAGGCGGGCTGGACGTACTGCGGGTGCCCGTGGTTGCCCGGGGTCTGCGGAGGTGGTCCGTACGGCGGCTGCGACATGTGGTTCCCCGTGTTCGTGCGTGCCCGAACAGCTCGTGCCGAGGCGTCGGGCACGGGCGCGGTCGAGAGTTGACCGACGGACCGTGCCACAGGCCGACTGCCGGGATGAGCTCCTCCAGATGCGGCTCGTCGCGTTTCGTCTCTGAGGCTCCCCCGGCCCCACGCGCACCACGGCGCGGCCACCTCCTCCACCCCCGGGATGCCGTCCGCGGTGGTGCCGCGCTCCTCCGACCAGCTGGTGTCGTCCCGCTGTGGTGGTGGGAGCGGGCGAACCCGCCAGCCGTACGGCTCGGCTGCGCCGTCCCTGCCCGGGGATACGGTCGCTCGTGGGCCGCCTCCGGCGATCAGTGAACGGGGGACGACGTGGACTCACCCTTCCGGCTGCCGAGCGTGGCCGCCGAGCCGATCGCATGGCGCGAGGCGCTGGCTGCCGTCCTGGGGTACGCCCGCGCCCACCGCGACCTGCGGATCGCCGGGACACCCAGCCACCCGGACGGCATCACCGTCCAGGTGCGGGCCTACGCCTACCGCGTCTACGACTGCGTGCCGCCGTCGGACGACGACGAGTTCGCGTGGCTGGACGTCCTCGTGGTCGACGGCATCAACGGGAAGATGGACCAGAACGCGATCACGGCGTTGAAGCACGCAGCCGACCGGGCATGGCCGCACGTCCGGACGGCGATCCAGCGTGCGGAAGGCCGGTCGTTCTGGGACCTCGACGAAGTCGAGGTCGGGCGCACTCCCCCGCCGGGGACCACGGGAGCGGCGCTGGCCGACGCCTGGCGCGAGTGCGCGGCGACCACGGGGATCAAGACAGCCCTCACGCACAAGCTGCTGCACCACAAGCGGCCGGAGCTGTTCCCGCTCATCGACAACGTGACCGCCCCGCGCCTGCGGGAGCACACCGACGACGACGTCAGCCTCTGGGGCGTCGTCCACCGGGAGCTCACGGCGAACAGGGAGCAGTTCGACGCCCTCGAGAGAGCTTTCGCCAGGCTGGTGGTGGAAGCCGCGGAAGACGTCGCCCTGACCCGGCTGCGACTGCACGACATCCTGCTGTGGCTCCAGGCGAGCAGGAAGTGGGGGCACGCCGTCACCGCCGGCAAGGCCACTCCCGAGTGGACCCGGTGGCAGGACGGCAGCGCAGACTGAGCGTTGCACTGGCCGTGTCCGGTGTACATCAGAAGCGGGGCGGCGCCGTGCGCGCCCCCGTGAGCGCGCGTTGCGCGAGGCTCGTGCCTATCGCTCCCTGATCGCCGAGCGAAGCGCACTCAACGCCTTCCGCAGCGGCGTCCGTGGGACGTCGCGCAGGTTGAGCGGGGCGTCGGTGAGCTCCAGGAGGCGCGCCTCGCCCGCCGTCACCTGGTCCGCGGGCAGCGGCAGCGTCGCCACCCGAAGATGTGCGTGCATCCAGGCCGTGAGGTCGTCCTCGGGGAACGGCTGATCACCGGGCCGGGACAGGCAGGCGGCCAGCGTCAGGCGGAACGTCGAGAAGTCGCGGTTGCCGCCCAGATGCATGGTGGCCACCCGGCCCCAGAGCGTATTGGTCGAGCTGACGCCGTTCGGGCGGATGCCGCCCGCCCGGCCGGCGTAGACCAGCCCGGGTGAGACGTGGTGCCCGAGTCCGGCGGAGATCTCCTCGGCACCCTGCGCGTCGGCCCACCAGCTGTAGAGCCCCGGCTGGTCGGACGCCGCCCGGCCGGCGGCGAGGAACTCGCCCGGGGGCACGGCGTTGCCCTCGTCCAACAGCCAGGCCACGTCCGGGATGCCGGGAGCCGCAGGCAAGGATTCGTCGAGGTGCTGTGCCGGGTCGCCGTACCAGGCCAGTCGCTCGCCCTGCCGCAGCCCGGCGAGCGGCTGGACCAGCGTTCCACCCGCCCGGGCGAGCGGACCGACGAGGGGCTCGCAGTAGGCGCTGCCCGCGTGCGCCTCCACGGTCAGGCCGCGGAGGTCGTGCCGTTCACCGAGCTGTGCCACCACCCACTCCGCCCAGGCGCTGCGGTACCGGGCGGACTGCTTCGGCAGGTAGACGTCGTAGGGCGCGACGACCTCCTCGGGGTGGAGGAGGCCGAACTTGGCGCTGAGGACGTACCAGGGTCGGCCGGACCGGACGGCGAGATCCCGTGCTTTCCGGAAGGCGGCCCCTGTGAAGAGCTCGGCCGCGGGCGCCGAGCCGGTCGCCTTGGAGCCGGAGCAGCCGACGAGGACGACCTCGGCAACAGGATCGGCGGTCGCGGAGCCCCCGGTGCGCTGTCCCGGCTGCGCGAGAGGCGGGGCCGGTGTCGGCGTCGTCGGATCCGCCTCGGAAGGCGACGAGCCGCCCTTCCACGAACTGGTCGGGAAGCCGAGCCGGCCGAGGACGTCCAGCTGGCAACCGGGTCGGAACGGTCGGCGTTCACGTCCCACCGGGCGCGGCCAGCGCGTTCCGTCGACGTCGACCCAGTGCGTGCGGAGTTCGTCGGGAGCGGCGTCGCGCAGCGCCGCTCGGACGGCCTCTGCGTCCAGTGAGTACGGGACACCCTCGAGCACGAAATCCACGGATCTCCCTCAGCTGGTGGGCGTCGAGTCGGCGGACTGCGCGAGCCGTTGAGCCACGGCCGGGCCGCCCACCCGCCGGATCAGCTCCAGGTCGCCGCAGACCACGAGCAGGTCGCGGGCGCGGGACAGCCCGACGTACAGCATCTCGCGGGCGCGCTCCTCGTCCCGGAAGCCGTTGACCGCGAGGACGACCGCCGGCCGCTCCAGCCCCTTGAAGCCGAGCACGTGCCCGTAGAACAGGTCGTCGTCGGCCCAGAAGGAGTCCCAGTAGGCGTCCTGGCCGGCGGTCTGGCGCTCCGCCTGGACGGGGTGCCGCCGGTAGGTGGTCAGCAGCGCCACCGACTCGGCCGGCCACCCGGCGTCGAGGAGCGCGGCCGCCTCGTCGTCCGCCGCGCCGATGGCGTCGTCGGTGCCGCACTGGACGAAGCGCACCGGGACGCCGTCGCCACCGCGGTAGCGCATCTGGCTGGTGGTCAGGCTGCCGAACGTGCCCGCGATCTGCTTGGTGTTGCGCAGGTTCTCGTCGAGGTCGAAGGGCGTCAGCGCGACCGGTGGGCGGCCCTGGCGCGCGAAGACCCGCTGCCCCTCGTCGGCGAACACGTAGAGGCAGCCTTCGTCCGGTGAGCGCAGCGCGGCCAGGACGGCCGGCCACCAGCTCTCGGCGAAGTCCTGCGCCTCGTCGATGACGATCGCGTCGAAGCGGTCGGCCACGAGCAGCGCGCCGGCGAGCTCCACCATGCGCTCGGGAAGGTACTCCTCCCAGTAGCCGCTGTCGTCGTCCGATCCCGGGGTGACGCCCCAGTCGATGCCCAGCCCGTGGAACGTTCCGACGTAGGCCGGGCGCTCCTTCGGCCTCCACGTCTCGACCCGGCGGCGGAGGTACTCGGCCAGGCCGCGGGAGTAGCACATCACCGCGACCCGCTCCCCCTCGAGCGTCAGCCGGCGGGCCTTCTCCAGCGCGAGCCAGGTCTTCCCCGAACCGGCCCCACCGCGCACCTCGACCCGCCGGTTGGAGCGCAACCAGTCGAGGACGCGCGCCTGGTCGCGGGTGAGCAGGTCGCACTCGGCCTCGCGCTCGTGCAGCGTCGCGAGCAGGTCCTGCTGCGGGATGCCGACCCCGGCGAGGCAGTCGACGAACGCCTCGACGTCCTCGGCCGTCGCCGGCTCGACGTCGCTTTCCCACTGCCGCAGCGCGCTCGCCACCCCGGCCGCTGCCTGCGACAGGTCCGTCTTGTCCAGGACCATCCAGCGGGGCGCGTCGGGGGCGGCGAAATCGTCCGGCAGCGTCGTCGCCGGCAGGGCGACCAGGTGGACCATGCGCGGGTCGCCGGCCGTCCAGCGACGGTCCCGGCGCAGGTAGTCGCGCAGCAGGTACTTGCAGCGCAGCGCCTGCTCGACCGGCCGGATCTGCTTGTCGAGCCCGCCGCCGACCTGCCGCCACTCCCCGCCGCGGAGGTGGACGCTGCCGCCCTTGACCTCGATGAGGGCGATCCCGAAACCCGGCCAGGCGACGATGACGTCGGCCTCGCGGTCCTCCCGGCGGTCGCTGAACCGCTGGCCGCAGACCATGACCGCGTCGTCGGGAAGCTGGTCGCGCAGCGCCTCGGCGAAGAGCCGCTCGGCGTGCGACTCGAAGCCCGGACTGCTCGGGAAGACGCGCGCCGTCATGCGCGCACCGTGGACGTGGTCATGCCTCTGCCCCCGTGGCTGGCTCGGATGGATCGTCCCGGCAGCGTGACATGCCACACCGACATCTCCGCCGAACCGGGAGTCGAGTTCTCCACGCAGGACACATCTGTATCCGCCCGACGTTCCCCGGCAGTCCGCTCACACGGTCGGGACGCACTCCCCTCCCCCGAGCTGGGACAGACCGGTCAGGTCACCGGTGGCGAAGTCCAGCACGGTGTCCGTCGCCGGGTACATCAGCTGACCGGGGTCCCCGACGTGTGCGAGCCCGACCAGGTGGGCGAGCTCGTGGAGGACGACGGCACGCGCACTCGCGACCCCCGCCGGATGGGCGAGCATGTCCCGGAAAGCGTCCGCGTCCAGTCCTACGACGCCGGTGACGAATACCCGCGGGCCGCCGGGCGGCTCCACGATGGCGCTGCCGGCGAGCCCGGCGACATGGCCGGCCAGCTCCGGATTCTCGGCCTCCGTCTGCCATGACACGAGGACGGGCGCCCAACGGTCCCCGTAGCGGTCCGGCTGGAAGCTCGAGCGGTCCTCCCACGCTGACTCGTCGGTGGCGCCGTCGAAGACGAATCGCAGGCCGGTGACGTCGGAAACCCTGGCGAAGGCTTCGTGGACCAGCGCGTCTCCCCCGGGCGGCGCATGGTCGGGACGGATGACGTAGTGGATCGGTCGGCAGGGGTCGTAGGCCACGGATCGCTCGCCGTCGTCCTGCACTTCGATGAAGAGGTGGGTGCCACCGGGACTCGGTGCCGGCACGGGGGTGCCGAGCGGGGCATCAGCGACCTCGAAGCCGGGCGTCGGCCAGTTCGCCGGTCTGGGGTCGCCGATCGCCCCTCCGAGACCTCGGGGGTCGAGGACCACGGCGCAGAGGACCCCCACGCCCGCCAGGACGGCTACCAGGTATGCCAGACGGCGGCCGCGACGCCGAGCCGGGCGCACGGACGACGGAGCGGGTGACCAGGAGCGCCAGGGTTCCGTGGTGGGCGCTCGACCGGTCGCCTCGTCGAGCACCCACTGCGGCACCCGGCCGGTGGGCGACGTCCGGAGGCCGGAAGGCACCCGGTCCGGTCCTGCACCGTTCCGCACTGTCGATCCCCCGCCTCCGTCGCTGCTCGTTCGTCGTCTCATCGGAACCTCCGCCCACCCGAAAGAGACCGACGCCGGGCTGCCTCCTCCCGACGGGCGAGGCCACGGCGACGGGCGGGGATCAGGAGTCGGTGAAGAACTCGACGCAGGTCACGCAGGACCCTTTTACGGCGACGAACGACTCGGGCGCCGTTGCCCGGCGACAGGTGCGGCACCAGCGGAAGGACCGACGGCGGTGCGAGGCGATGGCTTCGGCCATCTCGGCGACGAGGTGCGGCTGGTGCAGGACGTCGTCTCGGGTCAGCCGCGACTCGTCACCCATCAGCGGGCCGGGACGGTGCTGCCCCCAGGACGTGAACGGTCGGGCCAGGACGAACCACTGGCCCTGCACACCGACCGCGAGCTGCGCCGGCTCACCGCTGACGAACCACCGCACGCCGTCCTGCCCGTCGGCCGCGCTCTCGCGCCGCCAGCCGCTACCGAGTGCCCGGATGAGGTCGGCGTGCCCGACGTCCAGCAGGCCGGCCAGCTCGGCCTCGTCCGCGGTGGGGTCAGACTCGTTCCCCCACTCGAGGTCGCAGCTCCGGCAGACGAAGGCCGGCTGCTCGTCCATCACCAGGCAGCCACCGAGCGCGACTCGGCCGTTGTCCGCCTCCTCGAAGAGGTCGGACCCCGGCAACCCGTAGACCACCGGAGTCGAGTCTTCCCGCCCGCACCCGGGGCACACCCGCCCCGCCTGCACACCG
>NZ_JBJHAK010000044.1:0-12303 GCF_054050975.1 Blastococcus sp. SYSU DS0828 | reverse complement strand
CCGACCGCCACCGCCACCCCCCCCCCACCCCCCCCCCCCCCCCCCCACACCCCCCCCCCCCCCCCCCCCCCCCCCCCCCCCCCCCCCCCCCCCCCCCCCCCCCCCCCCCCCCCCCCCCCCCCCCCCCCCCCCCCCCCCGGGCGGCGGCGGGGAGCCGGTTGCGCCGTCCGCAGGCCCGGCAGGTGGTCAGAGCAGGCCGTGCCGTGTCAGCGCCCATTCCAGCTCCCTCACGGTCGGTTGCTCCAGCCACTGGCCGCCCACGTTGACGACCGGGTTCCTCAGGACGCCGCCGGTCATCCAGCGCAGCCGGCGTTCCGCCTCCGGATGGAGGTCGAGATCGACGTACTGGTAGGGCACCCCGGCGCGGTCGAGCAGTCGGCGGGTCATCTGGGTGATCCCGCACCACCGATTGCCGTACACGGTGACCGGTGCTGTCCCGACGGCCGGCCGCACCCGGACGGCCGGCTGCTTCGGGACCATGTACGTGGTCGCCATCGAGGCCTCCTTCGCACGTGTCGGCGCTCGATCGGTTCAGGCCGCCTCGCGGCGGCCGGTGAGCTCGTCGAGCGCGGTGAACAGCTCGTAGATGTCGGGCAGGTGGTCGACGCGCGGCGAGACGTGGGCCCACCGGATGACCCCGTCGGCGTCCACCACGTACAGCGCCCGGTCGCTGAAGCCGTCGGATTCGCGCCAGACGCCGTACCGGCGGGCCACCTCGCCCCGCGGGTGGAAGTCCGACAGGAGCGGGAAGCTGAGCCCCCGGACGGCGGCCCACGCGCCGTGGCTGTACAGCGAGTCGACGGAGATCCCCACCAGCTCGGCGTCCCGGCTCTCGAATTCCGCGAGCTCCTGCTGGTACAGCTCCAGCTGCCGGCTGCACCCGGGGCTCCAGTCGAGCGGGTAGAACACCAGCACGACCGGTCGGCCCCGGAAGTCCGACAGGCTCACCGGCCGGCCCTCGGCGTCGGGCAGGGTGAACTCGGGCGCCCGGGTGCCCACGGTCAAGCCGGTCGATTCGGCAGGGCCGCCCATCGGCGGCGCGGTCAGGTACAGGTCGGCGACGTCCCCGAGGGCCGTCTCCGCTCGCCGGTCACGGCTGTCCCCGGCCGACGGCGTCCGGTTCGCCACCTCCTGCACCATCGCGTGCAGCACGGAGAGTGCCTCCGACACCGGCGAGTCATCGAGCTGCTCACCGAGCTCGGCGAAGCGCTCCTCCAGTCGGGTCAGGCGGGCGGGCTCCGCCGCCCGCGTGGAGTACGTGGTCCCCATCGAACCCCCTCGTCGACAGTCCCGGTCCCACCCGGGCACGTTGTACCTCGTACCGACGGACTAGAAAACCTGCAGTGACCGGGGGAATATTTCAGCAGCGTGGCACGTCGGTCGGAACGCTGCCCGGGGCGCCGGCACGGCGTCCCGGCCACGTCCCGACGTGAGGAGAGTCAGGGAGGTTCGGACATGTCACGTGCGGTCGGTATCGACCTGGGCACCACGAACTCGGCCGTCGCCGTCCTCGAGGGCGGCGACCCCACCGTCATCCCCAACAGCGAGGGAGGGCGCACGACACCGTCGGTCGTCGCCTTCAGCCGGAACGGCGAGGTCCTGGTGGGTGAGGTCGCCAAGCGTCAGGCGGTGACGAACGCGGCCCGCACGATCCGGTCGGTGAAGCGGCACATGGGCACCGACTGGGCCACCGACGTCGACGGCAAGCGGTACACCGCCCAGGAGATCAGCGCCCGCGTCCTGCAGAAGCTCAAGCGTGACGCGGAGGCGTACCTGGGCGAGCCGGTCACGCAGGCGGTGATCACCGTCCCCGCCTACTTCGACGACGCGCAGCGGACCGCGACGAAGGAAGCGGGCACCATCGCGGGCCTGGAGGTGCTGCGCATCATCAACGAGCCGACGGCTGCGGCGCTGGCCTACGGGCTGGACAAGGACGCCAAGGACGAGACCGTGCTCGTCTTCGACCTCGGCGGCGGCACCTTCGACGTCTCGGTGCTGGAGATCGGCGACGGCGTCTTCGAGGTGAAGTCCACGGCCGGCGACACGCGGCTCGGCGGTGACGACTGGGACCAGAAGGTCATCGACTGGCTCGTGGACACGTTCCGCACCGCGGAAGGGGTCGACCTGTCGAAGGACCCGATGGCGATGCAGCGGCTCAAGGAGGCCGCCGAGCGCGCCAAGATCGACCTCTCCGGCGCCACGCAGACCCAGATCACCCTGCCCTACATCACCGCTACCGCGGAGGGGCCCAGGCACCTGGACGTCTCGCTGACCCGCGCGAAGTTCCAGGAGCTGACCGAGGACCTGCTGCAGCGGTGTCGCGGGCCGTTCGAGCAGGCGCTGCGGGACGCCGGACTCGGTCCGCGGGACATCGACCACGTGGTCCTGGTCGGTGGCTCCACCCGGATGCCGGCGGTCGTGGAGCTCGTCCGCGAGCTCAGCGGCAAGGACCCGCACCAGGGTGTGAACCCCGACGAGGTGGTCGCCGTCGGGGCTGCCGTCCAGGCCGGTGTGCTCCGCGGCGACGTCAAGGACGTGCTGCTGCTCGACGTAACGCCGCTCTCCCTGGGCGTCGAGACGCAGGGCGGCGTGATGACCACGATCATCGAGCGGAACACGACCATCCCCACCCGCCGCACCGAGGTCTTCAGCACGGCGACGGACAACCAGCCCTCCGTCGAGGTGCACGTCCTGCAGGGCGAACGGGAGATGGCCGCCGGCAACAAGACCCTGGGCCGGTTCCACCTGACCGACCTGCCCCCGGCGCCGCGTGGTGTGCCGCAGATCGAGGTCACCTTCGACATCGACGCCAACGGCATCGTGCACGTCTCGGCCACCGACCGGGCGACGGGCAAGGAGCAGTCGATCACCATCACCGGGCAGTCGTCCCTCAGCCGCGAGGACATCGACCGGATGGTCCGCGACGCCGAGGCGCACGCCGAGGAGGACCGCCGACGGCGGGAGGAGGCCGAGGCCCGCAACGACGCGGACGCCCTGCTCTACCGGAGCGAGAAGCTGCTGGCCGAGCACCGCGACGTGACCGGCCCCGAACGCGACCAGCTGGAGGCGGCGGTCAGCGAGGTGAGGGGCCTCGTCGAGCACGGCGAGGTCACTGCTCTCCGCGCGGCGACCGAGCGGCTGACCGCGGCGGGCACCGCCTTCGCCGCCCGGCTCCAGGAGCAGCAGGCTCCCGACGGTGGCGCGGCGACGGCCGCCGGTGACGACGACGTGATCGACGCCGAGGTGGTCGACGAGGGCAGCCGGGCGTGAGCCCGGCTGCCCTCTGATGGGAAGGAGGTGGACGACCGTGGCGATGACCGCCGAGTGGCTGGACAAGGACTACTACCGCGTGCTCGGCGTCGCGGAGTCCGCGTCGGACAAGGAGATCACCCGCGCCTACCGCCGCCTGGTCCGGGAACTGCACCCCGACACCAACCCCGACGCCGGGGCCGGTGAGCGGTTCCGGGAGGTCACGTCGGCCTACGAGGTGCTGCACGACCCCGTGCGCCGGCGCGAGTACGACGAGGTCCGCCGGCTTGCTCCCGCCGGTCGGTCGACGGGCGGGCCGGGCTGGCCGCACGGTCGGTCCGTGCGGGTCAACCGGCGCGGTCCCCGGGCCGGGGGGCACCGGGTCACGGTCGAGGACCTCTTCGGCATGTCCGCCGACGACGGCGGGTGGGGGACCGGTCTACCCCGCCGCGGGGCCGACCTGGAGGTGGCGGTGGAGCTGCCGTTCGACCAGGCGGTGCGCGGCACCACTCGCCGGCTCCGGCTGGGGTCGCGGACCGTCACGGCGCGCATCCCGCCGGGGATCGCGGACGGGCAGACGCTGCGGCTGGCCGGACGCGGGGAGCCGGGTGAGAACGGCGGGCCGGCCGGTGACCTCGTCCTGCGGGTCCGGGTGGCATCGCACCCGTTCTTCCGGCGGGACGGCCGTGACCTCGCGGTCACCGTGCCGGTGACCTTCGCCGAGGCGGCCCTGGGCGCCGACGTCCGGGTGCCCACGCTCGACCGCCCGGTCAGGGTCCGGATCCCGGCCGGGACGCGGAGCGGGACGACCCTGCGGGTGCCGGGCCGGGGTGTGCCGGCCGCCGACGGCGCGGGCGACCTGCTGGTCACCGTCGAGGTCGACGTGCCGAGGGAGCTGGACGAGCGCCAGCGGGCTGCCGTGCAGGCACTGGCGGCGGCGACCCCCGGGGCGCCGCGAGCCCACCTCGGGGTGTGAGGCACCGGCCGACACCCCGCCACCGACAGATCAACGACAGTGAGGAGGTGTTCCACCGTGGCCGGCGCATTCGACCCGAACCGCTGGACACGCAGGACCCAGGAAGCAGTCCAGGCCGCCGTGGAGCGGGCACGGCAGGAGTCGCACCCCGAGGTCACGCCCGATCACCTGGTCGCGGCGCTCCTCGGGCAGGAGGACGGCGTCGTCCTGCCGCTGCTGCAGAAGGCCGGTATCGACATCCCCGGACTGCGGGACCGCGTCACCGAGGCCCTCGACCGGCTGCCGCACGCCTACGGGTCCGAACCGCAGGTCGGTCGCGAGCTGCGTGCCGCGATCGAGGAGGCCGACCGGGTGCGCCAGCAGTTGCACGACGAGTACGTCTCCACCGAGCACCTGCTGCTGGCGGTCGCCGGCCACCTGCAGGTGTCGCGTGAGCAGCTGCTCGCCGGGCTCCAGCAGGTCCGCGGCAGCCACCGCGTGACCTCCCCGGACGCCGAGGAGCAGTACCAGGCGCTGGAGAAGTACGGGCGCGACCTGACCGAGGAGGCCCGCAAGGGCAAGCTCGACCCGGTCATCGGCCGGGACGAGGAGATCCGCCGCGTCGTCCAGGTGCTGTCCCGCCGGACCAAGAACAACCCGGTCCTCATCGGTGAACCCGGCGTCGGCAAGACCGCCATCGCCGAGGGGCTGGCCCGCCGGATCGTCGAGGGCGACGTCCCGGAGAGCCTGAAGAACAAGCGGCTGGTGGCGCTCGACCTGGCGTCGATGGTCGCGGGTGCGAAGTACCGCGGCGAGTTCGAGGAACGGCTCAAGTCGGTCCTGCAGGAGATCGCCGACGCCGAGGGCCAGGTGATCACCTTCCTCGACGAGATGCACACAGTCATCGGCGCCGGCTCGGCCGAGGGCTCGATGGACGCCGGCAACATGCTCAAGCCGATGCTCGCCCGCGGCCAGCTCCGGATGATCGGCGCCACGACGCTCGACGAGTACCGCAAGCACATCGAGAAGGACCCGGCTCTCGAGCGCCGCTTCCAGCAGGTCTTCGTCGGCGAGCCGTCGGTGCAGGACGCGATCGCCATCCTCCGCGGCCTCAAGGAGCGCTACGAAGTCCACCACGGGGTCCGCATCCAGGACGCCGCGCTGGTGGCCTCCGCGGTGCTCTCCGACCGGTACGTCACCGGCCGGTTCCTGCCCGACAAGGCGATCGACCTGATCGACGAGGCGGCCAGCCGGCTGCGGATCGAGATCGACTCACTGCCCACGGAGATCGACGTCATCGAGCGGCGGATCCGGCAGCTGGAGATCGAGCGGGTGGCCCTGGCCAAGGAGACCGACGACGCCAGCCGCGACCGGCTCGCGGCGCTCGACCAGGAGCTCTCCGACCTGCGCGAGCAGTCGGCGGGGATGAAGGCGCACTGGCAGGCCGAGAAGGAGGCGATCGGGCGCATCCGGGAGCTCAAGGAGGAGCTGGAGGCTCTGCGCGGCGAGGTCGAGCGCGCGGTCGACCTGACCCGGGCCGCGGAGATCCGGTACGGGCGGATCCCCTCGGTCGAGCGTGAGGTGGAGCAGGCGACCGAGCGGCTGGCCGAGCTGCAGTCCACCCAGAAGATGCTCAAGGAGGAGGTCGACGAGGAGGACGTCGCCGAGGTGGTCAGCCGCTGGACCGGCATCCCCGTCGCCCGGCTGATGCAGGGCGAGGTGGCGAAACTGGTCCGGATGGAGGACGTGCTGCACGCCCGCGTGGTCGGGCAGGACGCCGCCGTCCGCGCCGTCGCCAACGCCATCCGGCGCAGCCGGTCCGGGCTGGCGGACCGCAACCGGCCGATCGGCAGCTTCCTGTTCCTCGGCCCGACGGGCGTGGGCAAGACCGAGCTCGCCCGCAGCCTGGCGGAGTTCCTGTTCGACGACGAGCGGGCGATGGTCCGGATCGACATGAGCGAGTACATGGAGAAGCACTCCGTGTCCCGCCTGGTCGGTGCGCCGCCGGGCTACGTCGGCTACGACGAGGGCGGGCAGCTCACCGAGACGGTCCGCCGGCGTCCGTACGCCGTCGTCCTGCTCGACGAGATCGAGAAGGCCCACCCGGACGTCTTCAACGTCCTGCTGCAGGTCCTCGACGACGGCCGGCTGACCGACGGTCAAGGCCGCACGGTGGACTTCACCAACACCGTGCTGATCATGACGTCGAACCTCCCCGGCGACCCGGCGGACTTCTTCAAGCCGGAGTTCATCAACCGGGTCGACGAGATCGTGCGGTTCCGGTCGCTCACCGAGGACGACATCGAGCAGGTCCTCGAGATCCAGCTGCGGCAGCTGGAGACGCGGATGGCCGAGCGGAAGCTGACGCTGGAGGTCAGCGACGACGCCCGGCGCTGGCTCGCCCGTCGCGGGTACGACCCCGACTACGGCGCGCGGCCGCTGAAGCGGCTCATCCAGCACGCGATCGTCGACCCGCTGGCGCTGGAGCTGCTCTCGGGCGTCTATCGGGACGGCGACACCGTGCACGTCGACGTCGCCGGTGACGACATCGTCCTGAAGTGAGCCCACCGCCACGGCCCTGTCGCAGGGACGTGGCACCCATCCCTACGACCGCTGGAGGAGGAACCGCCCATGACCGAGATGAGGAGCCGGCTGCCCGAGGACGTCCGGAAGACCGTCGGGGAGGCGCTGCAGGGCGCCGTCGTCGACCTGGTCGACCTGGGGCTGGTCGCCAAGCAGGTGCACTGGACGGTGGTGGGGCCCCACTTCCGCAGCGTGCACCTGCACCTGGACGACGTCGTCGCCACCACCCGGCAGTACTCGGACGCGCTCGCCGAGCGTGCGGTCGCGATCGGCGTGCTGCCCGACGGCCGGTCGACGGCCCTGCAGGAGCAGTCGGCGCTGTCGCAGCCGCCGCTCGCCTGGATCCCGGCCGATGAGGCGATCAGCTTTCTCGTCCACGCGCTCGACGAGGTCGTGGCGCGGACGCGGGCACGCATCGACGACACACGGGACGACCCGGTGTCGCAGGACCTGCTGATCGAGACGACCGGTGCCCTCGAGAAGCAGCTCTGGATGTGGCGGGCGGAGAGCCTGCCCCGGTGAGGCGGACCGGGGAGGCGGCGGGCCGGCCGCTCGCGTCGGCCCGCCCCTGGCCGCCAGGTCCGGGATGTCGACGACGTCGAGGACCCCGGGCCCGCCGGGGGTCCACGGCACCGCACGCATGCAGGGAGGCTGGGGCAGCGGACCGCAGCATCCCGGCGAGGTGCGCCGGACGACCCCGGGAGCGGCGCCAGGTGCGGCTAGGCCGCGACGGTGGGGTGCACGGCGTCCGCCAGCCAGGCCACGACCTCGTCGCGGTAGGGCGCGATCCCCTTGTACTCGGCGATGTCGGCCGGGAGCTCGGCGACGATCGCGGAGAGCTGCTCGCCCCAGCCCGGGACCGTGACGATCTCGGCCAACGGCGCCATGTACGTGCGGATGTTGAACGTCAGCGTTCCCGTCAACGGCAGCCGGGTGAGGTGCTCCAGCTCGATGCGCAGCTGCAGCCGGCCGAAGTCGCCGTCCCGCACCAGCTGGGGGATGTCGGCGTCCCACTCCGGCTTGGCCTCCAGGCTGATGTCGCGCCGCGGTGAGCCGTGGGCGGAGAAGGTCCAGTTGACCCGGCGGTAGGTCTGGTCGGCCGTGATGCCCCGCATGAACCGGGTGGCGCGGCTGGTCACGCCGTCCTCGTTGAGCCGGGGCACGGGGCCGTGGATCTCGTCGAGGTGCATGCCGATGTCGAACTTGACCGACCACGCGGCGGCCCAGGTGACCAGCGCGGCGTCGAACCACAGCCGGCCGCCGCGCTCGCTGACCATGAGGATGTCGTCGGGCACCTGGCAGCCGATCCAGGTGAGCGGATCGGTCGGCAGCGTGGCGGCATCGCCCAGGACGAACGACTGCTCGATGCCGAGGAGGTCGTTCCGCCAGGAGAAGGCCCCGGACCCGAGGTCGGTCAGGTGCATGGCGTCCGGGCGGGCGGTCACGAGTTCCCGGAGCAGGTACAGGAGCATGTCCCAGCACGCCGGCTCCATGTGCGGGAGCACCTGCCGCCGCCCGGGGTCGCGGGCCAGCACGTCGCGGCGCAGCGCCATCTGCTCGGCGTAGTCGTCGCCCAGGTCGACGACGTGCTCGCCCCAGGACCCGGCGGGCGTCGCCACGCGCCGGCGGGCGGGCTCGACGTTGACCGTGTACCGGAAGGACCGGTCGGTGGGGGCGAAGGGCCAGGGCAGCCGGGGCAGATCGCTCACAGGTCCAGCTCCAGGTGGGTGTCGGCCGCCCGCGACACGCAGGCGAGCATGTGGGTCGAGGACTGCCGGTCGGAGTCATCGAGAACCAGGTCCCGGTGCTCCACGCGGCCGGCGGCCACGGGGACCAGGCACTGGCCGCAGACGCCCTGGCGGCACATGTGGGGGACGTCGACGCCGGCGCCGAGCACCGCGTCGAGCAGGCTGGTGCCGCTGGGCACCGGGAGCTCCCGGCCGCTGTGCCGCAGCCGGGCGGTGAACGGCCGGCCGGGGGAGAGCTCCCGGGCCTGGAAGTGCTCGAGGTGCACGCGGGCCGGTGGCCAGCCGGTCGCGCGCGCCGTCGCGGTGAACAGGTCCAGGAGGGGGGTCGGGCCGCAGGCGTAGGCGTGCGTGCCCCAGGGCTGGACCGCCATGCGTTCGCGCAGCGCACCGGCCAGGGCCACCCGGCCCTGCGCCTCCACCAGGTCGTGACCGGCGAGTTCGCGGACCTCCTCGAGGTGGGCGGCCTCGCCCCGGCGGTATCCGTAGACGACCTCCACGGGGCGTCCCCACGCACGGGCGGCGGCCAGGTGCGACAGGATCGGCGTGACCCCGATGCCCGCCGCGACGAGGAAAGCCTTCCGCGCGGCCAGCTCCGGCCGGAACGCCGACCGGGGCGGCTCCACCGGCAGCAGGTCGCCGACCCGCAGCACGTCGTGCAGCCAGGCCGAGCCCCCGCCGTCCCCGGTGCGGAGGACGGAGATCCGGTAGTCGCCCGGGGCGATCCCGGAGCCGGTGAGCGAGTACGCGTTGCGGGTGCCGCCGGCGGTCACGACCACGTGGCTGCCGGGCGCGTACCCGGCCAGCGACCGGCCCTCCGGGTCGGTCAGCACGATGTGCCGCACCCGGTCGGTCACCGCCTCGATCCGCGTCACCCGCAGCAGCTGCGTCGCCGGAACGCTCATCCCGCCTCCCCAGGTGCCGTCACCGCGGAGGCCAGGTAGCTGCCCCGGTGCCCCGACGCGTGCTCGTGCACCTCGAGCCGCAGGCCGCACCCGGGGCAGTCGACCTCCGCGCCGGGAGCCACCGGGAGCCGTGCGGTGGTCTCGCAGTGGGCGCAGAACACCGGGATCGGCCCCCGGGCGACGGCGAAGGCGGTGATCTCCTCGGGCAGCAAGCCCAGCCCGCGGGCCAGGGCGACCAGGGCGAGGACGTCGGCCTCGGGCCCGGCCACCACCACCCGGTCGCCGACGTGCATCCCGTCGAGGCGGCGGGCGAGCGCGGCAGCCGACGACCCGTCCACGCCCGGAAGCCCCCAGCGCCGCACCGGCCGGCCGTGCTCGCGCGCCTCGGCCGCCCACCGGTCGACGACCTCCGCGGCCCGGCCGCCGACCTGCACGAGGAGGAATGCGCGGCCGGTGAGGTCCAGCGAGGGGGGCTGCGCCGGCCACGAGGGGACGCTCGTGCGGCGCGGCCGGAGCTGCTCTCCCGTCAGGACGGCGGTCATGCCGCACCGCGCAGCCAGGCGACGGCGGCGGAGCGGAAGCGGGTGAGGCCCTTGTAGTCGGCCATGTCCTCCGGCAGCTCCTCGAGGACGGCGGCGAAGCGGTCGCGCCACGCGGGCACCCGCGCCAGGTCCTCCAGCGGCAGCAGGTAGGTGCGGATGAGGAACAGCACCGCCCCGGAGCTGGGCAGCCGGACCAGGTGCTGGACCTCGACGCGCAGGTGCAGCCGGGAGCCGAGATCCTGCTCGAGGACCAGGCGCCGGTCGGGGCCCCACTCGGGATAGGTCTCGGTCGCGGTGTCCAGCCGCCGGCCGACGGTCATCGTCCAGTTCGTGCGGCGGTAGGCCTCCCCGGGCTGGAGCCGCATGAGGAACTGGTGGGCGCGGTCGATGACGCCCTCGGGGTGCACACGGGGGACGGGCCCGTGGATCTCGGGGAAGCTCATGCCGACGTCGAAGCGCATCGACCAGTCCGCGGCCGCCGTGACGACGCCGGCGTCGGCCCACAGCGCTCCCTCGCGCTGGTCGAGGAGCACGAGGTCGTCCTGGACCTGCGGTGCGATGAACTCGAGCGGACCGGACGGCAGCGTCGCGTCGTCACCGAAGGTGAACTGCTGCCCGATGCCCAGCAGTTCGTTGCGCCAGCGCCAGCGGTCCCCGCCGAGGCGGTCGAGCGCGAACACCTCCGGGCGGGCCCGCTGCAGCTCGCCCATCACGTAGAGCATCGCGTCCCAGGCGGCCGGCCTCATGTGCGGCAGCTCCTGCAGCCGTGTGGGGTCCGCGGCCAGCAGGGCGGCGCACTCGGCGCTGTCGGAGGCGTAGTACTCGTCGACGTGCAGGACGTGCTCGCCCCAGCTGCCGGCGGCGGTCGGCCGTGGCGCGACCGCCGGCTCCACGTTGGCGCTGTACCGGTAGGTGTCGGTCGGGAAGGGGAAGGGGAACGAGGCGATGCGGGCGGGCAGGGCCCGGTCGCGGATGTCGGTGGCTGTCACAGGTCGAGCTCCAGGGTGGGGCCGGTGCTGCGGGAGACGCAGCACATGACGCTGTCGGCGGCGACCTTCTCGGCCTCGCCGAGGAAGAGGTCGCGGTGCAGGGGGGAGCCGGAGACGACGGGGACGCGGCACTCGCCGCAGACCCCCTGCCGGCACAGGTTGGGCACGGGGACGCCGGCGTCCTCGAGGGCCTCCAGCAGGCTCACCCCGGACGGGACCCCGACCCGCCGTCCGGACCGCACGAGGGTCACCTCGAACGGATCCCCCGGGTCGAGCGCGGCGGCGGAGAAGCGCTCGGTGTGCACCCGCGCCTCCGGCCAGCCCAGCCGCTCCGCCGTCCCGAGGACCGTGTCGAGGAGGGCGGCCGGCCCGCAGGCGTAGAGGTGGGTGCCGAGCGGGGCGGAGGCGAGCGCGGCCTCGATGCGGGCGACGAAGCCGGCCACCTCCGGGTGCTCCTCCAGGCGCGGGCCGCAGAGCTCGCGCAGCTCGTCCAGGTGCGCTCCAGCGCCCGGGCGGTAGCCGTAGAGCAGCGTGAAGTCCCGCTTCCAGCGGACCGCGGCGCGGGCGTGCGAGAGCAGCGGGGTGATGCCGATGCCGCCGGCGACGAGCAGGTGGTGCCGCGCGGTGGCGACCGGGGCGAACGCGCTGCGCGGCCCGTCGGCCGCCACGACGTCCCCGGCCACGAGCTCGTGCACCCAGCGCGAGCCGCCGGACCCGTCGGGGCAGAGCAGCACCGAGATCGAGTAGCGCACCGGGGCTGTCCCGGAGCCGGTCAGCGAGTAGGCGTTGCGCCGGTCGCCGCAGTGCAGCACCACGTGGCTGCCCGGTGGGAAGGCGGGTAGCGGTCCACCGTCGGCGGAGACGAACTCGACCGACCGGATGCCGGCTGCCGCCGCCCGCACGCCGGCCACCCGGAGCCGGAGCGCGCCCCGGCCGGTGCGCGTCGGGGCATCCGCGGGTGCAGGCGGGGAGATCGTCGTCATGCCGGCACCTCCACCGGAGCGGCGGGGGCGGCGTCCTCGGCGTCCACCATGTACCCGAGGTAGGCGCCCAGCCGCCGGGACACGTGGTGGTAGACGTGCAGCGTCCGCCCGCAGCCCCGGCAGACGCAGGTCGCGCCGAGGGCGGCCGGGGTCTCCGTCTCGTGCGCGCAGTGGGCGCAGTGGACCCGGCGGCGGGGAACCCCCGTCACGTGGGTCAGCACCTCGGCCGGGACCGCCCCCAGCCGGAGGGCCCGGGCGGGGGGGGGGGGGGGGGGGGGGGGGGGGGGGGGGGGGGGGGGGGGGGGGGGGGGGGGGGGGGGGGGGGGGGGGGGGGGGGGGGGGGGGGGGGGGG
>NZ_JBJHAK010000043.1:0-18458 GCF_054050975.1 Blastococcus sp. SYSU DS0828 | reverse complement strand
ACCAAAGGAATCCCAGCCCCAACCACACAGTGGCCAGGGCACGGGGTATTACTTGGCACTGACTTTCGGCACGCTGTTGAGTTCTCAAGGAGCGGACGCGCAAGAACTAGACCCTCGCGGGCTTCGTTCCTGGCTGGATGTCCAACTCTACGCCGGTTTCCAGTGACCCGCTACCCGGGCCCCGGTCCGGCGGCCCTTCCGGGCCGCGCGGCGCATGGAGAACCATACACGACCTCTCCGGCCGGTGCGCAAGCCCGGGTCCCGTGACGCGCGCCACCCCTCGGTGACGTGCTGGAACGGCCCCGCGTCGGGGCCCCTCCCGAGCTCGCGAGGGAAGGGGGACGCGGGGTCCTTTCAGAGCCCCAGGAAGCTCTCGATGCCCACCGTCAGGCCGGGGCGCCGGCCGATCTCCCGGACGGCGAGCAGCACACCCGGCATGAACGAGGCGCGGTCGTAGGAGTCGTGCCGCA
This sequence comes from Blastococcus sp. SYSU DS0828, assembly GCF_054050975.1. Taxonomy (NCBI): domain Bacteria; kingdom Bacillati; phylum Actinomycetota; class Actinomycetes; order Geodermatophilales; family Geodermatophilaceae; genus Blastococcus; species Blastococcus sp. SYSU DS0828. The sequence continues at coordinate 17,988 of NZ_JBJHAK010000043.1, read as the reverse complement.
GGGTCAGGGACTCCCCCGCCGCCCCGAACAGCACCTCCTGGTGCGCCACCAGCCCGGCGAGCCGGACCGCGTGCACGTGCACCCCCTCGACGTCGGTGCCGCGCGCACCCGGGAGCTCGTCGGTCGTCGCGTCGGGGACGGGGGCCATCCCGGCCGCCCGGCGGGCCGACGCCACCAGACGGGCGGTGCGCAGCGCCGTCCCCGAGGGGGCGTCCACCTTGCCGGGGTGGTGCAGCTCGACGACCTCCACGGACGGGAAGAAGCGGGCCGCGTCCTGGGCGAAGCGCATGAGCAGGACCGCCCCGATGCCGAAGTTGGGCGCGATGACGACGCCCACCTCCGGCTTCGGCTCCAGCCACTCGGCCACGGTGGCCAGACGGGCCTCGTCGAAGCCGGTCGTCCCCACGACGCAGTGGATGTTGTTGTCGATGCAGAACCGGATGTTGTCCATGACCACGTCGGGGCGGGTGAAGTCGACGACGACCTGCGCTCCGGCGTCGGCCACGTTGAACAGCCAGTCGCCGTCGTCGACCATCGCCACCAGCTCGAGGTCGTCGGCCTGGTTCACCGCCTTGACCACCTCGGTGCCCATCCGGCCGCGGGCGCCGAGCACCCCCACCGGGATGAGCGGGGACCCCGCATCGGTCGAGGTGGGCTGCTGGCCGGTCGGGCTCGTCGTCACGCGGCCAGGTTTCCCGGCCCGGCGTCCCGATGCAAGACAGGGGTCCGGATCAGCGTGCCCGGCGTTCCCGCCAGTGCCAGACCAGGAGCCCGACGGCGACGCCGGCGACATCGGCGGCGCCGTCCGCCACCGAGGCGGAACGGCCCAGCGGGGCGAGCCCCTGGACCAGCTCGCTGAGGACGGCGTAGGCGACGAGCCCCGCGGCCAGCCGCGGCGTCCGCACCCCGGCCCACCGGCCCGTGGCCGCGAGCACGGCGAAGAGCGCCAGGTGCACCGCCTTGTCCGTCCCGGGCGGTGCGGTGGGCACGCCCGAGGAGGGCAGGAAGAGGATCACCAGGGACGCCGCCAGCACCAGGCCGAACGCCACCTGGGGCAGTGCCTGCCCTCCGTCGCGCACGTCAGAGCCGGTCGAGGTCGGACTCACGGTAGGGGCCGACCACGGCCAGGCAGGTCTCCCGGCCGAACAGCTCGGCCGCCACCGAGCGGACCTGCCCCTCGTCGACCGCCTCGATGCGGGCCAGCACGTCCCGGACCGGGACGTACTCGCCGTAGGAGAGCTCGCTCTTGCCGAGCCGGCTCATCCGGGAGCCGGTGTCCTCGAGCCCGAGCACCAACCCACCCTTGAGCTGACCCCGGGCCCGGGCGACCTCGTCGGCGGTGAGCCCGTCGACCGCCACCCGGCCGAGCTCCTCGCGGATCAGCCGCAGCACCTCGGGCACCCGCTTCTTCGAGCAGCCGGCGTAGACGGAGAACGCGCCCGCACCGGCGTAGTGGGTGAGCGCCGAACCGACGCTGTACACCAGGCCCCGCTTCTCGCGGATCTCCTGGAACAACCGCGAGCTCATGCCACCCCCGACGGCGGCGTCGAGGACTGCGGCCACGTAACGGCGCTCGTCCTGCCGGCCCATGGCGGGCGTGCCGAGCAACAGGTGCGTCTGCTCGGTCCGGCGGGAGATCAGTCCGGTGGGCCGCGCCGGCCGCTCGAGGACGAGGTCCCCGGTGCGCAGGGGCGCCGGGCGGCCGGCGCCGGAGAGCCGGTCGCCGAAGGCCTTCGCCACGAGGTCGAGCACCTGCTGGTGCTCCACCCGCCCGGCCGCGGTCACGACGATCGAGGGCACGGCGTAGCGGGACCGGTACCAGCCGTCGACGTCGTCCCGCGTGAGCCCCTCGATCGACTCGACGGTGCCGAGCACCGAGCGGCCCAGGGAGGTGTCGCCGTACAGGACCTCGGCGAACAGGTCGTGCACCGCGTCGGAGGGCTCGTCGTCGCGCATGGCGATCTCCTCGAGCACCACCGTCCGCTCCGACTCCAGGTCCGCGGCGGTGTTGGTGGCGTCGGTGACCAGGTCGGCCAGCAACGTCACCGCGAGCGGCAGGTCGCTGGCGAGCACGTTCGCGTAGTAGCAGGTGTGCTCCTTCGCGGTGAACGCGTTCATCTCACCGCCGACCGCGTCCATGGCCGTCGCGATCTCCAGCGCGCCGCGCGACGTCGTCCCCTTGAACAGCAGGTGCTCCAGGAAGTGCGACGAGCCGGCGACGGCCGGCGTCTCGTCCCGCGACCCGACGCCCACCCAGATGCCGAGCGTCGCCGACAGCACGCCCGGCATGCTCTCGGTGAGCACCCGCAGGCCCCCCGGGAGCTCGGTGCGTTCCACCCGGCCGCCGACCTCGTCGAGGTCGAGCAGCGCGGTCGTCCCTACGGGAACCGGGGGGGGGGGGGGGGGGGGCCCCCCCCCCCCCCCCCCCCCCCCAACCAGCACCCCCAAACCCCCCCCCCGCCCCCCCCCCCCCCCCCCCCCCCCCGCGCCCCCCCCCCCCCCCCCCCCCCCCCCCCCCCCCCCCCCCCCCCCCCCCCCCCCCCCCCCCCCCCCCCCCCCCCCCCCCCCCCCCCCCCCCCCCCCGGCCCGGATCAGATCAGTCGTGGTCACTCACCCGCAGGGGCGGCGTCGGCCGGAGCCTCGGCGGGCGTGTCGGCACCGTCGGCGGCGACCGGCGCGAGGCTGATCTTGCCGCGGGCGTCGATGTCGGTGATCTCGACCTGCAGCTTGTCGCCGACGTTGGCGACGTCCTCGACCTTGCCGATGCGCTTGCCGCCACCGAGCTTGCTGATGTGGACCAGCCCGTCCTTGCCCGGGAGCAGGGAGACGAAGGCACCGAACGGCGTGGTCTTGACGACCGTGCCGAGGAAGCGCTCGCCGACCTTCGGCATCTGCGGGTTGGCGATGGCGTTGATCCGGTCCACCGCGGCCTGCGCCGAGGGACCGTCGGAGGCCCCGACGTAGATCGTGCCGTCGTCCTCGATGGTGATGTCGGCGCCGGTCTCGTCCTGGATGGCGTTGATCATCTGCCCCTTGGGGCCGATGACCGCACCGATCTTGTCGACCGGGATGCGCACCGTGGTGACCCGCGGCGCGTACGGGCTCATCTCGTCCGGCGCGTCGATGGCCTCGTTCATCACGTCGAGGATGTGCAGGCGGGCCGCACGCGCCTGGGTGAGCGCGCCGGCGAGGACGTCGGAGGGGATGCCGTCGAGCTTGGTGTCCAGCTGCAGCGCGGTCACGAAGTCGCGGGTGCCGGCGACCTTGAAGTCCATGTCACCGAAGGCGTCCTCCGCACCGAGGATGTCGGTGAGCGCGACGTACTCGGTCTTCCCGTCGACCTCGTCGGAGACCAGGCCCATGGCGATGCCGGCGACCGGAGCCTTCAGCGGCACACCGGCGTTGAGCAGGGCCAGCGTCGAGGCGCAGACCGAGCCCATCGAGGTGGAGCCGTTGGAGCCCAGCGCCTCCGACACCTGACGGATCGCGTAGGGGAACTCCTCGCGGTCGGGCAGCACCGGCAGCAGCGCGCGCTCGGCGAGTGCGCCGTGGCCGATCTCGCGGCGCTTGGGCGAACCCACGCGGCCGGTCTCACCCGTGGAGTACGGCGGGAAGTTGTAGTTGTGCATGTAGCGCTTGCGGTCCACCGGCGAGAGGGTGTCCAGCTGCTGCTCCATGCGCAGCATGTTGAGCGTGGTGATCCCCAGGATCTGGGTCTCGCCGCGCTCGAACAGCGCGGAGCCGTGCACGCGGGGCACGACCTCGACCTCGGCCGACAACGGCCGGATGTCGGTGAGTCCACGACCGTCGATGCGCACCTTGTCGCGCAGGATGCGCTGCCGGACGACCTTCTTGGTCAGCGCGCGGAAGGCACCGGAGATCTCCTTCTCCCGGCCCTCGAACTGACCGGCCAGCGCGGCCTTGACCTCGTCCTTGAGCGCGTCGGTCGCGTCCTCGCGCTCCTGCTTGCCGGCGATCTGCTGGACCTGGGCCAGCTTGTCGCCGACCTGCGCCTCGACGGCGGCGTAGACGTCGTCCTGGTAGTCGAGGAAGCGCGGGAACTCCGCGGCGGGCTTGGCGGCCTTGTCGGCGAGCGCGGACTGCGCGTCGCACAGCGCCTTGATGAACGGCTTGGCCGCCTCGAGGCCCTGCGCCACGACCTCCTCGGTCGGGGCGGGCGCGCCGCCGGCGACCAGCTGGACCGTCTTCTCGGTGGCCTCGGCCTCGACCATCATGATCGCGACGTCGCCGTCCGGGAGGACCCGACCGGCCACGACCATGTCGAAGACGGCGTCCTCGAGCTCGGCGTGCGTCGGGAAGCCGACCCACTGGCCGTTGATCAGCGCGACGCGGCAGCCGCCGACCGGGCCGGAGAACGGCAGCCCGGAGAGCTGGGTGGACGCCGAGGCGCCGTTGATCGCCAGCACGTCGTAGAGGTGCGCCGGGTCCAGCGACAGGACGGTGATGACGACCTGGACCTCGTTGCGCAGGCCCTTGGCGAACGTCGGGCGCAGCGGGCGGTCGATCAGCCGGCAGGTGAGGATCGCGTCCTCCGACGGCCGGCCCTCGCGGCGGAAGAACGAGCCGGGGATGCGCCCGGCGGCGTACATCCGCTCCTCGACGTCGACCGTCAGCGGGAAGAAGTCGAACTGCTCCTTGGGCTGGCGCCCGGCCGTGGTGGCCGACAGCAGCATGGTGTCGCCCATGGTGACGACGACGGAGCCGGCGGCCTGACGCGCGAGCCGGCCGGTCTCGAAGGTGATCGAACGGCTGCCGAATGCGCCGTTGTCGATCACCGCGGTGGCGGTGGTGACCCCGTCCTCGGGGTCGAACTCGGCGGCGATGGGGCCGCTGGTGGTGGGTGCGGACATCTGTCCTTCTCTCGTCTCGTCGCGCCGGCCTCGTACCGGTTCGCGACTCCTCTTACGGCGAGCGTTCGCCGTCTGCGCCCGGGGCGACCGGTGCTCGATCGAAGCCCTCGGGCCGTGCCGTTCCCCGTCCGGGGTCCGGCCACTCCTCCCGGGGGCCACTACCGAGGACCGGCCCTGTGCGGGCGGCCGACGGAGGTCCCGCCTGGCCCGTGCGGCGGGTGCCGCACGAGAGAGGGGACCGACCCGGTGATCCGGAGCGGTCCCCTCGACGTGCTAGCGGCGCAGGCCGAGCCGCTCGATCAGCGACCGGTAGCGGTTGATGTCGGTCTTCGCCAGGTAGTTCAGCAGCCGACGGCGGCGGCCGACCAGCAGGAGCAGGCCCCGCCGGCTGTGGTGGTCGTGCTTGTGCATCTTCAGGTGCTCGGTCAGGTCGCTGATCCGGCGGGTCAGCATCGCGACCTGCACCTCGGGCGAACCGGTGTCCTTCTCGACCGTCGCGTAGTCGGTCATGATCTGCTGCTTGGTCGCGCTGTCGAGCGCCATGGTTCGCCTCCTGGGCGGGTCACGTGTGGCCCTCGGTCCGACTCACGAGGGCAGGTGAACACACACGTCGGTCACCCGACGTTGCTGCCAACCTTACACACCGCCCGGGCGAGGACCGGGTCCCGCGTCAGCGGAGCCCGAGCAGACGCCGGGTGTCGGCCACGTCCTGCGCCATGGCGGCGAGCAATCCGTCGACGTCGGGGAAGGCGGCCATCGGCCGGAGCCGGTGGGCGAACTCCACGCCGACGTGCTCGCCGTAGAGGTCGCCGTCGTAGTCCAGCACGTAGGCCTCGACGGTGCGGCGGCTGCCCTGGAACGTCGGGTTGGTCCCGACCGAGATGGCCGCGGGGAACCGGTCGCGGCTGGCACCGCTGCGCGGGTCACGGGTCACGAGGTGGCCGGCGTAGACACCGTCGGCGGGGATCGCCGTGTACGGGGGCGTCTCCACGTTGGCCGTCGGGTAACCGAGGTCCCGCCCCCGGCGGTCACCACGCACCACGACGCCGTCCACCCGGTGCGGCCGGCCCAGCGCGCGGGCCGCCGGCACCATGTCCCCGGCGGCGACGCAGGCGCGGATGTAGGTCGAGGAGATGGTCACCTCACCGTCCTCCGACGCGTCCTGCGCCAGGGCCATCCCCTCGACCGCGAACCCGAAGCGCCGTCCCTCCGCGGTCAGCGACGCCACCGTGCCGGCGGCGCGGTGGCCGTAGGTGAAGTTCTCCCCCACGACGACCTGGGCCGCGTGCAGCCGCTCGACGAGCACCGTGTGGGTGAACGTCTCCGGCGGGAGCTTCATGAACTCCGGGGTGAAGGGCAGCACGCACATCGCGTCCACCCCGAGCTCCGCGACCAGCTCCGCCTTCCGGTCCAGCGACGTGAGGATCGCGGGGTGCGAACCCGGCCGGACGACCTCGGCCGGGTGCGGGTCGAAGGTCAGCAGCAGGCACGGACGGCGCATCGCCCGGGCGCGCGCGACGGCGGCCCCGATCAGCTCCTGGTGCCCGCGGTGGACGCCGTCGTACATGCCGACGGTGACCACGGTCCGCCCGAGGTCCCCCGGGGTGGCCTCCAGCCCCCGCCAGCGCAGCATGCGACCGCCTCCAGCCGCGATCAGGAGACCCGGTGCAGCCAGCCGTGGGTGTCGGCCACCCGCCCGTGCTGGATATCCAGGAGGGTCTCCCGCAGCCGCATGGTCAGCGGGCCGGGCTCGCCGTCGCCCACGGTGAAGTCACCGGTCCGCGCCTTGACCTCGCCGACGGGGGTGATGACCGCGGCCGTCCCGCAGGCGAAGGTCTCGGTGATCGAGCCGTCGAGCGCGCCGCTGCGCCACTCGTCGAGGGTCACCTTGCGCTCGGTCACCCGGTGCCCCAGCTCCCGGGCGACGGTGATCAGCGAGTCGCGGGTGATGCCCGGCAGCAGCGTGCCGGAGAGCTCGGGGGTGACCAGCTCGGCGTCCTCGCCGGAGCCCAGGACGAAGAAGAGGTTCATCCCGCCCAGCTCCTCGATGTAGCGCCGCTCCACGGCGTCGAGGTAGACGACCTGGTCGCAGCCCAGCTCGCCGGCCTGCTGCTGGGGGCGGAGGCTCGCGGCGTAGTTGCCGGCGCACTTGACGTCGCCGGTTCCGCCGGGCGCGGCGCGCACGTAGTCCTCGGAGACGAAGACCGAGACCGGGTGCACGCCGCGCGGGAAGTAGGCGCCGGCCGGGCTGGCGATGACCAGGAAGAGGTACTCGTGCGCCGGGCGGACACCGAGGAAGGACTCGCTGGCCAGCTGGTACGGACGCAGGTACATCGTCTGGTCGGGCCCGGTCGGCACCCACTCGCGATCGGCGTCCACGAGCGCGTCGACGGCGGCGAGGAACGCCTCCTCGGGCACCGGCGGCATCGCCAGCCGCTCGGCGCTGCGGACGAAGCGCGCGGCGTTGGCCTCCGGCCGGAAGGTGGCCACGCTGCCGTCGGGCTGGGCGTAGGCCTTGAGGCCCTCGAAGATCGACTGCGCGTAGTGCAGGGCGGCCGTGCCCGGGTCCATCGGCAGCGGGCCGTACTGCGTGAGCCGGGCGTCGTACCACCCGCGGCCGGCCTGGTAGCGGGCCACGAACATGTGGTCGGTGAAGTAGCGGCCGAACCCGGGGTCCGCCAGCAGCTCCTCGCGCTCGGCCGTGGGGCGGCGCTGCACGTCCTCCACGACCACCGGCACGCCCTCGACGAACGTCCGGGACGAGGTACGGCTGTCGGCGAGCGTCTCGGTCATGGCTCCTACCTGACGGGCGGGTGTTCGGACGGAGCGGCGAGCGCCGGATCCGCGGGCTCACCCTAGCCCGCGCCCGCGCGGGAGCCGACGGCGAAGCACCTCCGGCGCCCGCGGCCGCGCGACGATCGGCGGCCACCCCAGGGGCGGCGCCCGGTCACCCGGACGTCGCCCGGGGGCCACCCGGCCGCCCTAGGCTCCGGTGGATGGGCGGGGATCCGGCGCGGACCCCCGCGTCCGGGGCGCTTCGCGCCGTCGGGTTCGGGATCGCCGTGCACGCGGCCCGCCTGGTGGTCATCCTGGCCACCCTCGCGCTCGGGCCGCTGGCCGGGATCTCCAGCTGGTACCTGGGGCTGGCGGCGAACGTCGCCTGCACCGTGTACGCCGTCGCGCTGGTCACCCGGATGCGGCTGTGGCGCTCGACCGGCCTGCTTCGCCTGCTGCCCTCCCGTCTGGCGCTGCTGTCCCTCCTCCCCCTGGTGGCGGAGGCGGCGCTGTGGGCGCTGCCCGGAGGCATCACCGTCCGGGCACCGGGGCTTCCGCTCTGGCTGCTGACCCTGCTGCTGGTCGGTGTCAACGAGGAGCTGATCAGCCGGGGCGTGGTGCTCTCCAGGCTGCGGCGCGACCTCCCGGTCGGGGTCGCCGTCCTGGTCACCGCTGCCCTCTTCGGCACCCAGCACCTCTCGCACCTGGTCACCGGCGACCGCGCCCTCGCCGACGTCGCGGTGAACGTCGTCCTGTCCGGCGTCTACGGTTTCGCCCTCGCCGCCTTCCAGGCCCGTTTCACCTGGCTGTGGCCGCTGGTGCTGGTGCACGCGGCCACCGATGTCACGTCGGTGCTCGGGCAGGAGGCGCCCACCGGCTGGTACGTGGCGGCGCACGCCGGCCTGCTGGCCTACGGGATCCTCCTGCTGCGCGGCCGGCCGGCCGACCCGGTTCCGGGACGGCCGGCGTCCGGGTCCGCGACGGTCAGGCCTGGTGGTCCTGGTTGACCTTCGGCCCGGCGTACTCCAGCACCTCGTAGGTCCACACGTGCGCCGAGTGCGGGGCGGCCGAGGCGAGGGTGTCGCCGCCGCCGTCGTGGGCGCGGTCGAAGTCCTGGCTGGACTGCCATGCCTCGTACGCCTCGACGCTGCTCCACCGCGTGTAGACCAGGTACTGGTCGGTGCCCTCGACCGGCCGCAGGAGCTCGAACCACTCGAAGCCCGGGGTGCTCTCCACGGCTCCGGCACGCCCGCGGAACCGCTCCTCGAAGCGCTCCTGCTTGTCCTTCGGCACGGTGATCGCGTTGATCTTGACGACGCTCATGGTCGTCCCCTTCCCGGTCGGCGCGGCCGCCAACCCCACGGCCACCCGCCCGTGCGGCACGCTGGCGCAGGTGAGCGCACCCCGCACCACGGACCTGGGCTTCGCCCGCCTCGACCTCGACCGCGAGGCCCGCACCGGCACCCCCGAGGTGGTGTACGCGGCCGGCAAGACCCCGGCGCAGACGGTCGCCTGCCTCGCCGGCCTGCTCGAGGGGTCGCCGGCGGCGTTCGCCTGGGCGAGCCGGGTCGACGACGCCACGGCCGAGGCGATCCGCGAGCGCTGGCCCGACGCGGTGGTCGACGAGGAGGCGCGGTGCGCGTTCGTGGGGACTCCGCCGCCCCCGGTCGGCGAGGTGCTGGTCCTCACGGCCGGCACCTCCGACGGCCCGGTGGCCGCGGAGGTGGCCGCCACCCTGCGCGCGTGCGGAGTGGGCTGCCGGCGGGTGGACGACGTCGGGGTGGCCGGCGTGCACCGGGTGCTGGCGGTCGCGCCGGACCTGGCCGCGGCCGACGCGGTCGTCGTCGCCGCCGGGATGGACGGCGCGCTGCCCAGCGTGGTCGCCGGCCTGACCGACCGCCTCGTCGTCGCCGTCCCCACCTCGGTGGGCTACGGCGCGGCGTTCGAGGGGCTGGCCGCGCTGCTCACCATGCTCACCGCCTGCGCCCCCGGGGTGCTCGTCGTGAACATCGACAACGGGTTCGGCGCCGGGGTGGCCGCCGCCCGGATCGTCCGCTCGGCTCAGCGGTAGCGGACGGGGTCGGGCAGCAGCTCGTTCATCGCGCCCGACCGGAAGCCCCGGGGATCGAGCTCCACCCGGCCGAAGCCGGGGACGGCGGTGGGCAGGTCCACCCGGGCGGCGACCTCGACCACCAGCGCGGCGTCCACCTCGACCCGGGCGACGTCGTCCCCCAGGTCGCGCACGCGCAGGTCGCGCACCGGCAGGCCCGCACTCGCGAGGGCCGAGCGCAGCGCCACCTCCGCGCGCTCGACCCGGGCCAGGGCCTCGGCGCTCACCGGCACGCCGTAGGCGATCCGGCTGGCCAGGCATGCGGCGGCGGGCTTCCCGGCCAGCGGCAGACCCCAGCGCCGGGCGGCGGCGCGGACGTCGTCCTTGGTGAGGCCCGCCCGCGCCAGCGGCGCCCAGGCACCGCGTTCGGCGGCGGCCCGGATCCCCGGCCGGAAGCCGGCCACGACGTCGTCGGCGTTCGTCCCGGTGACGACGTCGGCGATGCCCAGCCGCGCCGCCAGCGGCATCAGGACGTCGACCAGCTCGGACTTGCAGAAGGCGCACCGGTCGCCGGCGTTGGCGCGGTACCCGGCGCGGGAGAGCTCGTCGGTGCGCGGCCGCTCGTGCCGGACGCCGAGCGACGAGGCGAACTCCCCGGCGCCGGCCAGCTCGGCCGTGGGCAGGCTCGGCGAGACGGCCGTGGCCGCGACCACCCGCCCCGGGCCCAGCGCACGCACCGCGGCGGCGAGGAGCACCCCCGAGTCCACGCCCCCGGAGAACGCGACGACCACCCCGGGCAGCGGGCGGAGCTGCGCGTCGAGGTCGGCCAGCCGGGCGTCGAGGGTCACGGCCGCCAGGCTGCCACCGGCTCAGGCCGGCGGGAAGCCGACGACGACGCGGGCGGTGCGGCCGGCGTCCTCGACCAGCGCCGCCAGGCGGCCGTCGGGGTCCACGGCGGCGTGCAAACCGGCGGCCCCGGTGGCCGGGATGCGCTGCCCGTACCCCAGCGCCCGCGCCTCCTCGGCGGCGAGCGCGCGCTCGGGGAAGACCAGCCGGGCCGCCTCGGTGAGCCCCAGGAACCCGGGGCCGCCGCCGGCCACCAGGGAGGCGGCGGACTCCTCCACCGTGCCCGCCTGCGCGACGGTGAACGGGCCGGAGGCGGTGCGGCGCAGCGCGGTCAGGTGGCCGCCGACGCCCAGCGCCGCCCCGGCGTCGCGCGCGATGGCCCGGATGTAGGTGCCGGCGGTGCACTCGACGGTGACGTCGGCGTCGACCAGGTCCGGCTCCGGCCGGGCGATCCGGTGCACCTCGAGGCGGTGCACCGTGACCGCGCGGGGCTCGAGGACGACCTCCTCCCCCGCGCGCACCCGGTCGTAGGACCGGCGACCGTCGACCTTGACCGCGCTCACCGCCGACGGCACCTGCCGCAGCGGCCCGGTCTGCGCCGCCAGGGCCGCGCGGACGGCGTCGTCCGGCACGTGGGCGGTCGAGGCGGAGCTCAGCAGCTCCCCCTCGCGGTCGTCGGTGACGGTGGCCTGCCCCAGGCGGATCGTGGCCTCGTAGGTCTTGTCGTGGCCGCCGACGTACCCGAGCAGCCGGGTCGCGGTGCCGACACCCAGCACCAGCAGGCCGGTGGCCATGGGGTCCAGGGTCCCGGCGTGGCCGACCTTGCGCACCGACAGGGCGCGCCGGGCGCGCGCGACGACGTCGTGGGAGGTCATGCCGCCGGGCTTGTCCACCAGCAGCAGACCGGGCGGTACGTCGGCGTCGGGGCGTCTCGGGCTCACCCGGCAACCGTCTCAGGTGCCCGCAGCCAGCGGTCACCCGCCACCCGCACCAGCACGGCGAGCAGGCGCAGCCCGATGAACAGCGTGAGACCGGTCCAGATGCCGGCCAGCCCCAGGCCCAGCGGGGCGGCGAGCAGCGACAGCGGCAGGAAGCCGACGAGGGCGGCCGCGATCGTGACGGTGCGCAGATAGCCGACATCCCCGGCGCCCATCAGGACGCCGTCCAGGGCGAACACCACGCCGGCCAGCGGCTGGAAGCCGGCGAGGAACCACCAGACGACGGCGGCCTGCGCGAGCACCGCCGGGTCGTCGGTGAACAGCGGCGGCAGCACCCCGCGCAGCGCGACCAGCGCGGCGGCCACGAGGCAGCCGGTGACCAGCCCCCAGACGGCGACCCGGCGCGCGGTCGCCCGGGCGTCGTCGGGACGCCCGCCGCCGAGCGCCTGCCCGACCAGGGTCTGCGCGGCGATCGCGTAGGCGTCGAGCACCAGCGCGAGGAAGAAGAAGAGCTGGAGCGCGATCTGGTGGGCGCCCAAGGCGGCGGTCCCGGCCCGGGCGGCCACGCCGGCGGCGACGAGGAACGACAGCTGCAGCACCGCCGCCCGCAGCAGCAGGTCCCGGCCGATGACCAGCTGGCGCACGATCGCGGCGGGCCGCGCCCGCCAGGCCGCCCCCTCGCGCAGCAGCGCCCGCACGAACAGCGCCGCGGTGAGCGCCTGCCCGACCACGTTGGCCACGGCGGAGCCGACCAGGCCCAGCCCCGCTGGGTGCACCAGCAGCGGGCACAGGACGAGGCTGAGCAGGCTCCCCGCGACGACGTAGCGCACCGGTCGGCGCAGCTCCTGCACGCCGCGGAGCCACCCGTTGCCGGCCAGCGAGACCAGCAGCAGCGGGGCACCGAGCGAGGCGACCCGCAGCCACTGCTCCCCCGCCTCGGCGACCGGGCCCGCGCCGCCGGCCAGCGCCCGGGTCAGCGGTCCGGCCAGCGCCTGGAAGAGGGCCAGCACGAGCAGGCCCAGACCGACGGCCAACCACGTCGCCTGCACGCCCTCCTCGACGGCGCCGGCCCGGTCGCCGGCCCCGGCCCGGCGGGCGGCCCGCGCGGTGGTGCCGTAGGCCAGGAAGTTCAAGAGCGCGGCCGCCCACGCCAGCAGGCCACCCCCGACGGCCAGGCCGCCCAGCGCGACCGTCCCGAGGTTGCCGACCACGGCGGTGTCCACGAGGAGGTACAGCGGCTCGGCAGCGAGGACGACCAACGCCGGCAGGGCGAGGGAGAGGACGGACGCCGGGCGCGACGGGAGCCCCGCCGGGTCCCGCTCAGCGCCCCGATCGGCCTCGGTGCGGGGGCCCGCGCCGGGCGTGCGAGGCGTAGGGGGCTCGGTCCTTCTAGGCACCTGGTCGCGGGGGGAGGCCGGAGGCCGACACCGCGTCCAGCTCGCGGCGCAGGGCCTCGATGGTCTTCTCGCGATCGAGGGAGGAGGTGTACCCCGCGGCGGCCCGGTGCCCGCCACCGCCCAGCGCCATCGCCACACGGGCGACGTCGGTCCGGCCGCGGGAGCGGAGCGACACCGACCAGGACCCGTCGTCCTGCCCCTTGAGCACGCAGGCCACGTCGGCCTCCTCCGTGGCGCGGACGACGTCGACCAGCGCCTCGAGCTGCTCGCCGGGCAGGCCGTGCTCGCCGGCCTCCGCGGTGCTCGACCAGGTCCAGACCAGCCCGGCGCCGACCCCCGGTTCCAGGACCGCCCGGCCCGCGACGACCGAGAGCAGCCCGAGCCAGCTGAACGGCGCGGTGTCGAAGAGGCGGCGGCTGATCGCCGCGTGGTCGATCCCCGTGGCGAGCAGGCGCGCGGCGAGCTCGTGGGTCTCGGGGCGGGTGCTGCCGAACCGGAAGGAGCCGGTGTCGGCGGCCAGGCCGGCGTACAGGCAGGTCGCCAGTCGGTCGTCCAGCGCGACACCGAGGCCGTCGAGCAGGTCGGCCACCAGCGTGACCGTCGCCGGTGCGGCCGGGTCCACCAGGCGGACCCGGCCGAAACCCGGATTGCTCGCGTGGTGGTCGACGACCACGGAGGTCCCGGCACGGTCCAGCAGCGGGGCCAGCTCTCCCAGCCGTCCCGGGGAGGCCGCGTCCAGGGCGACGAAGACGTCCGGGGAGGACGGCACGTCGGCGGACGGCACCAGCCCCTCGGCGCCGGGGATCCACCCGAGCGAGGCGGGCAGCGTGAACGGACCGGGGAAGGTGGCGAGCACCCGGGCGCCGCGCCGGCGCAACGCCTCGGCGAGCGCGAGGCAACTGCCCAGCGCATCGGCGTCGGGCTGCACGTGGCCGGACAGCACGACGGTCGCACGCGATCGCGCGGCCTCGGCCAGTACCGCGGTCGCCGACCGGGTCGCGTCCGCCAGATTCGCGGCGGGGCGCTCGTCGGGGACGGGGGTCACGCGCCCGGATCGGGGTCGGCCATGCGGCCGCCCTGGTGCTCGGTGATGTCGCCCCCGCCCACCGGGTAGCCGGGGCCGCCGTCGTCGGGCTCGTCGGCCGCGATGCTGGGCGCCTCGCCGATCTGGCCGCGCTTTCCGCCGTCGGTCGGGTCGCCGGTGTGCGGCACGGGTGCACCGCCCAGCACCGATGTGCCGTGGCCCTCGTCGGGCTCGTACGGGTCGGGGTCGTTCTCGGTCACTGCGCACTCCTCGTGTCGGCGGCGTCCTCGGATCCGTCGTCGACGGGGTCGGACGCCACCATGTCGTCCTCGTCGTCGTCCGCGTCCTCCACCGGCTTCCGGTAGGGGTCCGGCTCGCCGGCGTAGCTGGCGCCCTCACGGGCGCGGGCCAGCTCCGCATCGGCGTGCCGCGCCCGCTCGAGCGCTTCCTCGAGCTCACGCGCGGTGTCGGGCACGATGTCGGCGACGAAGGTCAGCGAGGGGACGAACTTGATCCCGGTCTGCCGTCCCACGGTGGAGCGCAGCACACCGGTCGCACTGCTCAGCGCCTTGGCCGAGTCGGCGACCTGGGTCTCGTCGCCGTACACGGTGTAGAAGACCGTGGCCTCGCGGAGGTCGCTGGTCACCCGGGCGTCGGTGACGGTCACCATGCCCAGGCGGGGGTCCTTGATCTGGGACTCGATCGCGGCGGAGACGATCTGTCGGATGCGCACCGCGAGCTTGCGGGCGCGGGCCGGATCGGCCATCGGGACCTCCTGGTGCGTGGATGGAACGGCCCCCTCGCAGGGCCCCGCCGCGAGCCTGCGAGCGGTGGGGGGCGAGGGGGTCCTTCTAGTCGGTGTCGCTGAACAGCTGCCGGTGCGTGGACAGCAGCGTCACCTCCGGCCGCTCGGCCAGCAACCGTTCGCAGGCGTCCAGCACGTCGGTGACCTGGGCTGCCTCCCCCGCCACGGTGGCGACCGCGACCTGCACCCGACGGTGCAGGTCCTGGTCGCCCACCTCGGCGGCGGCGACGGCGAAGCGGCGGCGCAGTTCGGCCACGATCGGTCGCACGACCGATCGCTTGCCCTTGAGCGAGTGGACGTCGCCCAGCAGCAGGTCGGCGGTCAGTGACCCGGTGAACACCGGATCACCTCCCGACGACCTGCTGCTGGCGACGAACTGGGCCGGCCCTCGTGCTGGGCCCCGCCACGAGCCTGCGAGTGGTGGGGGGCACGGGGGTCCTTCGACTTACTCGCGCGGCTTCTCGCGCATCTCGAAGGTCTCGATCACGTCGTCGACCTTGATGTCGTTGAACGACCCCAGGCCGATACCGCACTCGAAACCCTCGCGGACCTCGGTCGCGTCGTCCTTGAAGCGGCGGAGGGACTCCACCGTCAGGTTGTCGGCGACCACGGCACCGTCGCGGATGAGCCGCGCCTTCGAGTTGCGGACGATCGTGCCGCTGCGGACCAGCGAACCGGCGACGTTGCCGATCCTCGGCACCCGGAAGACCTCGCGGACCTCCGCCGTACCGAGCTGGACCTCCTCGTAGACCGGCTTGAGCATGCCCTTGAGCGCGGCCTCGATCTCGTCGATCGCCTGGTAGATGACCGTGTAGTACCGGACGTCCACCCCTTCGCGGTTGGCGAGCTCGGTGGCCTGGCCCTCGGCCCGGACGTTGAAGCCCAGGACGATGACGTCGTCGGCCAGCGCCAGGTCGATGTCGCTCTTGGTGATCCCACCGACGCCGCGGTGGATGACCCGCAGCGAGATCTCGTCGTCGACCTCGATCTTCATCAGCGCCTCTTCGAGCGCCTCGACGGTGCCCGAGTTGTCGCCCTTGATGATCAGGTTGAGCTGACGGTTCTCCTTGAGCGCCGCGTCCAGGTCCTCCAGGCTGATCCGCTTGCGCATCGAGGCGTTCTGCGCATTGCGGATGCGGGCCTGGCGGCGGTCGGCGATCTGCCGGGCGACGCGGTCCTCGTCGACGACGAGGAAGGTGTCACCGGCGCGGGGCACCGAGGTGAGCCCGACGACCTGCACGGGGCGGGCCGGCAGGGCCTCCTTCAGCTTGTTGCCGTGCTCGTCGAGCAGCGACCGGACGCGACCGTAGGCGTCGCCGGCCACGATCGAGTCGCCCTGGCGCAGCGTGCCGCGCTGGACGAGCACCGTGGCGACGGGGCCGCGGCCCTTGTCCAGCTTGCCCTCGATGACCACACCCTGCGGGTCCTGCTCGGTGTTCGCGCGCAGGTCCAGCGAGGCGTCGGCGGTCAGCAGGATCGCCGCGAGCAGGTCGTCGAGACCCTGCCGGGTGATCGCCGAGACGTCGACGAACATCGTCTCGCCGCCGTACTCCTCGGCGACCAGGCCGTACTCGGTGAGCTGCTGGCGGATCTTGGCGGGGTTGGCCCCCTCCTTGTCCACCTTGTTCACCGCGACCACGATCGGCACCTCGGCGGCCTGCGCGTGGTTGAGCGCCTCGACCGTCTGCGGCATGACGCCGTCGTCGGCCGCGACCACCAGGACGACGATGTCGGTGGCCTTCGCGCCACGGGCACGCATCGCGGTGAACGACTCGTGACCCGGGGTGTCGATGAAGGTGACCGGCCGCTCGTTGCCGTCGAGCTCGGTGACGATCTGGTAGGCGCCGATGTGCTGGGTGATGCCGCCGGCCTCGCGCGCCACCACGTTGGTGTTGCGCAGGGCGTCGAGCAGCTTGGTCTTCCCGTGGTCGACGTGACCCATGACGGTCACCACCGGCGGACGGGGCGACCAGTCCTCCTCGTCGCCCTCCTCGTCACCGAAGGTGAGGTCGAAGGTCTCGAGCAGCTCGCGGTCCTCGTCCTCGGGGCTGACGACCTGGATGTTCCAGCCGATCTCGGCACCCAGCAGCTGCAGGGTGTCCTCGTTCACCGACTGGGTGGCGGTAACCATCTCGCCCAGGTGGAACAGCGCCGTGACCAGCGCGGCGGGCTGGGCGTTGATGCGCTCGGCCAGATCGGTCAGCGAGGCGCCGCGGGGCAGCCGGACGGTCTGCCCGTTGCCGCGCGGCAGGCTGACACCGCCCATGCTGGGCGCCGCCATGGAGTCGAACTCCTGACGCCGCTGCTTCTTGCTCTTGCGCCCGCGGACCGGACCCCGGCCACCGGGACGCCCGAAGGCACCGGCCGTACCGGCACCCGAGCCACCGCGACCGCGACCACGGCCACCGCCGCCACGGAAGCCACCGCCGGCGGGCGCGCCGGCACCCGGGGCACCGCCACCGCCGCCGGGACGGAAGCCACCGCCGCCACCGGGACCACCCGGACGGCCACGACCCGCACCTCCGGGGCCACCACCGGGACGGCCGCCGCCGGCCGGCCGCGGCGGCATCATGCCGGGCGACGGGCGCTGCGGCATCATGCCCGGGTTCGGGCGCGGACCGCCCGGACCGGCCGCGGGACGCGGGCCACCGGCACCGGGGCCGGGACGCGGCCCGCCGGGCCCGGCCGGACGGGGACCGCCGGCACCGGGCGCAGGACGGGGACCGCCGGCGCTGGGCGCAGGACGGGGACCGCCGGCTGTGGGGCCGGGGCGCGGGCCGCCGGCCGCGGGGGCCGGGCGGGGGGCGCTGCTGAAGGGGTTGTTGCCCGGACGCGGGGCCGGCCGGGGACCGGGACGCGGACCACCGGGCGCAGATCCGCCGGCCGGGGCCGGGCGGGGGGCTCCGGGACGCGGGGCCGACGGCTGCTGCGGCGGGGCCGCCGGAGCCTGGGCCGCCGGAGCCTGGGGCGCCGGGGCCTGGGCCGGAGGCTGCGGAGCGGGCGCCGCGGGGCGCGGACCCGGGCGCGGTCCGGGAGCGGCCGGGCGCGCCGGCGCCGACGCCGCCGGGGCCTGCGGGGCCTGCGGGGCCGGAGCCTGCGGAGCAGGCGCCGCGGCCGGAGCCGTGGGCGCGGCCGGCGTGGGAGCGGGGGCGCTCGGACGCGGGGCTGCCCCGCCGTTGGCGGCCCCGGGGGCGGGGGCGGCCCCCCCCCCGCCCCCCCCCGCCCCCCGGGCCCCGACCCCCCCGGACGACCACAACAACAAAAACTCCAAAAACAAAAAAA
>NZ_JBJHAK010000042.1:0-21122 GCF_054050975.1 Blastococcus sp. SYSU DS0828 | reverse complement strand
GGTGAACCCGCACCGCACCGGTCAGCCGTGTTATCGGCAGTTCATGGCCCGCAACCGACCCCCCAGCCGGGGGGGCGGGGGGGGGGGGGGGGGGGGGGGGGGGGGGGGGGGGGGCCCCGGGGGGGGCCCCCCCACCGATCGAGGTGCCCCTCCCGGCGTCGCCCACGGAGCCGGGAGCGCCCCCGACCGTGGATTCCGGCCCATCGCCCGATCCCGCTCCGGAGCCACCGCCGCCTCCCGCACCGGCACCGCCTCCGGCACCGGCACCGGTACCGCCTCCGGCACCCGTACCGCGCCCGGACGTCGTGCCCCCGCCTCCCATCACCGACGATGACGATGACGATGACGACGGCGATGACGATGACGATGGCGACGACGATGGCGACGACGACTGAACGGTGACGACCCAACCGTGACGATCGAGGAACGGACCGCGCCTGGGTGGCGGCAGCACGTCCGGGGGCGGCTGGCGCCCCGGGCCGCCCGGACCCGGATCATCGGCTGGGTCCTGCTGCTGGTCCTGCTCGCCCTCGCCCTGCTGACCCTGGTGACCTGGTGGTTGCTGATCCGGGCGACCGACGAGCGGATGGACCTCGCCCTCGAGGCGGAGGTCGCCGAGTTCTCCCAGATCGTGGCCTCGGGGATCGACCCGGAGACCGGCGCACCGTTCGCCTCGGTCGCCGAGGTCCTGCAGACGGCGATCACCTACAACCTCGCCCGGCCCAACGAGAAGTTCCTCGGGTACGTGGACGGCGCCTATCGCTTCCAGAGCCGGATCGAGGCCCCGGTGCTGCTGAGCGAGGACGCCGTGTTCGCCGACCTGGTCGGCTCGGTCGAGGAGCCCGTGGCCGGGCGGTACGAGAGCGGCGCGGGCGAGGTGCGCTACCTCGCCGTCCCGGTGACCCTGGAGGGCGATCCGTCGCTCGGGACGGCCGTGGTGGCCTACTTCGCCGACCAGGAGCGCCAGGCAGCCGATGAGACGGCCCGGTTGATGCTCGGCGTGGGGGCGGTCACCGTGCTGCTGGCCGCAGCCGGCGCGTGGGTGGTCGCCGGGCGTGTGCTCGCCCCGGTGCGCGCCGTCGCGGCCACCGCCCAGGGGATCACCGAGACCGACCTCACCGGCCGCATCCCGGTCGACGGGCGACCGGCCGACGAGCTCACCGACCTCGCCTCCGCCGTGAACGCGATGCTCGACCGGGTGGAGACAGGCGTGGCCGCCCAGCGGCGATTCCTCGACGACGCCGGCCACGAGCTGCGCACACCGATCACCATCGTGCGCGGCCACCTGGAAGTGCTCGACCCGGCCGACCCGGAGGACGTGCGCCAGACCGTCGCCCTGGTCGACGACGAGCTGGAGAGGATGAACCGCATGGTCTCCGAGCTGCTGCTGCTCGCCCGCGCCGAACAGCCGGAGTTCGTCCGCCTCCAGCCGGTCGACGTCGCCGAGGTGACCGCAGAGGTGTTCGGCAAGGTGCGGCGGTTGGGCGACCGGGACTGGCAGCTGGGCGCCGTCGCCCGGGCCGACCTGCTGCTCGACCCACAGCGCCTGACGCAGGCGGTGGTCGCGCTGGCCGACAACGCCGTCCAGCACACCGCGCCGGGCGACCGGATCGTGCTGGGCAGCCGGCTCAGCGGGGATCAGCTGCTCGTCTGGGTCGACGACACCGGGCCCGGTGTCGCTCCCGCCGACCAGGCGCGGGTCTTCGAGCGCTTCGCCCGCGGCAGCTCCGGGGCCCGGCGCAGCGACGGCGCGGGACTGGGCCTGTCCATCGTGCGCGCCATCGCCGCCGGCCACGGCGGGGAGGTCGAGCTGCACAGCCGCCCCGGCGAGGGGGCCACCTTCACCCTGGTCCTGCCGGCCCGCCCGGCGCCGCCCCGCGCCGAGGCAGGCCCCGACGAGCTGCTGGACAGCGGCTCCGGCACCGTCGACGACGCGCTCGACACCCCACCGATGACCGTTCCGCCCGCGACGGTCGCCCCGACCGAGGGAGGGCCGCGGTGAGCCGCGTGCTGATCGCCGAGGACGAGCCGCGGATCGCCGCGTTCGTCGAGAAGGGGTTGCGGGCCAACGGCTTCGCCACCTCCGTGGTCGGCGACGGGCTGTCCGCCCTGGACCGCGCCCGGAGCGGTGAGGTCGACCTGGTCGTGCTGGACATCGGGCTGCCCGTGCTCGACGGCTTCGCGGTGCTGCGGGCGCTGCGCGCCGAGGGGTCTGCCGTGCCGGTCATCGTGCTGACCGCGCGGGACAGCGTGCAGGACACCGTCGCCGGGTTGGAGGGTGGCGCCGACGACTACATGCCCAAGCCCTTCCGCTTCGAGGAGCTCCTGGCCCGGGTGCGACTGCGGCTGGCCGGGGCCCGCGGCGGCGAGGTCACCGTGCTCACCGCCGGCGAACTGTCGCTGGACCTGCGCACCCGCCGGGCCGACGTCGCCGGGCGGGTGGTCGACCTGTCGGCCCGGGAGTTCGCCCTGGCCGAGACCTTCCTCCGCCACCCCGGTCAGGTGCTGGCCCGCGAGCAGCTGCTCAGCCACGTGTGGGGCTACGACTTCGACCCCGGGTCCAACGTCGTCGACGTCTACGTCCGCTACCTGCGCCGGAAGCTCGGCGCCGACCGGATCGAGACGGTGCGGGGCATGGGGTACCGGCTGGCGACGTCCTGAGCCCACCCCGGACGGGCGGACGGCCCCGGCCTCCTGACGGGAGCCGGGGCCGTCCGCCGCCCTCAGTCGTCGGTGTCCGGGGTGTCGGTGTCGGGGGTGTGGGTGTCGGGGGTCTGGTCGACGGGGCTCTCGGCGGGCGAGTCCGCCGTCTCCGGGGAGGCGTCCACGTCGCCCACGGCGGCGTCGGGGGCGTCGGGCGTGTCGTCGGGGCTGTCGTCGGCGGCGACGGCGACGGCGGCGGGCGTGGACGGGGCCCCGTCGTCGGCCGTGGCGACGCCGATCCCGGCCAGACCTAGCCCGGTGAGCGCAGTGCCGACGGTGACGACCTTCCAGGTGGCGGCGGGCTTGCGGGTCATGGGCGTTCCTCCTCCGGAGCGGGTGGTGCGCTGACGTGGACCACGGTGCCCGGCGCAGGTGAGGCCGCCAGGAAAGCGCGATGAGCCCTCTCTCATGTCGGCGGGCGCGCGCTCACCGCACACCGGCCCACTCCTCGGCCAGGGCGACCCGGGCCTCGGTGGCGGGAGCCCGGTCCGGCTGCTGCACCCGAAACGGGCCGGTGGCGAGCCCCACCAGGACACCGGCCACCCGCGACCGCAACTGGCCCTCCGGCCAGCGCCCGGCGAGCAGCTCCTGCACCCGTTCCCGGTAGGCGGCGATCGGCGCCGAGTGGCCGGAGAGGTGCTCCAGAAGGACGAGGTGGCCCAGGAGGGTGGCCCAGTCGTCGATCCGGGCGCCCGCCCCGGCGGTGTCCACGTCGAGCAGGCCGACCACCGTCCCGGCATCCACGAGCAGCTGTGCCTCGTAGAAGTCGCCGTGCACCGGGACCAGCGGGTGCTGGCCGGCACCTGCGGCCACCGCCGCGGTGAGCCGGTCCAGGCGCGACGCCAGGGGAGGGTAGAGCGTGGCCAGCACGTGGGCGTGCGACCGCACCGGCGGAAGCGGGTCGCCCGGGTTCCGGCGCCGCGCCGCGGCGGGGAGCTCGGGTAGCCGGTCCAGCAGCGCCTCCAGCGACCGCGGATCGGGCAGTTCCGCGGCGTCTCCGGTCAGCGCCGACCGCATCGACGTGCCCGGCAGCCCCGGCAGCACGACGACCCCGTCCCCGGTGCTCGCCAGCACCGGCGGCACCGGCACCGCCGGGGCCAGGGCGGCGTGACGGGCGACCAGCTCCGCGACCGCCGCTGGACGCACCACCTTGAGGAACCAGCGCCCGGCCGGGGAGGCGACCTCGACCACGGCCCGGCGCCCCGGGCGGTAGGCGCGCAGCCGCAGCCTGGGGTTGCCGACGTCGATGCCCAGGGCGCCCAGCTGCCGCGCGGTCCGCGCCGCCGAGGTGGCCCAGGCCAGGCCCGGCAGCGCGGGGTCCAGCGGCCACCGCCACGCGCCCACGGTGACCGGCCGGCCGGCGACCTCGCCCTCCAGCACGGCGGCGCCCGGGGGGATCGCCGCCCCGGTCGTGGCGGCGAGGGACTCGCGGGTGGACCGGCCGTCGGCCCAGTCGACCACCGCGGTCCACCGGACGGTGGCGGCACCGTCGGCGCGCAGGTTCACCGAGGTCGCCGTCAGGGTGCGCAGCCGGCCGGAGAGCGGGTCGAGGACAGTGGTCCACAGATCACCGGCGGGTTCGCCGAGCAGGACCTGCAGCGAGGGCGGCCACCACGGCGGCACGGGGGGTGGATCGAGCCGGGCAGTGTCCACGCGGTCACCCTCGCTCCGCGAGGTGAGCGGCCGGTGAGACCGGGATGAGGACGCTCTCACCGGCCGTCCGGTCACCAGCGGCCGCGGTGCACGACCTCGTCGACCCCCCGCCGGCCGCGGCGCAGCGACGGGGAGCGGCGGTCGTCGCCCCCGGGGTAGCCGACCGACACGCAGCCGACCGGCCGGTACTCCTCCGGCACACCGAACGCCGCCCGGAACGCCTCGACCCGCTCCCCGGGAACGCCGAAGAAGCAGGCGCCGAGCCCCTCGTCGACGGCGGTCAGCAGCATCAGCAGCGACGCCATCCCCGCGTCGACGTCCCAGTACGGCACCGGCCAGCGGGCCTCGTCGCGGTCGGTCCAGCCCTTGTCCGGCTCGGCGTAGCGGTCGAGGTAGGCGCTCTTGTTGGCCAGCGGCACGATCAGCAGCGGCGCCCGGCGCATGCGGGTGAGCCACCGGTCGGGTGCACCCTCGTCGGTGGTGGCCGTCCAGAACCGGTCGCGCTCCTCGGGCGTCTCCAGCACCAGGAACGCCCAGCCCTGGCTGAAGCCGGCCGACGGCGCCCGGATGGCGTGCGCCAGCAGCCGCTCGCGCACCTCCGGCGGCACCGGGCGGTCGGGGTCGTAGTCGCGCACCATGCGGCGACGGCGGACGACGTCGGCGAACTCCACGACCCCAGCCTGTCACCCGCGAGCGACCGGGTCAGGCGCTCCGCCCGAGCCGGGCCAGCACCCGCGTGGTGCGGTCGGCGTCCCCGGGCACCTCGACGGCGGGGCGGCAGATCCCGTCCATGTGCAGGGCCGGGCCGAAGCCGTCCGCGCCGGCCTCGATCCGGTCGAGCTCCTCGGCGGTGAGCCCGGCATCGGCGCCGACCGCGCGGGCGAGGTCCCAGCGGTGCACGACCATGTCCCAGACGTAGAACTGCTCGAAGGCCGCGCCGACCGTCGTCGGACCGAAGAAGCCGTCGAACTCCCGGGCCGCCACGGCGTCGTCGGACACGGCCCCGGCCACCCGCTCCGCGTGCTCGCGCCAGGCGGCGGCCGGGTCGGCGGCGACGTCCGGCGCGCCCCCGAGGTCGACGCCGTGCGTGGTGAGGAAGTCCCGCTGCGTGCCGATCAGGTGCCCGACGACGTCGGCGGCGGTCCAGCCCTCGCACGGCGAGGGGCGGGCCCAGCCGGCCGGGGGCACGGCGTCGAGGAGCTGGCGGAGGGGACGGTCGGCTGCCTGGTGGCTCGCGGCGGTGCGGTTCATGCCCCGGAACGTAGGAGCGTGCGGCAGGCTCGGTCTTGATGGAACCCGACAGCCCCGCCGCGATGGACCTCGTGGAGCGGGCGCACCTCAGAGACCCCGGCGACGCGTCCCACGCCATGTACCGGTACGCCGCACCGGCGGAGTTCGACGGGTTCCTCCAGCGCTTCTGGATCCCGGTGTGGTCGGTGCCGCCGGGGGAGGAGGCGCCGCAGGCGGTGCTGCAGTACCCGGTGGCGCTGGTCGTCGTCGCCCGGGACTACGCCCGGTTCTACGGCGTCGTCCCGGGGCTGTCGGTGACCAGGCTGACCGGCGCGGGCTGGGCGGTCGGCGTCATGTGCGCACCCGCCGCGGGGGCGCTGATCGCGGGCGGGCCGATGAGCGGGTTCACCGACCGGCACGTCGACGTCGCCGACGTCCTGGGCGACCGGGGGGAGCGGCTGACCGAGCGGGTCCGTGCGGCGATGGGCCCGGACCCGCACGCGCCGGAGGGGCACACGGCGGCGATGGCCGCGTTCGGCGACGCGCTGCGGCCCTGCCTGCCGGTGGACGAGGAGGGCCGGCTGGTCAACGAGGTCGTCGCCTTCGTCGAGGGGAACCGCGAGGTCGTCCGCGTGGCCCAGGTCTGCGAGCGCTTCGACCTCTCCGAGCGGTCCCTCCAGCGGCTGGTCCGGCGCCGGCTGGGGCTGAGCCCGAAGTGGCTCATCCAGCGCCGCCGGCTGCAGGAGGCCGCCGAGCGGCTGCGCGGCGCCCCGGCGAACCTCGGCGAGGTGGCGGCGGCGCTGGGCTACGCCGACCAGGCGCACTTCACCCGCGACTTCGCCCGGGTGACCGCCATGACCCCCGGCCGGTTCGCCGCCCGGTACGCACCGGGGAGCTGACGCCGACGCCGGCCGGGGCGGTCCCTACGCTGGTCACCGTGCCGAAGCTGCAGCTGCTCCCCGCCGTCGACGTCGCCGACGGCCAGGCCGTCCGTCTCGTGCAGGGGGAGGCCGGGAGCGCCACCTCCTACGGCGACCCCCTCGACGCCGCGCTGCAGTGGCAGCGCGACGGCGCGGAGTGGGTGCACCTGGTCGACCTCGACGCCGCCTTCGGCCGGGGGAGCAACCGCGAACTCCTGGCCCGCGTGGTCGGTGAGCTCGACGTCGACGTCGAGCTCTCCGGGGGCATCCGGGACGACGCGTCGCTCGAGGCGGCGCTGGCCACCGGCTGCCGGCGGGTGAACCTCGGCACCGCCGCCCTGGAGTCGCCGGAGTGGTGCGCCCGGGCCATCGCCGAGCACGGCGACCGGATCGCCGTCGGCCTCGACGTCCGCGGCACCCGGCTGGCCGCCCGCGGCTGGACCCAGGAGGGCGGGGAGCTGTACGAGACCCTCGCCCGGCTGGACGCCGAGGGCTGCGCCCGCTACGTCGTCACCGACATCACCAAGGACGGCACGCTCAAGGGGCCGAACCTCGACCTGCTGCGGGAGGTCTGCGCCGCGACGGCCCGGCCGGTGATCGCCTCGGGCGGGGTCAGCTCGCTCGACGACATCCGCGCCCTGGCCGGGCTGACGACGATCGGCGTCGAGGGCGCCATCGTCGGCAAGGCGCTCTACGCCGGCCAGTTCACCCTGCCCGAGGCGCTCCGGGTCGCCTCCGGGGACGGCGACGGAGAGCTCGCGTGACCGTGCTCAACCTGGGGTCGGCGAACCCCTGGGAGCCCGTCGTCGGCTACAGCCGGATCGTGGTCCGCGGCGACACGGCCTGGGTGAGCGGGACGACGGCGGTCGTCGACGGCGTCGTCGCCCACCCGGGCGACGCCGCGGCGCAGACCCGGCAGGTGCTGGCCACCATCGAGCGCTCCCTGGAGCGGGCGGGCTTCCGCCTCGCCGACGTCGTCCGCACCCGGATGTACGTCACCGACATCAGCCGCTGGGAGGAGGTCGGGCGCGCCCACGGCGAGGTGTTCGGCGACATCCGGCCGGCGTCGACGATGGTCGAGGTGTCCGCGCTGATCGACCCGGAGCTGCTGGTGGAGATCGAGGCCGACGCCGTGCGGGAGCCCGCGGCATGACGCTCGCCGTGCGGGTGATCCCGTGCCTCGACGTCGACGCCGGGCGGGTGGTCAAGGGCGTCAACTTCGTCGACCTGCGCGACGCCGGCGACCCGGTGGAGATGGCCCGGGTGTACGACGCCGAGGGCGCCGACGAGCTGACCTTCCTGGACATCACCGCCAGCTCCGGGAACCGGGAGACGACCTACGACGTCGTCCGCCGCACCGCCGAGAGCGTCTTCATCCCGCTCACCGTCGGCGGCGGGGTGCGCGGCGTCGAGGACGTCGACAAGCTGCTGCGCGCGGGGGCGGACAAGGTCGCGGTGAACACCGCCGCCGTCGCCCGGCCCGAGCTGATCGCCGAGATCGCGCACCGCTTCGGCAGCCAGGTGCTCGTGCTGTCGCTGGACGCGCGCCGGGTGCGCGACGGCGCGGTCACCGACTCCGGGTACGAGATCACCACCCACGGCGGGCGCCGGGGCACCGGCCGCGACGCCGTGGAGTGGTGCGTGCAGGCCGCGGAGCTCGGCGTGGGGGAGATCCTGCTCAACTCGATGGACGCCGACGGCACCCGGGCCGGCTTCGACACCGACCTGATCGCCCGGGTGCGCCGCGAGGTCGCCGTCCCGCTGATCGCCAGCGGGGGAGCGGGCGCGGTCGAGCACTTCCCGCCGGCGGTCGCGGCCGGCGCCGACGCCGTGCTGGCCGCGAGCGTCTTCCACTTCGGCCAGCTGCGGGTGGGTGACGTCAAGGCCGGTCTGGCCGCGGCCGGGGTGCCGGTGCGCCGCGAGGGCGACACCCCGCTCGGCTAGCGGGACGCCCCAGGCCGCTGCACAGCCCCGATCGCGGGTGGGCGCTGCTCCCGGCCGGCTGATCACGGGGACGCCTTCCCTCCGCCGGGAGTTCGCCTTCCGGTCAGCCCGCCGCCACCTCCGTAGGTCACGGTGCCCCGAGCAGACGAGGGGAGCGGTGATGCAGGAGCACGGCAGCCACCACCACCACGGCGGTCACCACCACGGTGGTCACCACCAGCACGGCGGTGACCACGAGGACGGTGCTGGGCGGACCGACGAGGGGCACCGCGGCCTGCGGCGTCGCGACGTCCTGGCCGCGGGGGCGGCCGGCGTCGCCGGCGGGCTGCTGTTGCGACCGGCCGGTGCCCTCGCCGCCCCCTTGGGGCCTCGCGGCGTCGCGGGCGCCGAGCGGGTGTCGCGCCTCGGCCGGCGGGCGCGCCTGGCGCACGCCGACCTGCACAACCACAGCCTCCAGTCCGACGGCTCCGGGGATCCCGCCCTGGCCTTCGAGTCGATGCGGGGCGCAGGTCTCGACGTGGCCGCGCTCACCGACCACTCGACGGTCTCCAAGCCGCTGGGCCCGATCGACGCCTGCGCGGCCTTCCCGCCGCCGCAGCCGGGCAGCGAGGACCCGTGCCGCTCGCTGGCCGGGATGAACCAGCAGGCGTGGGAGAACACCCGCCGGTACGCCGACGCGGCCGACGACCCCGGCGAGTTCACCGCGCTGCGCGGCTTCGAGTGGTCCAGCCCGCTCCTCGGGCACGTCAACGTGTGGTTCACCCAGGACTGGACCGATCCGCTGAGCACCGCCGGCTTCAGCCTCTCCAGCCTGCTGCAGCTCGGCCTCACCGAGTCCGGGATCGCCGCGGCGCTCGGGCCGCTCGGGCCGCTCGGCCAGCAGCTGCTGGACCTCATCCGCCGGTCGGAGCCCCGCGGGATGGCGCTGTTCTACGAGTGGCTGCGCCGCTCTCCGCAGACCCCGCTCGTCGGGGGCGGCGCCGACGGGCTGGCGGGTTTCAACCACCCCAACCGTGAGCCGGGGGTCTTCGACGCGTTCGCCTACGAGCCCGCGCTGAGCGACCGGATCGTCTCCATGGAGATCATGAACCGGCGCGACGACTACCTCTTCGAGGGCTGGGCGGCGGGGTTCCCCAGTCCGCTGGTCGCCTGCCTGGACGCCGGCTGGCGGGTCGGGCTGCTCGGCGTGACCGACGAGCACGGCACCGACTGGGGGGAGCCGGACGGCAAGGGGCGGGCGGGCCTGTGGGTCGACCAGCTCGACCGCGGCGGGGTGCGCCGGGCGCTGGCGGCGCGGGACTTCTTCGCCACGAACGTGCGGGGCCTGCGGCTGGACGCGACCGCACAGGGCAGCTTCATGGGCCGGTCGGTGCCCCACCGCGCGCGCGACGTCCGCTTCGAGGTGGACCTGGACCGCGGGCCCGAGCACGCCGGCGAGGAGGTCGAGATCCAGGTCCTGACGTCCGGCGACCGGGCCCCCACCGTGGTGCACGTCGAGTCGGTGCGGGTGCCGGATCCGAGGGAACGCCGGCCGATCCGGTTCCGCGCGCCGATCGACCGCGACTCCGCCTCGTGGGCGGTCCTGCGCATCGCCGACCCGACGAAGCCGAACCTCAGCCCCGGGCCGGAGGGGCACCCGTGCAACAACCTGGCCCTGGCCTACAGCAGCCCGTTCTGGTTCGAGGGAGCCGGCCGCCGGCCCCGCGGTGGCGGCCGGCCACCGGTGACGCCGCGAGGAGAGGCGGCTGACCTGCGGGACCTGCTCACCCGCGGTCACTGACGTCGGGGGCCACGGTCACCCGGGCGACGTCGCGGCGGCCGGAGGCCCACAGCAGCAGCTCCATCGGCTCACCGGTGACCGTGCGACCGCCCGCACCGAAGCGCTTCTCCACGCCGGGGTCGTCGCTGCGCCGGAGCACCAGCCCGCGGCGTCCCGCGGCCCGCCGGCCGAAGAGGGCGGCCGCCGACCAGAGCTGGTCCTGCTCCGACCGCGGCAGGTCCCGCGGCTCCCAGCCCGGCTGGGCGCGGCGGACGTCCTCGTGGTGGATCGCGAACTCCGACAGGTTGAACGCCCGCGCGGCGGCCGGCAGGGCCATCGGCGACCACGCCGGTGGTCCGCTGCGCACCTGGTCGACCACCTCGGCGTACGGCGTCGACCCGCGCAGCCGGTCCTCCAGCCGGTGCGACCACCAGGCCAGGCGCGCGCCGCCGGGCAGCATCTCCAGGCCGTACCCCGGGAGGGCGTCGGGTCGCCGGTCGCGGACGGCGAGGTGCGCGGCCAGGTGCGCGGTGGTCCAGCCCGCGCAGCACGTCGGTGCCTCCGGGCCGAGCTCGTCGAGGAGGTCGGCCAGCGCGGCGCGCTCGCGGTCCGGCAGGGACGGGGGGACGGCGCTCATCGCTCCTGCTTACCCGGCTGCCGGGCCCGGCGGTACCCGGGCGCGGGAAGAAGCCGCTGCGGCGCGGGGTTGCACCGCCCGCTTAGCGTTCCTAACGACCGTCCGGCATCCTGGCCGGGCCGCCCGCACACCCGAGGAGCCCCGTGTCCCGCCGCAGAGACGCCGTCGTCCGACGCGGGCTCCGCCACGTCCGGCGGGCGATCGCCGAGCAGCCGGGCATGTTCACCCTCGCGCTGCTGGCCAGCAGCCTCTACGGCGCCATGACGGTCGCCAGCGCCTACGTCATCGGGGAGATCACCGACCGGGTGCTGCTGCCCTCGTTCGACGACGGCGCCACCACCACGGCCGCCCTGACCCTGGCGGCCGTCGCCATCCTCGGCGTCGCCCTGCTGAAGATCGTCGGCATCCTGGGCCGCCGGCTGTTCGCCGGCGTCATGAGCTACCGGTTGCAGGCCGAGTACCGCCGCCGGGTGACCGGCCAGTACCTGCGGCTGCCGCTCTCCTGGCACCAGCGCCACCCCACGGGGCAGTTGCTCTCCAACGCCAACTCCGACGTGGAGTCGGCGTGGTTCTTCGTCGCGCCGCTGCCGTTCGCCTGTGGCGCGCTGGTGATGATCGCGATCACCAGCGTGGCGCTGGTGCTCACCGACCCGCTCCTGGCGCTGGTCGGTCTCGTGGTCTTCCCACTGGTGTTCGCGGCCAACGGCGTCTACTCCCAGGTGATGAGCCCGCGGATGCAGCGGGCGCAGCAGCTGCGGGCGGAGGTCAGCGAGATCGCGCACGAGAGCTTCGACGCGGCGCTCGTGGTGAAGACCCTCGGCCGCGAGGACACCGAGACCGAGCGCTTCGCCGCCCGGGCCGAGGAGCTGCGCGACGGGCTGATCGCCGTCGGCCGGGTGCGCGGGGTCTTCGACCCGATGATGGAGGCGCTGCCGAACCTCGGCACCCTCGCCGTCCTGCTCATCGGCGCCGGCCGGGTGGCCGAGGGCGCCACCGACGCCGGGGACCTGGTGTCGATCGCCTACCTGTTCACCCTGCTCGCCCTGCCGATCCGGGCCATCGGCTGGGTGCTCGCCGACCTGCCGCGTGCCCTGGCCGGGTTCGACCGGGTCACCCCCGTCCTCGAGGCGACCGGGGAGACCCCGTACGGGCCGGATGCCGCCGTCGCGGGTGCCGGCGGCGCCGGCGTGGCGCTGCGCGACGTCGCTTTCACGTTCGACGGGGGCAGTCGTCCCACGCTGACCGGCGTCACCTTCGACGTGCCGGCCGGCCGCACGGTGGCCGTGGTCGGCCCTACCGGGTCGGGCAAGTCCACCCTCGCCGGCCTGCTGGTGCGCCTCGTCGACCCGGCCGACGGCGCGGTGCTGCTCGACGGCGTCGACCTGCGCCGGCTGCGGGAGGGCGAGGTGAGCGGCCAGGCGGCCTTCGTCGCGCAGAGCGCCTTCCTCTTCGACGACACCGTCCGCGGCAACGTCACCCTCGGCGCGCCCGTGGACGACGACGAGGTCTGGGCCGCGCTGCGCGTCGCGGCGGCCGACGACTTCGTCGCCGCGTTGCCCGACGGCCTGGACACCCGGGTCGGGGAGCGGGGCGCGTCCCTGTCCGGCGGCCAGCGGCAGCGGCTCGCGCTCGCCCGCGCCGTGGTCCGCCGTCCCCGGCTGCTGGTGCTCGACGACGCCACGAGCGCCGTGGACCCCGCCGTCGAGGCGCGCATCCTCGACGCGCTGCGGGGGAGCGGGGCGCCGACGACCGTGGTGGTGGTCGCCTACCGGCAGGCGACGATCGCGCTGGCCGACGAGGTCGTCTGGTTCGAGGACGGCCGAGCCGTCGCCCGCGGCACGCACGAGCAGCTGCTGGCCGAGGTGCCGGGGTACGCGGCGCTGGTGCAGGCCTACGCGCAGGCGGAGGTGCCTGCGTGACCGCCGCGACGCGGCTGGAGGACCGCCCGTCCGAGGGCGCCCTGGCCACGCTGCGCCGCGGCCTGCGGATGATGCCGGAGTTCCGGCGCGGTCTGCCGGTCACCTTCGCCCTGGCCCTGGTCGCCACGGCCGGCCGCGTGGTGGTGCCCATCGCCGTGCAGCAGGTCATCGACCGCGGCCTGGGTGCGCCCGGAGGCCCGGATCTCGGGCTCGTCACCTGGGTGGTCGCTGGCTGCGCCGTCGTCGTGGTGCTCACCGCCGTCGCGGTCTACCGGATGAACGTCCGGCTGTTCCGCACGACGGAGACCGCCCTCGCGGGTCTGCGGGTGCGGGCGTTCCGGCACGTGCACGACCTCTCCGTGCTGCACCAGCAGGGCCAGCGGCGCGGCTCGCTGGTCTCCCGGGTGACCAGCGACGTCGACCAGCTGTCGGTCTTCATGCAGTGGGGTGGTGTCCTCGGGCTGGTCAGCGTCGGTCAGCTCGTCGTCGCCACCGCCGTCATGGCGGTCTACTCGTGGCAGCTGACGCTGCTCGTCCTGGTCTGCTTCGTGCCGCTGGTCTTCGCCGTCCGCTGGTTCGCCCGCCGGCTCGTGCAGGTGTACGGCGTGGTCCGGGAGCGCGTCGGCGACGTGCTCGCCGCGGTCTCCGAGTCGGTGGTCGGCGCCCCGACCGTGCGGGCCTACGGGGTGCGCGCCCGCACCGCCGCGCGGCTGGACGCCGCGATCGACCGGCACTACCGCGCCCAGGTCGACGCGCAGAAGGTGACCGCCGCGGTGTTCGTCAGCGGCGAGTTCGTCGCCGCGGTCGCCAACGCCGCCGTGGTGGTCGTCGGGGTCCTCCTCGGGTTGGCCGGCGACATCACCCCGGGCACGTTGGTGGCCTTCCTCTTCCTGGTCACCCTGTTCGTGGCCCCGGTGCAGACCGCCAGCGAGGTGCTCAACGAGGCGCAGAACGCCGTCGCCGGCTTCCGCCGGGTGCTCGACGTGCTCGACACCGAGCCCGACGTCCGCGACCCCGCCGTCGCCACCCCCGACCGGGTGCGGGAGCTGCCGGCCGGGCCGCTGGGAGTCCGCTTCGAGCACGTCACCTTCCGCTACGCACCCGGTGCGCGGGCGGCGCTCGACGACGTCGACCTCACCATCGCGCCGCGCACCCGCGTGGCGATCGTGGGGGAGACCGGCTCGGGCAAGACGACGTTCGCCAAGCTCGTCACCCGGCTCATGGACCCGGCCGGGGGGCGGGTGCTGCTGGGCTCCGACGCCGGTGGCTGGGTGCCGCTGGCCGATGTCGCCTTTCCCTCGCTCCGCGCGCGGGTGGTGATGGTGCCGCAGGACGGGTTCCTGTTCGACGCCACCGTCGCCGACAACGTGCGCTACGGCCGCCCCGGCATGACCGACGCCGACGTCGTCGCCGCGTTCGACGACCTGGGCCTCGGGGCGTGGGTCGCCGGCCTGCCGGCGGGCGTCGGGACGGCGGTCGGGCAGCGCGGGGAGTCGCTGTCGGCCGGCGAGCGCCAGCTGGTCGCCGTCGCCCGCGCGTACGTGGCCGACCCCGACCTGCTGGTGCTCGACGAGGCGACCAGCGCCGTCGACCCGGCGACCGAGCGGCGGCTGACCCGCGCGCTCGACACCCTCACCCAGGGCCGCACCACGCTGACCATCGCGCACCGGCTCTCCACCGCCGAGCGGGCCGACGAGGTGCTGGTGGTCGACGCGGGCCGGGTGGTGCAGCGCGGCACGCACGCGGAGCTCGTCGACGCCGAGGGCCCCTACGCCCGGCTGCACGCCTCGTGGCGGCGCTCCTCGACCGGGGAGCCCGAGCCGGTCGCCTGAGCCGTTGCGGCGCCGACGGCGACGTCGGGGGCGCACGCGGCGGCGCAACTCGCCCGCCCGGGGGGACGCGCCCGGCAGGGCGCGCCCGCTAGCGTCGCCCTGTGGACAACGGACGCATCGAGGCAGACGTCGTCGTGGTGGGAGCGGGGCTGGCCGGACTGGTCGCCACCGCCGAGCTCGCCGACGCCGGCAAGCGGGTGATCCTGGTCGACCAGGAGCCCGAGGCGTCGCTGGGTGGGCAGGCGTGGTGGTCCTTCGGCGGGCTGTTCCTCGTCGACTCGCCCGAGCAGCGCCGGCTGCGGGTGCGCGACTCGCTGGAGCTGGCCCGCCAGGACTGGTTCGGCACCGCCGGCTTCGACCGCGACAGCGACCACTGGCCCCGGCAGTGGGCCGAGGCCTACCTGCAGTTCGCCGCGGGGGAGAAGCGGGCCTGGCTCAAGGAGCAGGGCATCGGCTTCTTCCCGGTCGTCGGGTGGGCCGAGCGCGGTGGCTACACGGCCACCGGGCACGGCAACTCGGTGCCGCGGTTCCACATCGTCTGGGGCACCGGTCCCGGTGTGGTGGCCCCGTTCGAGCGTCGGGTGCGGGCGGCCGTCGCGGCGGGCCGGGTCGAGCTGCGTTTCCGGCACCGGGTCACCGAGCTCGTCGTCAGCGGCGGCGCGGTGACCGGCGTCCGCGGCGCGGTGCTCGAGCCCAGTGACGTCGCCCGCGGCGAGGCCAGCTCCCGCGCCGAGGTCGGGGAGTTCGAGCTCGCCGCGCAGGCCGTCGTCGTCACCTCCGGCGGGATCGGCGGCAACCACGACCTGGTCCGCCGGTACTGGCCGGCCCGGCTCGGCCCGGCACCGCAGCGGCTGCTCTCCGGCGTCCCGGCGCACGTCGACGGCCTGATGCAGGAGGCCACCGTCGCCGCCGGCGCCAGCATGGTCAACGGCGACCGGATGTGGCACTACACCGAGGGCGTCGCCAACCACTCGCCGGTCTGGGCGCGGCACGGCATCCGCATCCTCCCCGGCCCCTCGTCGCTGTGGCTCGACGCCACCGGCCAGCGGCTCCCGGTGCCGCTGTTCCCCGGGTTCGACACGCTCGGGACGCTCGCGCACATCGGGCAGACCGGCCACGAGCACACCTGGTTCGTCGCCACGCACAAGATCGTGGAGAAGGAGTTCGCGCTGTCGGGCTCCGAGCAGAACCCCGACCTCACCGGCAAGGACCTCCGGCTGCTCGCCACCCGGGTGAAGGCCGGCGTCTCCGGCCCCGTCCAGGCGTTCCTGGACCGGGGCGAGGACTTCGTCGTCGCCCGCACCCTGCCCGAGCTGGTCGCGGGCATGAACCGCGTGACCGGCGGCACGCCGGAGCTCGACCTCGCCCAGGTGGAGCGGGAGATCGTGGCCCGCGACCGCGAGGTCGGCAACACCTTCACCAAGGACCTGCAGATCACCGCCATCCGCGGCGCCCGCAACTACCTCGGCGACAAGCTGATCCGGGTCGCCCCGCCGCACCGGATCCTCGACCCAGAGGCCGGGCCGCTGATCGCCGTCCGGCTCAACGTCATCACCCGCAAGAGCCTCGGCGGGCTGGAGACCGACCTCTCCGGTCGCGTGCTGCGGCCGGGCGGGGAGGTCTTCAGCGGCCTCTACGCCGCCGGTGAGGTGGCCGGCTTCGGTGGTGGCGGCGTGCACGGCTACCGCTCGCTGGAGGGCACCTTCCTCGGCGGCTGCCTGTTCTCCGGCCGGGTCGCGGGTCGCGCGCTCGCGGCCGCCCTGTGACGGGGCGGGACGTGAGCGCACCGCGCGACCCCTGGGCGGACCCGGCG
Organism: Blastococcus sp. SYSU DS0828; assembly: GCF_054050975.1. NCBI lineage: Bacteria > Bacillati > Actinomycetota > Actinomycetes > Geodermatophilales > Geodermatophilaceae > Blastococcus > Blastococcus sp. SYSU DS0828. The sequence goes on along the minus strand of NZ_JBJHAK010000042.1, from coordinate 4,712 downwards.
ACGCCGACCGAGCCGGGGCCGGTCTACACCGGCCCGCCGCCCACGGCGCCGCCCCCCGGCTACGCGTCGCCCTACGGTCCGCCGCCGCCCGGGTACGGCCCCCCGCCCTACGGCTACCCCGGCCCCTACGGCTACGGCTATCCCGGCCCGTACGGGACGGCGCCGTTCCCGGGCGGTCCGGTGCCGCCCCGGGCCGGGCGCCGGCCGGGTCAGGTCGTCGGCGCCGCGGTGCTGAGCTTCGTGCAGGCGCTGCTGGTCGCGGTGGCGTCGCTGTACGTGTGGTTCTTCGCCTCGCTCGCGGAGATGGCGGTCGAGCAGAGCCCGGGTGCCGCCCCCACCCAGGCCTACGTGTTCGCCCGCGAGGGCGGCACGCTCGCGGTCGTCCAGCTGATCTCGGTGGCGCTGCTGGTGGCCGCCGGGGTCCTCGCCCTGATCCGGCGCACCCGGACGGCGTGGCTGGTGCTGCTGGCCGCGCACGGTGCCCAGCTGGTGCTCGCCGTCTACTGGTGGGCGAAGCTGACCGACCTGCTGGGGCCGGCCGCGGCGGTCGAGGACGTCGGCGGGGTGCTCGCCGTGTTCAGCCTGTTCTTCGCCGCCGCCCCGCTCGTCGCGCTCGGGCTCGTGCTCTTCGGTGGCGGGCGCAGCTGGTTCACCGCCCCGCAGGGCTGACCGGGCGGCACGGCAGACTGGCGGCATGCCCGCGACCGATCCCTCCCGACCCGCGCTGGCCCCCGAGGTCGCCGCTCTGCTGCGCCGCGACCCGGCCGGCCTGGTCGCCGCCGTCGTCCAGCAGCACGACACCCGCGAGGTGCTGATGGTGGCCTGGATGGACGACGAGGCGGTCCACCGGACCCTCACCACCGGCCGGGCCACCTACTGGTCGCGCAGCCGGCGGGAGTACTGGGTGAAGGGGGAGACCTCCGGGCACCGGCAGTGGGTGCGGGAGGTGCGCCTGGACTGCGACGGCGACGCGCTGCTGCTGCTCGTCGACCAGGAGGGCGCCGCCTGCCACACCGGCGAGCGCAGCTGCTTCCACCGGGTGCTGCCGGCCGCGCAGGGGGTGGCGCCGTGAGGTTCGGGGTCACCTCGCCCTCGCGGGAGGAGTTCGCCGGCATCGACGCGGCGGTCGTCCCGGTCACCCGCCGCCTCCTGGTCGACGGCGAGACCGCCGTCGGCATCTACCGGAAGCTGGCCGGCAACCGTCCCGGCACGGTGCTGCTGGAGTCGGCCGAGCAGGGGAAGCGGTGGGCGCGGTACAGCTTCGTGGGCGTCCGCAGCGCGGGTGTGCTCACCGAGCGGGACGGGCGCACGCAGTGGCTCGGGGACGACGTGCCCGGGCTGACCGACGACCTCCCGGCCGATCCCCTCGAGGCCGTCCGGGTCCTGGCGCGGCGGCTGCGCTCGCCCCGCACGCCGGGGCTGCCCCCGCTCACCGGTGGGCTGGTGGGCTACCTGGGCTACGACGTCGTCCGCCGTCTGGAGCGGCTGCCGAGCACCAGCGTCGACGACCTGGGCATGCCGGAGCTGGCGATGATGCTGGTGACCGACCTGGCCGTGCTGGACCACAGCGACGGGTCGGTGCTGCTCATCGCCAACGCCCTGCGCGGACCCGGAGCCGAGCCCGCCGCCGCCGGCTACGAGGACGCGGTCGCCCGGCTGGACGCCATGGCCGCCGCGCTGGTCCGGCCCGCCGCGCCGGCTGTCGCGGTCTTCGAGCCGGCCGACGTGCCGGCGTCGGTGCGCAGCAACCTGGCGCCCGGGGTCTTCCAGGCCGGGGTCGAGGAGGTGCGGGAGCGCATCCGGGCCGGCGACGCCTTCCAGGTGGTGCTCGCCCAGCGGTTCGAGCTCGAGACCGACGTCGCGGCGCTGGACCTCTACCGGGTGCTGCGGGCGACCAATCCGTCGCCGTACATGTACCTGCTGCGCTTCGCGGGCCGGGAGACGCCGTTCGACGTCGTCGGCTCCTCACCCGAGGCGCTGGTGACGGTGGCCGGCACCTCGGCCGTCGTCCACCCGCCGGCCGGCACCCGGCCGCGCGGCGCCACGCCCGAGGAGGACGTGCGCCTGGCCGAGGGGCTGCTCGCCGACCCCAAGGAGCGGGCCGAGCACGTCATGCTCGTCGACCTGGCGCGCAACGACCTGGGGCGGGTCTGCGTGCCCGGCAGCGTCGAGGTGCCGGACTTCATGCGGGTCGAGCACTACAGCCACGTGATGCACCTGGTCTCGACCGTCGCCGGCGAGGTGCGGCCCGGCTGCGACGCCCTGGACGTCTTCGACGCGACCTTCCCCGCGGGCACCGTCTCGGGCGCACCGAAGCCCAGCGCCATGGCGATCATCGACACCCTCGAGCCGACGCGGCGCGCCCTGTACGCGGGCACCGTCGGCTACGTCGACGCCAGCGGCGACATGGACATGGCGATCGCCATCCGCACCGCAGTCCTGCACCAGGGGCGCGCGTACGTGCAGGCCGGGGCGGGGATCGTGGCCGACAGCGACGCCGCCGCCGAGGAGGCGGAGACCCGCCACAAGGCGCGCGCGGTGCTGTCGGCGATCGCGACGGCCGAGCGGCTGCGGGAGCTGTCGTGAGCTCGTCCCCGGGCGTGGGCCCGTCCGGCGGTGCACGGCGCGAACTGACCGCCGCCGTGGTCGGCGTCGCGCTGGCCGGGGCGCTGGCCCTGTCGACCGCGAGCCAGCGGTGGGCGGAGGTGACCGCCGAGCGACGGGCACCCCTGCCGCCGGTGAGCGGGACCCTCACCGGTGGCGCCGCGGCACCGCTGGTGACCGCCGCCGGCCTGGTGCTGCTGGCCGCGGCCGTCGCGCTGCTGGCGGTGCGCGGGACGGGCCGGCTGGTGGTCGGGCTGCTGGTGGCGGCCTGCGGTGGCGCCCTGCTGTGGTCGGGCACCCGGGTGCTGACCGGGGGAGTCGCCGACGCCGCCGCCGACCTGCCCGGCGTCGGCGGCGCCAGCGTCACCGCGACGGCGGTGGAGATCTCGCCGGTCTGGCCGGGGCTCGCCGTGGCCGCCGGGGTGCTGGCCGTCCTCGCCGGGGTGCTGACCGTCCTCCGCGGGGCCTCCTGGCCCGCGATGGGACAGCGCTACGAGCGGCACGCGGGGCCGGCGCCGGTGCGCTCGGACGAGGACCGTGCGGACGACGCCTGGAAGGCGCTGGATCGCGGGGAGGACCCCACCGAGCCGCCACCCCCGCCGCGGTCCGGTTCCGCCGTATAGCGGAACGGCCGAGGGTCGCGATGCCCGCCCCCGGGCCGGGCGGCCCGTGGCCCGCCTCTAGAGTGGTTCCACCCATCCGCCCGGGATCGACGTACGAGGAGCAGTGGCGCCGATGAGCAACCACCGGACCTCGGCCGAGGCTGCGACGACGCCGTGAACGTGCTCGACGAGATCATCGCCGGTGTCCGCGCGGACCTCGCCGTCCGCGAGGCCGCGACACCGCTGGACGAGGTGAAGGCCGCCGCGCAGGCGGCCCGGCCGGCGCGCGACGCGCTCGCGGCCCTGCGTGCACCCGGTGTCGGCGTGATCGCCGAGGTGAAGCGGCGCAGCCCGTCCAAGGGCGACCTGGCCGACATCGCCGACCCGGCCCGGCTCGCGCAGCAGTACGCAGCGGGTGGCGCGCGGGTCATCTCCGTGCTGACCGAGCAGCGTCGCTTCGGGGGATCCCACGCCGACCTCGCCGCCGTCCGCGCCGTCGTCGACGTCCCGGTGCTGTGCAAGGACTTCATCGTCAGCAGCTACCAGGTGCACGAGGCGCGGGCGCACGGGGCCGACGTGGTCCTGCTGATCGTCGCCGCCCTGGAGCAGAACGTGCTGGTCGGCTTGCTGGAGCGGGTCGAGTCCCTCGGCATGACCGCGCTGGTCGAGGTGCACACCGAGGCCGAGGCCGACCGCGCGATGGCGGCCGGCGCCTCGGTGATCGGGGTCAACGCCCGCGACCTGACCACCCTGCAGGTCGACCGGTCGACCTTCGAGCGGATCGCCCCCGGCCTGCCGTCGGAGGTCGTGAAGGTCGCCGAGTCCGGGGTCCGCGGCCCGCACGACCTGATCAGCTACGCCGCCGCGGGCGCCGATGCAGTGCTCGTGGGCGAGGGTCTGGTCACCGCCGGCGACGCCCGCCAGGCCGTCGCCGACCTGGTCACCGCTGGCTCGCACCCGGCCACCCCCCGCACCCCGCGCTGACCCGTCCCGTCGCCAGGTCCTAACCGGGTTGTCGGCCCGAAGTGGTCACCCGGGTCCTGGACCTGGTCGCTCGGCTCCGACCTGCGGGAACTGTCAGACCCCCGTCCTAGCCTGCGGGTATGTCGGTGGTCGGGTTCGCGGTCGGGGTGACCGTGGGGCCGGTGAGCCCGCCGTCGGAGTGGGAGCTGGCGGATCCGGATCCGACGCGGTGGGACGAGCCGTTGAGCGCGTGGTTGCCGGCCCGGCGGGGTGCGGCGGAGGCGGCGGAGCTGCTGGGGCAGATCGTGGCGGCGGAGGCGCGGCTGGCGGCGTTGCGGGCGGAGCTGGTGATGGATCTGGCCGCGGCGCGCCCGGCTCCGGCCGATCCGCTGCCCGGCGGCGAGCGCGCCGGACAGGTCGGCCCGGCCGGGGCGAGTGAGTTCGTGCCCGATGAGCTGGCCGCGGTGCAGAACTGCAGCCGCACGGCGGCGGTGACGCAGCTGGAGCACGCCGAGGTGCTCACCACGCTGCTGCCCGCGACGT
>NZ_JBJHAK010000041.1:0-21644 GCF_054050975.1 Blastococcus sp. SYSU DS0828 | reverse complement strand
GTGGCGCGAGCATGATACGCCCCCCCCCCCCCCCCCCCCCCCCCCCCCCCCCCCCCCCCCCCCCCCCCCCCCCCCCCCCCCCCCCCCCCCCCCCCCGGGGCGTTCACACCAGGCGCAGCGTCGCCCGCTTGAGCCGCACGATCAGCCGCATGCCGCCGGACTCCACCAGCTCCCGCTGCCGTGCGCGCAACTGCTCGCCGAGCTGCTCGAGCCGCTCCTCGCCCAGGGCGTGCGCCTGGGGGAACATCCGCTGCTCCTCCTCCATCGTGTGGTGGCGCAGCGTCTTCTCCAGCATGCGCACCTCGGTGGTGAACTCCGGGTCGTCGGGTGCCGTGCGCATCACGGTGGCCAGCTGGTCGTCGATCTGCCGGTGCTCGGCGTGCGCGAGGGAGAGCAGCGGCGAGACGTCGACGACGGCCGGGTAGAACAGCTCGTCCTCGATCTGGGTGTGGATCTCCAGCTCCCGCAGCAGCCGGCCGCGCAGCTCCTCCCGCCGCTCGGTCTCCTCGCCGGTCGTCTCCGCCAGGTCGCGCAGCAGCCCGCGCAGCACGTCGTGGTGGGCGGTCAGGACCTCGTCGGCCTTCATCGGGATGCCTCCTGGACGGTGGTGATCGCGGTGGGCGTGCGCCAGTCGGCCCGACGGCGCACCTCGACCCGGCCCTCGCGGACCCGCGTGTCGAAGCAGGGCAGCGGTGCGGTGGAGGGGCCCTGGGCCGGCTCACCGGTGGCCAGGTCGAACCGCGACCCGTGCCAGGGGCAGACCAGGTCGCCGCGGTGCAGCCAGCCCTCCCCGAGCGGCCCGCCCTGGTGGGGGCAGCGGCCACCGACGGCCTGCACGGCACCCCCGGTGGCGACGAGGACGACGGGCATGCCGTCGACGTCCACCGGCACCGGCTCGCCCTCGGGCAGGTCGGCCAGGGCGGCGGCGTCGGTGAAGCGCCGCGGTTCGTAGCTGCGGACGGCGTGGTCGGTACCCATCCCGTGCCGGTAGGAGAGCGCGCCACCGAGCCAGCCGCTGGCGACGGTGACCGCGTAGCCCGCGGCGGCGGTGACGCGCGCGCGGGCGGCCCGGCCGCGGGCCCGATCGGCCAGCGACCAGGTGTAGAGCGCGAGCGCGGCACTGTTCAGCCCGGCGTGCACCAGCCCGACGCGGCGGGCCTGGTCGTGGGCGTGCTGCCAGTCGGTCAGCCCGGTGGCCGCCGCGGCCACCGCGCCGGCGACGCCGACCCGCACCGCGGTGCGGGCCGCCGCCCCGGAGCCCGGCCCGCCGCGGCCCGTGGCGTCCAGGGCGTCGAGGGCCAGGGCCGCCGTCCACGACCCGATCGGCACGGTGACCAGGGCGGGGTGCAGCGGGTGGCCGAGCCAGACACCGTGCAGCAGGTCCTGCAGCGGCCGGGCATAGCGCCCGGCGAGCAGGAAGGTCAGCGAGATGCCGTGCTCGACCGGGTAGCTGGGCGCGTCGAGGACCTCCCAGCGCTCGACCGCCCGCAGGGTCCGCTCGAACACCCCCCGCACAATCACCGGCGCACTCTCCGTCGACGCATTCTTCGCATCTGCCCAGGTGGGGAGCGGTGAAACAGCGCGGGACCGGCTCGTGCGCCGCGCCGCGGCGTCGTAGCGTCCGGTGCCATGGCGACGCGAGAGTTCCGGACGGTGCTGGAGGGCGGTTCCTACTTCGAGGGGCCGCGGTGGCGCGACGGGCAGTGGTGGGTCTCGGACTTCTACCGGCGCACGGTCAGCCGGGTCGCGCCCGGCGGCGGGGAGAACGTCGTCCTCGAGGTGGAGAACCAGCCCTCGGGACTGGGCTGGCTGCCCGACGGCTCGTTGCTCGTGGTGTCGATGAAGGACCACCGGCTGCTCCGGGTCGCCGACGGCGAGGTGTCCACGCACGCCGACCTCTCTGCGGTCTGCGGCGGGCACCTCAACGACATGGTGGTCGACGCCGCCGGCCGGGCGTTCGTCGGCGACTTCGGCTTCGACCTCATGGGCGGTGGCGCGCCCGCCCCTGCGTCGGTGAAGCGGGTCGACCCCGACGGGACGGTGACCGTGGTGGCCGAGGACCTGCGCTTCCCGAACGGCTCGGTGATCACCCCGGACGGCGGCACGCTGGTCGTCGGCGAGACGTGGGGCAACCGCTTCACGGCGTTCGACATCGCCGCCGACGGCTCGCTGGGCGGCCGCCGGGTGTGGGCGGAGCTCGGCCCGTTGCCGGTGGGCGACTCGGTCGAGGAGCTCATCGGGCAGGTGGTGGTCGCCCCCGACGGGTGCACGCTCGACGCCGAGGGACACGTCTGGGTCGCCGACGGGCTGAACTCCCGGGTGGTCCGGGTGGCGGCCGGTGGCGCGATCGTCGAGGAGATCGCCGCACCGGACGGCATGGGCGTCTACGCCTGCGCGCTGGGTGGGGACGACGGCCGCACGCTGCTGCTGTGCTGCGCACCGGACTTCTACGAGCACACGCGGGCACCGGTGCGCGAGGCGGTGCTGGTGTCGACGGAGGTCGCCGTCCCGCACGCCGGCCTGCCGTGACGCGATGTTGATCAGGTGACCTGATCGTTCGGGGTCCTGGCTCAGCGTCGACAGTGAGCCAGGACCACCGCAGGTGAGCCAGGACGCCGTGCCGGGGCTCACCAGGCCCGCGGCGTGCCCCGTCGGATCGCGCCGTCGACCGCCGGACCGGTGCCCTCGAAGAGCTCGGCCCGGCCGCGGCCGAGGACCTTCGCGTCGTAGAGGGCGCGGTCGGCACTGCGCATGAGCTGGGACGCGCTCTCGCCGAACGAGTAGCCGGCCACCCCGCAGGAGAGCGAGATGTCCGGGTGCAGCACGCAGATGCGCCGCACGAGGGCGAGCGCCGTCGTGGCGCGGACGCCGGGCAGCAGCAGCGAGAACTCGTCGCCCCCGTGCCGGGCGAGCACCGCCCCGGCCGGCAGCTGCGCCCGCCATACGTCGGCGACCCGGCACAGCACGCGGTCACCGGCCTCGTGGCCGTAGGTGTCGTTGACCGACTTGAAGTGGTCGACGTCGAGCAGCGCCGCCGACAGCGGCTCGCGGGTGCGGCCGGCCTCCGACAGCAGCTCGTCGAGCGCTTCGTCGAAGCCGCGCCGGTTGCGCAGACCGGTCAGGGGGTCGCGGCTGGCGCCCGAGGCGCGGATGACCAGCCGCCGGATGACGACGCCGAGGCCGACGAGCACGACGTCCAGGCCCAGCGCGGTGGTGAGCGGCACGCCACCGGAGACCTGCAGGGACGCGGTGACGGCGGCTACCGCGAGCGCCTGGTGCGCCCACGCCTGGCGCCCGGTGAAGAACAGGTGCGCGTCGACGACGACGAAGCTGATGAGCGTGGCGGCGGCCAGCGCGGTGACCGGGTCGGGGCTGGCCACGACGGCCGTGGCGATGAGGACGTCCGCGGCACCCACCGCCACGTCGAAGACCCTGCGCGGCCACCGGGCGCCCCACCGGGCGACGACGACCGCCGCTGCCAGCGCGGTGAGCGAGAGCGCGAGCAGGACCGAGCGGAGGGCACCCGGCTGGGCCCCGGATGCGATGAGCAACCCGGCGGCGCCGCCGAAGCCGTAGAAGATGGCCAGCGTCTGCGCCATGACGCGCAGCGTCGCCACCTCGGGCGCTCCTGACCGGCTCACCTGGAGAACGTCGGCCGTTCCGCGCCCGACCTTGAGGCCCCGCCAGGGGTGACCCGCCTCGCACCGACTCGCCCGTCCGGTCGTTCCGGGGGCTCGGGACGCCGGACGTCGACGGGGCTCACAGGAAACCTCCCTAGGATGACGGTTCGACGCCGACCTGAGGAGCACCGCCTCATGGCCCCCGTCCCGCCGGACCGCCGCACCACCCGCTGGCTCCGCCGCCGGCCCACCGAGCCGCTGCCGCAGCCGGAGCCCGCCCGGCGTCCCCGGTTCGACCGTCCACCGCCGGTGGGCAACGACTGGTACGGCGCTCCGCCGCCGGCCGGTGGCCCGCCGCGGTACGAGCAGCGTCCGTACGGGCAGCCGCCCTACGGGCAGCCTCCCTACGAGCGGCCTCCCTACGGGCAGCCTCCCTACGGGCAGCCGCCGTACGGACCGCCGCAGTACGGGCCGCCGCCGCGCCCGTGGCCCGGGGAGGAGCCGCGGCGTACCTACCCGACGGCCCGGCCGGAGGGCCCCTTCCCGCCCGCGCCCGAGCGTCCGCTCCCGCCGCCGCGCGGCCGCCGGGGTCGCCGGGACCGCCCTCCGCGGCGTCGCCGGGGGCTGGTCCGTCGCGTCGTCCGCGTGCTGGCCGTGGTCGGCGTCGTCCAGGCGCTGGTGGTGCTCTCGCTGCGCTGGGTGGACCCGCCCACGACGGCCTTCATGCTGGCCAACCCCGACGGCGCGATCCAGCAGTCGGTGCCGGTCGAGCACGTCTCCCGGAACTTCCTCGCCGCGGTCATCGCGCACGAGGACGCGCAGCTCCCCTACCGCTCGGGCGCCTTCGAGTGGGACGCGCTGTGGAGCCGGGCGACGGCCCACCTCTCCGGAGAGGACGACCCCTCGGGTTCCACGATCCCGCAGCAGATGGCCAAGAACCTGTTCCTCAACCAGGAGCTCAGCGCCTGGCGCAAGGGGGTCGAGGCCCTCCTGGCCGTCGAGCTGGCCGCGTTCGTCGACGACCGCCGGATGCTCGAGCTGTACGTCAACTACGCCCAGTTCGGGCCGACGATCTACGGCGTCTGCGCGGCCGGCTGGTACTACTTCGACTCCCCGCCGGCGGAGCTGTCCGCCGCGGAGGCCGTGCAGCTGGTCGGCCTGCTCCCCTCCCCCGGGCACGTGCAGCGGGCGCCCGGCGGCGGCATGGACTTCCAGGTGGACGACGGGCTGGGCTGGCTGTCCCGCTCGCACGTGGTGAACGCCCAGAACCGGGTGCCCGCGCACCTCGAGCGGCTCGGCTTCCAGCCGGTCGAGGACGTCGGCATCGAGGGGCTGGCCTCGGACCAGGAGCCGTCGGCCGACGACTGCTCGACGCCTCCGCAGGAGGTCACCGACCTGATCGCCGCCGAGGGCACCGGCTGACCCGACCGCCGGTCAGCCGGCGAGGTGCGCGCCCAGCCGGTCGAGGAAGGGCAGCTGACCGCGGACGATCTTCACCCGCGCGGTGGCGAGGTCGAACCAGGCCGCGCGGTCGATCTCAGGGAACTCCTGCACCCGGCCCGACCGCGGCGGCCACTCCAGCTCGAAGGTGTTGCTGGTGATCGCCCCGGCGTCGAGGTCGCCCTCGCCGGCCCAGACGGCGAGCAGCTTGCGGCCGCGCACCTCGCCGAGCGGCTGCAGCGACGCGGCCGGCACCGGGCAGCCCAGCTCCTCGGCGAACTCGCGGCGCGCGGCGGCCTCGGCGTCCTCGGCCGGGTCGTGCTCCCCCTTGGGGACCGACCAGGCGCCGTCGTCCTTCCGCGCCCAGAACGGCCCGCCCATGTGACCGAGCAGCACCTCGACCGCCTCGCCGGTGCGGCGGTACAGGAGGACGCCGGAGCTGCGGACGGGAGGCACCCGCTCAGCCTGGCATCCGGGCCGGGTGCGCGGACCCCGGGCCCGGACACGGCTCGGGCGGCTACCCGTGCGCGGTCAGCACCTCGGCGCCCGCGAGGTCGTGGTGCCGGCCGCGGGGCAGCATCAGCGGCTTCCCGGACACCGGGTCGGTGACGATCAGGCTGGGCAGCCCGAACACCGCCTGCACCGTCTCCGGGGTGAGCACCTCCTCCGCGGTCCCGGCCGCGTGCACCCGGCCCCCGGCCAGGGCGACCAGGTGGTCGGCGTAGCGCGCGGCCAGGTTGAGGTCGTGCAGCACCATGACGATCGTCGTGCCGCGGGCGCGGTTGAGGTCGGTGAGCAGGTCGAGGACGTCGACCTGGTGGCTCACGTCCAGGAACGTCGTCGGCTCGTCGAGCAGCAGGACGTCGGTGCGCTGCGCGAGCGCCATCGCGATCCACGCCCGCTGGCGCTGGCCACCCGACAGCTCGTCCACCGGCCGGTCGGCGAGCTCGACGGTCTGGGTGGCCTCCAGCGCCGCGGCGACTGCCTCGTCGTCCTCCCGGCTCCAGCGGGACAGCAGCCGCTGGTGCGGGTGCCGCCCGCGGCCCACCAGATCGGCCACGGTGATGCCCTCGGGGGCGATCGGCGACTGGGGCAGCAGGCCGAGGATGCGGGCCAGCTCCTTGGCCGGCATCCGGTGCACCGCCTTGCCGTCGAGCAGCACCTGCCCGCCGCGTGGGCTGAGCAGCCGCGACATCGAGCGCAGCAGCGTGGACTTCCCGCACGCGTTCGCGCCCACGATGGCGGTGATCCGGCCGGGCGGGATCGCCAGGTCCAGCGAGTCGATCACGGCGTCGTCGGTGTAGCCGAGGGTCAGTCCCTCGGCGACGAGCCTCCGGTCGCGGGTCACAGGCCGCCTCCCGTGCGGTTGGTGCGGACGATCAGGTAGATGAGGTAGGGCGCGCCCAGCACCCCGGTGACGACGCCGACCGGGAAGCGGGTGCCGAGGGCGAACTGGCCGACGAGGTCGGCGACGAGCACGAGCAGCGCCCCCACCAGCGCCGCGGGGACGAGCAGCGAGCCGTGCGGCCCCACGATGCGGGCGGCGATCGGGCCGGCGAGGAACGACACGAAGGCGATCGGCCCGCACGCGGCGGTGGCGAAGGCGAGCAGGCCGACCGCGGCGACGATCACCACGACGCGGGTGCGGTCGACCCGGACGCCCAGCGCGGAGGCGGTGTCGTCACCGAGCTGCAGCGCGGAGAGCTCCCGCGACCGGGTCAGCAGCACCGGGCCGAGCACGGCGAGGGCGACCAGCGCCGGCAGGGTCGCCGCCCAGGTGGTGCCGTTGAGGCTGCCGGTCAGCCAGCGCAGCGCCTCGGCGAAGTCCCACGCCCCGGCCTCCGAGAGGACCCAGGAGGTGATGCTCCGCGACATGGCGGCGACACCGATGCCGATGAGGATCAGCCGGGTGCCCACGACGCCGTCCTTGAAGGCCAGCCCGTAGATGGCCAGCGCGACGCCCAGCGCGGCGACGATCGCCAGCGCGGAGACCGCGGTGCCGCTCCACCCGAGGACCACGATCCCGAAGGCGGCGGCGGCGCTGGCCCCGGAGGTGATGCCGATGACGTCGGGGCTGGCCAGCGGGTTGCGCAGCATCGTCTGGAAGGTGACCCCGGCCAGGCCGAAGCTGAGCCCGGCCACGACCGCGAGGACCGCGCGCGGCAGCCGCAGCCGGCCGACGGTGAACGACGCCCCCGGCACCTCCTGGCCGAGCACGACGCGGAGCACGTCCCCGGGCGGGTAGAAGGTCCGCCCGACCATCAGCGTGGCGACGAAGGTGACGACCACCAGCCCGGCGAGGACCGCGATGACGGTGCGCCGGCGGGCGGAGCGGCGCACCCGGCCGGCGGCGACGGCGTCGACGGTGGCCGGCCGGGCGGTGACGACGGCGGTCACAGCTCGCTCACCTTCTGCCGGCGCACGATCCAGATGAAGAACGGGGCGCCGACGAGCGCAGTGAGGATGCCGACGTCGAGCTCCTCAGGCCGGGCGACGACCCGGCCGAGGACGTCCGCCGCGGTGAGCAGGGCCGCGCCGGTGAGGGCGGAGAACGGCAGCAGCCACCGGTGGTCGATGCCGACCAGCAGCCGGCACAGGTGCGGGACGACGAGCCCGACGAAGGCGATCGGCCCGGCGACGGCGGTGGCGGCGCCGCAGAGCAGCACCGAGCCCAGCGCCGCGACGCCCCGGGCGAGCGCGACCCGCTCGCCGAGGCCGGCGGCGAGGTCGTCGCCCAGCGCCAGGGAGTTGAGGCTGCGGGCCGACAGCAGGCTGATCGCCAGGCCCACGAGGAGAAAGGGCAGCACGGTGCCGATGCGGTCGAAGGTGGCGCCGCCGACGCCGCCGATCTCCCACGACTGGACGCTCTCGGCGATGTCGCCGCGCGGCAGCGCGATGGCGGTGACGAACGAGGTGAGCGCGGCGGCGGTGGCCGCCCCGGCCAGGGCGAGCTTGAGCGGGGTGGGCCCGCCGCGCCCCAGGGACCCGACGGCGTAGACGAAGACGGCCGCGACCGCGGCGCCGGCGATCGCCGTCCACACGATCGCGGTCTCGGAGAACAGGCCGAACCAGGCGAGCCCGACGACGACCGCGAGCGAGGCGCCCATGTTGATGCCCAGGACGCCGGGGTCGGCGAGCGGGTTGCGGGTGACGCCCTGCATGACCGCGCCGGAGAGGCCGAGCGCCGCGCCGACGACGACCGCGAGAACGGTGCGCGGGATCCGCTTGGTGACGGCGGCCTCGGCGATGGTCTCCGAGGAGCCGCCGAGGGCGGCGACGATGTCGGCCCAGCCGACGCCGCGGGAGCCGATCGCCACCGAGGCGCCCATCAGCGCGACGAGGACGGCGAGGACGACCAGCAGCCAGAGCAGCCGGACCGGCCCCGGACGCCGCCGCGGGAGGGCGGCGGCGTCCGGGGCCGGCGGGGTGTCGACCGAGGTCACGGGGCCTTGGCGGCGGCCTCGGCGAGCATGCCGACGTAGTCCTCGAGCACCCACGGGATGGCCAGCGGGGTCGGGTTGGCGGCCGTGCCGAGGGGGGTGTTCGGCAGCAGCACGATCGCGCCGTTGCGGACGGCGGGCATCTGCGACAGCAGCGGGTCGGCCTCCAGCGCGTCGACCAGCGCCTGGTCGCCGTAGGTGACGATCAGCTCGACGTCGTCGAGGGTGTCGATCTGCTCGGCGCTGATCGAGCCGGAGTACTTGTCCGGGTCGGTGGAGGCCGCGGCGATGCTCTCGGGGGTGGCGAGGCCGAGGTCCTCGAAGAAGGCGGCTCGGGTGTCGTGCGGCGTGTAGAAGCTGACCTCGCTGAGGTCGGTGGTGTCCACGTGGGTCATGAACATGGTGGCCGTGCCCTCGAGCTCGGGGTGCTCGGCGACGGCGTCGGAGATCTGCTGCTCGAGGTCGGCGATGAGCTCCTCGCCGTCGGCGGCCATGCCCATGCCGGCGGCGTTGACCTCGATCATGTCCTGCCACGGGGTCGCCCAGGGCGCCGCGGGGTAGGCGACGACCGGCGCGATCTCGCTGAGGGTGTCGTAGTCCTCCTGCGTGAGGCCGGAGTAACCGGCGAGGATGACGTCGGGGTTCGTGTCGGCCACGGCCTCGAAGTCGATGCCGTCGGTCTCGTCGAACAGCACCGGGGTCTCGGCGTCGAGCTCCTCGAGCCGCTCCTCGACCCAGGGCAGCAGGCCGTTCCCGTCGTCGTCACCGAAGTTGGCGGCGGCCATGCCGACCGGCACGACGCCGAGGGCCAGCGGCACCTCGTGGTTGGCCCACTGGACCGTGGCGATCCGCTCGGGCTTCTCCGGGATCGTGGTGGTGCCGAGGGCGTGCTCGATGGTGATCGGCGTGAACTCCCCCGCGGACCCGGTGGTCTCCCCCGCCTCCGACGAGGAGCAGGCGGCGAGCCCGACGGTGAGCAGAGCGGCCGCGGAGGCGGCTGCCAGGTGGGATGCGCGGGTCATGGTGTCCTTCCGGGCGCGCCACGGCGGCGCGGTGATCAACTAAGGATTGCCTAACCGAAGTCTGAGTGACCGTCCGGCCGGAGACAATCCCTCGATCAGGACACCCGATGTCGCGAATCGGACACCTACTGGGCGCGGAACCGCCCGGGGCTCATGCCGGTGACGCGGCGGAAGGCGGCGCCGAACGCGCTCACCGACCGGAAGCCGACGCGGCCGGCGATCTGCTCGATCTCCGCGCCGTGGGCCAGCATCGTGATGGCGTGCTGCGCGCGGGCGGCGGCGACCCACTGGCCGAAGCCGAGCCCCGTCTCGCTGCGGAAGGCGCGGGTGATGGTGCGGGTGCTGACGCCCAGGCGGGCGGCCCAGCCGGCGAGGGTGGTGTCGTCGGCGGGGTCGGTGCGCAACGTGTCGACGATGGGCGCGAGCAGCCTGGACGACGGCACGCGCAGCAGCAGCTCCCGCGGTGCGGGGCGGAGGACGTCGAGCACCATCGCCTCGGTCGTGGCGCGGGAGCCGGCGTCGAGGTCGGGGGCGTCGAGCCGGTCGAGCAGCAGCCGCAGCAGCGGGGTGATCTCCACGGCGACGGGCTGGTCGGCCAGCCGGGGTGCGTCGTCGACGCAGAAGTGCACGGCGCGCATCCAGGTGCCGGCGGGCGCCCAGCCGGTGTGGCGGGTGCCCGCGGGCAGCCAGAGCCCGTGCGCGGGGGTGATGGTCCACAGCCGGGAGTCGACGGTCACCGACGACGCGCCCCGGCTGTTCCAGAGCAGCTCGTGCGTCGGGTGCGAGTGCTCCTCCCACCAGGTGTCGGAGGAGAGCGCCTCCGACCAGCCGAGAGCGACGAACGGGACGTCGACCGACCCGGCCTCGTAGACCGGGAGACTGATCCGCTCGACGGCGCGCGGCGCGAGCCCGGTGGCGGTCATCGGCTCGCGCCCCCGGCCGGGGCGGCGGGCTGGTCGACGATCACGTGCACGGCTCCCGGGATCTCAGCGCTCCTGCGTGACGCGCATCGTCGCAGAAGCCGCCGAGCGGGCGCCGGTCGCCGTCCCCGTGCCCGGACGGCGGCGTCGCCGTCCGGGCACGGGTGGTAGCGCTGCGGGCGGGCGGCTCAGCGCTCGCGGATGCCCTCGTCCGGCCGGGGCCGGCCCACCGGGCGCGGCGCGGCGGCGGGCTCCAGCCGCTGGGTGATCTCGAGCTCGCCCGTCTCCGGGGCCGCGTGCCGACCGATGCGGGGCATCTTGAACTCGGCCGTCTCGTCGAGCAGGTGCTTGGTCACGCGCCGTCCTTCCGTGGAGGTTTCGCCCAGCGTACGGAGGAAAACGGGCTCGCCAGGGCAGCCGCGGGAAAAGCCCAGGTCGGCTGTTGCGTCCGGGACGACTGTGACGAACGGGCGCCCGGCCCGGCCCGTGCGCGACTCCACGGGAGATGCTGGGGACCGGTTCCGCCGTCCCGAGGAGTGCCCGTGCCGTCCATGCACCGCAGCCACCGCGTCATGGGCGCGCTCGTCGGCACGGCGGTCGGTGACGCGCTCGGGGCGCCGTTCGCCGGCGGCCCGCCGGGGCAGTTCTCGGCCCGCTTCCCGGAGCCGGCGCGGGGCTCGCGGACGGAGATGTGCGACGGCCCGGACGACCGCGCGCCGGGCGAGGTCACCGACCGCACGCAGCGGGCGCTGCTGGTCGGCCGGTCGCTGCTGGCGCGCGGCGGCCTGGACGCAGCCGACCTGGCTGCGGCCGGCGACGGCTCGCTGGCGCCGGCGGTACCCGCGGCGATCTGGGGCGCGCGGTCCGGGGCGGCGGCCTCCGCGGACGCCGCGCGGCGGATCGCGGTGCTGGCGCACGGCGACCCGGCGGACGGTGAGGGGTCCGTGGTCTTCGCCGAGCTGCTGCGGGTGACACTGGACGGCGGCGACCCGCTGGCGGCGGTCCCCGCCGCGCTGTCGCTGGTGGCCGACGAGCAGCGGTGGGCGGCCGTGCTGGCGCCGGACTGGACACCGGACCAGGCCGGCGGGCCGGACGGCGCGGCGGAGCCGGTGCTCGGTGCGGCGGTGTGGGCGCTGCGGCGCGGGCGGTCCTTCGCCGAGGTGCTGCGGCTGGGCCTCGACCTGGGCGGGGACACCGGCACGGTGGCGTGCGTCGCCGGGGCGCTGGCCGGCGCGGTGTTCGGCATGGGCGGCATCCCGATGCGCTGGGCGTCGGCGGTGCACGGCCGGGCGCCCGGGACCGGTGACCGGGTGGGGCTGGCCGACCTGCAGGAGCTGGCGACGCTGCTGGACGGCAAGCCGTGGGTGCCCAACGACCCGGGCGTGATCCCGCGGATCGGCCCGGCGGAGGTGCTGCCGGGCATCTGGGCGGGGAACCTCGACGGCGCCCGGTTCAGCGAGCGGGACTTCGCCGTCATCTCGCTCTGCAAGCTGGGCGAGCCGTTCGGCCACCCGGTGCACCGGGTCGCCCACCTCGCCGACACCGAGCACAACCCCGGGCTCGACGCCGTGCTGGCCGACGTCCTCGACGACATGGCGGCGCTGCACGCCGAGGGGCACCGGCTGCTCGTGCACTGCCACGGCGGGGCGTCGCGAACCGGGCTGGTGCTGCGCGGCTGGCTGGTGCGGGAGAAGGGGATGTCGGTCGAAGAGGCGACGGCGCACGTCGCCGAGCGCTGGCCGCACCTGGGGCTGTGGAACGAGAGCTTCACCGCCGCGCTGCAGCGCCTCGCCACTGAGCGGGTCAGCCCATCGGCAGGGTGATCGACGACGGTGCCGCGCCGCCATGGCAGATGCGGTGCGTCACCGGCACCCCACGGGTGCCCTCGCCGGGCGGCTCGCCCGTGCCGAGGTTGCGGGCGTAGCGCGGGTGGGCGCCGCCGGAGACCTGCAGCCGGATGCGGTGCCCGGCGCGGAAGCGGTGCGCGACATCGGGCAGCGTCGTCTCCACGACCCGCTCCCCCGCCACCGGCTGCTCGCCGGGCGCGGGGTCCAGCCGGACCAGCCGGTCGGTGACGTTGATCGACGCGCCGTCCGGGCCGACGTCGCACAGCCGCAGGAAGACGTCGGCGTACGGGTTGTCGGACTCGTGGAACAGCCGGACGCGCGCACCGCCGAGCAGCTCCACCGGCTGGCGCAGCGGCGCGGTGGTGAAGGTGCGGACGTCGTCGCGCGCCTCGAGCTCCCGGTTGTCCCGCTGGCCGGCGCTGGCGGCGAGCACCCGCCCGCCGACCGACGGAGTGGGGTCCATCGGGTCGTAGGTGAAGGTGGTGGGCTCGTGGGTTCCAGTCGGCACGTCGTCGTCCAGCCGCCCGCCCGGGGCGAGGTACCAGGCGCGGTCCGTGGTGGCCGGCGGCCAGTCGGGCATGGTCCGCCAGGTGCGGGCGCCGGTGACGTGCACCCGGACGCGGCCCGGCCGCTGCGGAACGGGCGCTGCGCCGTCGACGGGCAGGTGGGTGGCGAGCCAGGCGAGGCTCTCCGGCGTCGTGACGGCGGCGTCGATGGTGAGGTGCGCCCACGGGCCGAGGGTGAGGCCGACGTCGACGCCGCGGTCGCGCAGGACGGCGTACTGGTACAGCGTCTGCTCGACGAACCAGTCCTGCCAGCCGCCGATGAGCAGGGTCGGGACGGTGCTCGAGTGGACGGCCGGGGTGGCGCGGTAGCGGTCCCAGTAGGAGTCGGCGAGGTCGGGGTGGGCGAGCCACTCGTCGAACCACGGGGCCGGAGCGCCACCGAACCGCTCGGCCAGGCCCTGCAGCGGGAGCTCGCCGAGGTGCGGGGCCAGCCGCCGCTCGGCCGTCATCAGCCGGTACAGCCCGCGCAGGAAGCTGACCCGCTCCTGGTGGGCGACGAGCTCGGTCCAGATGGCGAGGTTGGTGAGCTGGAAGGCGCCGTCGACCATGCCGGCCTGGGCGAGGTCGTGCGGGCCGATGTGCAGCACCATCGCCTCGAGCTCGGGCGGCGGGTCAAGCGCCAGGGCCCACTGGGTGTAGCCGAGGTAGCTGGGGCCGAGGGTGGCGAGCCGGCCGTCGAACCAGGGCTGCTCGCGCAGCCAGGCGACGGTGTCCCGCCCGTCGTGCTCCTCGTTGACGACGGGGCTGAACTCGCCGCCGGAGCCGAAGGTGCCGCGCACGCTCTGCACCACCACCGCGTAGCCGCGCTCGGCGTACGGCACCGTCATCGCGAAGGCGAACCCGAGGCCGCGGCCGTAGGGCGAGCGGAGCATGACGGTCGGGTGCGGGCCGGCCGACGCCGGCAGGTAGACGTCGGCCCGCAGGGTGGTGCCGTCGCGCATCGGGACGTCGACGCCGCGCAGCACCCGCACCTCGTGGGTGGCCGGGGGCAGCTGCCACCGCTGGCTCAGCGCTGCGGCGGCCATACGGGCCGGCCGTGGGAGCGGCGTGGGGAGCGTGCGGTCGGTCCAGGGCACGAGAGCCTCCAGTTCGGTGGGCGGCGATCCGGGACCCTAGCCGCGGGCTCGGCCCACGAGATGCGCGGTCAGCCGGTCGAGGAAGGGCAGCCGCTCAGGTCCACACAGTTCTCTCACGGCGGCAGTTGGAAGGTGCACCGCGGCCCGGACGCGGCGGCGAGACGCCGGTCGAGGGTCCACAGCGGCGCGTCGAGCGCCTCGGCCAGCGCGACGTAGGCGGCGTCGTACGCGGTGACCCCGGCGTGCAGTTCCCACACGCGGTCGGCCAGCGGCTCGAACGGGAAACACGTCAGCGGTAGCTCGACGAGGTCACGGTGGGCGAGCGCGCCGACGTCCGCACCGAGCCGGCCGGCGAGGACGGCGCGCCGGAGCACGTTCGACACCTCGACGTACACGTGCGCCGGCGCTGCGAGGTCCTCGCCGCGCAGCCCGGCGCGCGCCCAGGAGCCGTCCGGGCCCCCATCGATCAGCGCGGCAGCGAGGACGGACGCGTCGACCACGACGGTCACCGGCGGTCGGCGTCGCGCAGTTCGAGGATCGCGTCACCGGACAAACGGCTGGCGGTGGTGAGCACGCGGTGTTGAACGCGGTCCCACAGGGCGTCCGGGCTGGGGCGCCGCGCGAGCGCCACCAGTTCTGCACGCAGGTACTCCTGCAGCGACTGACCGGCTCGGGCCGCGCGCGCCGCGAGCTCATCCCTGGCGTCATCGGGGACGCCTCGGATCGTCACGGAGACGGGCATGCATGCACATTAGCTGCAGAAGCATCACTATGGCGGTGACCAAGCGGTGACCCGAGCTCAGCTCGCCAGGAGGCGCCAGGTGGCGTAGCCGTCGTCGGCGGCGTCGCCGAGCCGGCGCCATTCGGTGGCGTCCGGATTCCCGAGCACCTGGTCGAGCCGCTGCAGCCGCTTGCGGTCGCTGCCGGCGAACCGGTTCCGCTCGGCGAGCGGATCAGCGATCAGGCCGGCCAGGAAGGCGGCGTCCCCGCTATGCCGTTCCGCATCGCGGGCGTCGGTGGCCCAGGCGGCGGCCTTGAGCACCAGGGCACCGAGCAGGTCCGGCACCGGGACCGGCGCCGTCCGCTCGCCCTTGGTCACGTACACGGGCATGGCCCGCCGCAGGGCCTGGGTGCCGCCCTCGATGCGGATGGTGTCCCCACCGACCGTGCGCAGCCGCCGCCGCGGGGGCGTGTGGTCAGGGGCCAGGACGTCGGCGCGGGCCTGGTCCCGGGCCCGGACGAAGCGGTAGACCCTGCCGGCCGAGTCCGGCTGCGGTTCGAGGTCCAGATCCCGCACTGCACGGACGCAGCGCACCAGTCCGGCGTCGTCGGTGAGCAGGTCGGCGAGGACGTCGACGTCCTGACTGGCCCGCGTGGCCACCCGCCCGGCGACCAGCCCGTGCAGCATGACCATCTGGCCGCCGACGAGCACCCAGCCGGTCGGCGGCAGCTGCTCGGCGAGGTCGAGGATGAGGTCCCAGAGGGTGTCCAGCGGACCGGCCAGCGCCGGCAGCTGGACCCGCGCCTCCGCTGCGGTCACCGGCTGAGGTCGCCCAGTGCGGCGGCGAGCAGGTCGAGTCCGGCTCGCCGGGTGCGCACGTCGGGCGACTCGGCGAGGTCGACGGCGACGACCGCGACCGGCATGTGGGTGCGGCCGGTGAGGCTCACCTCGTAGCGGGGCACGCGCACGACCAGGTTGGCCTCTCCTCTTTCGGAAAGGCCGAGCTCGCGGCGCAGCTCGTCGAGCGTGGCTTCGGTGCAGTACACCTCGGCCGCGGCCTCGGCAGCGACGATGTCGGCGCCAACAGCGGCCGCCACAGTCAGTCCGGAGGGGACGACGCCGTCGGCGTCGAGCAGCCGTTCCCGGTAGGCGGGCAGGACGCGCAGCTCGTGGCGCTCCGCCCGGTCCCGGGCTGCGGCGACCAGCTGCTCGGGGTCGTAGCCGCGCAGCCGGGCGAGCAGCCGGGAGCGGTCGGCGGGCGGCAGCCAGTCGACATCCTCCCCGGAGAGCTGCCAGAGCGCGGCCCACACGGTTCGCGGGGCGAGGGCACGTCCGGCCGTGATCGGCAGGCGGGCCCGACCCTCGACGGCGTCCTCGTCGAGCACGAGTGTGCGGCCCACCCGGTGGGCCGCCAGCTTTCCGGCGCGGATCAGCCGGCGGACCTGCTCCGGTTCGACACCGAGACGCTCGGCGGCCTGGTCGACGGTCAGCATGCCGATCCCTTCACTGGCACAAATGGGGGTGTTACACGACCTATTGTGCCGACAGTTCGGCTGTCACCTTCCGCGACATGCGGGAGACCACGACGGTTCTGACCACACCCGACGTCCCCGTTCAGTCCCACCACAGCTTCCAGACCGGGCGGTCCACGAGGAGCCGCGCCAGGCCCGCGACCGTGCCCCCCGATGCGTAGCCGAAGCCGTCCACAGGGCCGTCCTCGGACAGCACATCAGGGCACAGTGCAGCCACCTCCGCGGCGATCGGCAGCGCCTCCGACTCGTCCGCCGGCGGGTACGGCACCAGCAGGGTGAGCGTGGCGAACCCGAGTCCCGCTTGGACGACCCCGAAGCGCTTCTCCCAGCTACGGAGGACGGCGGAGACCTCGGCCGCACTCCTGCTGTTGATCGCCCCGTGCCAGCCGATCGAGGCGATCGCGTCGCTGGGACGACGACACGGCGCCAGGCCGATCCGCCCCGATCTCCCCGGGCGATCGCGTCCCCCAGCACCGAAGCGGAAGGATCCGCACGACGCAGCGGCGCCGACAGCCCGGGGAACTCGGCGCCGAACGGACGCAGGTGCTCGACGTACGGATCGGCACCCATGGGGACGAGACTGTCCGCCCACCCCTCGGCCAGCACCGTCTCCGGGTGGAGCGCATCGACCTGCGCCAGCGGAACCGGCTTCAGCTCTCCCGAGTCCCAGGGACGGTCCGGGGCATCACCGCCGAGCGATGTCAGCGCCAGCGGCCACAGACCAGTCTCGGGGAAGAGGTCGACCAGCCGCCGCCAGGTGGCCGCTACGTCGGAGGTTCCACGGTCGGTCAGCCAGAGCGCCGGCGCCTGCACCGGCCCTGCCTCGGGGATGAGGTTCCTCGCGACGGCGGGGCGGCCGGGGCCCAGGTCGACGTCGCCCAGCCGGAGCCGGCCGGCTGCGGGGAGCTGGGGATGCGGCGAGGACGGGACGCCGACGTCCGCAAGCATCGGGACCGAGATGCGCGCGTCGAACGACGCCGAGTCGAGCAACGAAAGGGGCAGGCGCCGCCGAGAACGGGACATGTCCCGACCCTGGCGCAGCGCCCGCCAGAGCTAGAGGTCTCGGCAAGATGCGTGGACACGATCCGCCCATCCACACCCGCTGCTGGCGACCCGAAGATCCACCGCACCCCTCGGTCCCGCGTAGGGGCTTCCGCCTCTGACCGGGCGGGACCTGTCGGCCTGCCGTCCGCCATGGCGAGGCCCTAGCGTCCGAGGGGACGTCGTCCCGGCAACGGAGGAGCAGCATGCGCGCGGTGCAGTACCGGACCATCGGCAGCGAGCCCGAGGTGGTCGACGTCCCCACTCCGGAGCCGGGCCCCGGCCAGGTGCGGCTGCGGGTCACCGCCGCGGGGCTGTGCCACTCCGATGCGTTCGTCATGAGCCTGCCGGCCGAGCAGTACATCTACGGGCTGCCGCTCACCCTCGGGCACGAGGGCGCGGGCGTCGTCGACGCGCTGGGCGAGGGCGCCACGGGCGTCCAGGTGGGCGAGCCGGTCGCCGTCTACGGGCCGTGGGGTTGCGGGCTGTGCCACGCCTGCGCGCGTGGTGCGGAGAACTACTGCCCGCGGGCGGCGGAGCTGGGCATCCAGCCGCCGGGGCTGGGCTCCCCCGGCGCGCTGGCCGAGTACATGATCGTGGACGACGTCCGGCACCTGGTGCCGCTCGGCGACCTGGACCCGGTGGCCACCGTGTCGCTGACCGACGCCGGGCTGACGCCGTACCACGCGATCGTCTCCAGCCTCCCAGCGCTGCCGGCCGGGGAGCACCGCCGTGGTGATCGGGGCGGGCGGGCTCGGGCACGTGGGCATCCGGATCCTGCGGGCGATCACCGGCGCCACCGTGATCGCGCTGGACATCAGCGAGCAGAAGCTGGAGCTCGCGCGCGAAGTGGGAGCCCACCGCGCGCTGCCGTCGGACGAGTCGGCGGTCGCGGAGATCCGGAAGCTGACCCGCGGGGTGGGCGCCCAGGTCGTGTTCGACATGGTCGGGGCGCCGCCGACCCTGGAGATCGCCCGGAAATCGGTCGCGCTGGACGGCGTCATCCAGATCGTCGGGATCGGCGGCGGGCTGCTGCCGACCGGCTTCTTCTCGACGCCGATGGGTGCCTCGGTGCGGGCGCCGTACTGGGGCAGGCGGTCGGAGCTGATGGAGGTGCTCGACCTGGCACGGGCCGGGGCGATCTACGTCGAGGTGGAGCGGTTCACGCTCGACCAGGCGCCGGAGGCCTACCGGAGGCTGCACGAGGGCACGATCCGCGGCCGCGCCGTCGTCGTCCCCGGGGACTGACCGCCGGCCGAGGGCGACGACGCCCGCCGCCCGGGGGGCGCTCTTGCACGTGCACGGGCACGTCCATGCCCACCGCCGCCCTGCCCCTACGGCGACGCCGTCCCGGGCCGCACGTCACCCACCCGCCCCGGCGACGGGCGTGCGCGGCTCCTCCCCGGCCAGCACCGCGCGGACGTTGTCGACGGCGAGCCTGCCCATGGCGTCGCGGGTCGCCAGCCCGGCACTGGCGATGTGCGGCAGGAGCACCACGTTCTCCAGCGAGCGGAGCCCCGGGTGCACCTGCGGCTCGTTCTCGTAGACGTCGAGACCGGCCGCGGCGATGACGCCGCTCTCCAGTGCGCGGACGAGGGCGGCCTCGTCCACGACGGGCCCGCGGGCGGTGTTGACGAGGATGGCGGTCGGCTTCATGATCGCCAGCTTTTCCGCGTCGATCAGGTGGCGGGTGGCCGGCGTGAGCGGGCAGTGCAGCGACACCACGTCGCTCTCGGAGAGCACGCGGTACAGGTCGGCGGGCTCGACGCCGTACGCCGCCGCCTCGTCGCTCGACGCGCGGCTGCCCGTGGCGAGGATCCGCATGCCGAAGGCCGCGGCGCGTCGCGCCACGGCCATGCCGATCCGGCCGAGGCCGACGATGCCCAGGGTGGCTCCACCACTGACATCGAGCCCGACGAACGACTGCGGACCCCAGATCCAGTCGGCGCCCGTGCGCATGAACCGGTCGGCCTCGACGATCCGCCGCGACGTGGCGAGGACGAGCGCGAACGCGCAGTCCGCGCTCGCCTCGTCGAGGACCCCCGGGGTGTTGGTGACCACCACGCCGCGGGCGTGGGCCGCGGCGACCTCGACGTTGTCATAGCCGACCGCGACGTTCGCGACGATCCGCAGGCCGGGTCCCGCTGCGTCGAGGACCTCGCCGTCCACCCGGTCGGTCAGCAGGGTGATGAGCGCGGAGGCACCCCGCACCGCGGACAACAGCTGCTCGCGCGAGGGCGGACCGTCGGGGTCGTCATGCACCACCAGCGGCACACCGAGATCGCCGGCCGCGGCCATGGCGGCAGGCGTCAAGCGGCGGCTGAGATAGACGTGGCCCATCAGCGGCCGCCGCGGAAGGGCTGGACCCGGCGGATCCCCGTGGGGACCTCCACCTCGGGTGCGTCGGTCGCGTCGTCGGCAGCTGTGGGAGGCACAGGGTCGGTCTACTACATCGCGGCGGCCGACGGGCGCCTGCGGAGCCGTCCGCGCGGAGACGCTGCAGGGTCGCCCGGCAACCGGTCGCGCCGTCGTACTCCCCCGATCGCTGGCTGTCCGCTCAGCCAGTGGCGACCGCGCCGGAGTTGGGGACCAGCTCGACCCAGGTGCTTCCGGGCGTCAGGGTCACGGGGTCGCCGTCGGGGTCGGTCAGCTGCACCCGGTCCCCGATGGCAGGCTTGGACCAGGTCGCCTCGGTCGTGTGACCGCCGGAGGCGACGAGGGCCTGCCCGCTGCCGGTCAGGACCGTCTCCGGCACGGGGTTGCCGGCCGGGTCGCGGGCTTCGGTCTGGACGACGTCGACGCGCAGGACGACGACGTTGGCGGCACCGATCCGCGCGCCGCCCGCCTCGACCGCCGGGGTGCTCCCCTCAGCCCGGAGCCAGCGGCCGTCCGCGGCGCTCCAAGCCCACCGGGGGTTGCTGATCCCCGACAGCTCGAGGTCGAGCGTGGCCGTCGGCTGCCCCGCGGCGACGGCGGTGGACTGCTCCCCCGTCTCCGGGTGCTCGAACTGTGCTCCAGGCGAGGTGCGGTGGTCGGCGTCGGCCTGGTCGAGGAGGGTCTGCGGCACCGCGTGGACGTTGTGCGGGGCCGAGCGGGCCGTCGTCCGGAAGAAGCCGTCGGCGCCGGAGTCCTGCCGGAGCACCTGCAGCCCGGCGTCCTCGCCGGCGGCGATGTAGGGCGGCACGCCGCCGGAGAAGGCGAGCAGCCCGCCGAGCGGTGCGGCGATCGCGGGGTCCATCGGCCGGATCGACCGCACCGGGCCGATCTCGGGCGGAAGGGTGGAGTGGTAGACGGCGACGAACCGGGTGATGCCGCCCTCGACGACCTGCTCCCAGACCATGTCCGCGGCGTTGATCCCGGTCTGCGGGCGGGCGGCGGCGGAGTTCTCGATCTTCACGGCGAGCGCCGGGCGGTCGGGGACCGCGTCGGCCGGCACGCCGGTCAGCGGCCAGGTAGGCCCGGACGGCGACGTGCCGGCGAGCACCGTGTCGAGGAAGGGCAAGGCTGCGACGTGCGGCTTGACCGCCGGCCACACGACGACGCCGGCGACCACCAGCACCGCGAGCAGGACGAGCCGGCCCGCGCGGCGAGAGCGCGGGCGGTTCTTCGCCGTCCTCCGCTTCGTCGGCCCGGGACGCCTACCCGAGCCCTTCGTGGGCCGGGAGCGCTTCGGAGACCCGCGGCCGGTCGTCGACCGGGAGCGGGACCGTGGTGCGGTCGACCTGGGCACGGTGAGCTTCCTGACTCGGGGACGTCCTGCCTCTTGTCTATCGGCACGGTCGGCCGGACCTACGACCCCGCGGGAGCGCCCGAGCTACTACGCCCGGTCGGGGAGGCGGAGACGCACCGCTCGCACGAGCCCTCGCTGGCGACGAACGACTCGGGTGCGGTGGCCCGGCGGCAGGTGCGACACCACCGGAACGACCGGCGCCGCCGGGAGGCGATGTCCTCGGCTACCTGGCTGACGAACCATCGCACGCCGTCCGCCCCGTCCGCCGGACTCTCCCGCCGCCAGCCGGCGCCGAGTGCCCGGACGAGGTCGCGGAAGCCGACGTCGAGCAGCCCTGCGAGCTCCGCCTCGTCGGCGGTGGGGTCAGACTCGTTCCCCCACTCGAGGTCGCAGCTCCGGCAGACGAACGCCGGCTGCTCGTCTCAGACCACGCAGCCACCGAGCGCGACTCGGCCGTTGTCCGCCTCCTCGAAGAGGTCGGACCCCGGCAACCCGTAGACCACCGGAGTCGAGTCTTCCCGCCCGCACCCGGGGCACACCCGCCCCGCCTGCACACCGACGAATCCGCCCATGCCACTCCCTGGTCCGCGCCTTCCCCGTGACGGCAGGGCGGACCATGACAGGCGCCACCGACAGCAACCGGCCGCCCGCCCAGACATCCGCCGCAGTGCCACCCGATCGGGCGACGG
>NZ_JBJHAK010000040.1:0-23789 GCF_054050975.1 Blastococcus sp. SYSU DS0828 | reverse complement strand
GGGGGGGGGGGGGGGGGGGGGGGGGGGGGGGGGGGGGGGGGGGGGGGGGGGGGGGGGGGGGGGGGGGGGGGGGGGGGGGGGGGGGGGGGGGGGGGGGGGGGGCGCGGGCCCCCCCCCCCCCCCCCCCCGACCGGATCGACGGCCTGCAGATGAGCGTGCAGTCCTGCGCCACGCCGTGGACGAAGGCGGGCGGGGGCTGGTCGTGCGGCGGCGCCGTGACCGACTTCTACGCCGGCCCGATCGTCATGGACGAGGCGCTCGCCGGCGCCGCGAGCCTGCGGCCGGGTGGGGTGGACCACCTGCTGACCACGGTCTCGTTCCCGTCGACGGCCGGTGACGAGCTGCGCCGGCAGTCCAGCACCTTCACCTTCACCTTCACCGCGACGCAGCGCGACGGCGCCGCGCGCTGACCCGGCGACCGCGCGGCGGGTACCGGGCCCACGGGGGGCCCGGTCCCCGCCCGCGCGGCTGTCCGCAACCGCCCGTTGCGGACGGTCCCGATCCGGTGCGCGGGCCTGTCGGCGCGCCGCGCGGGACGCCGGATGGCAGAGTGACGCAGGTGAAGACCTGGCTCGACAGCTGGCCGGTGTACCGCCAGCTCACCGGCTCCGACCCGCTGGGCCGTGGCAAGGCCGCGCGCAGCAAGGCCACCGAGGCCACCGTGTCGCGCACCGCCACCGCTGACCGCGTCGTGAAGAGCGTCTGCCCGTACTGCGCCGTCGGCTGCGCGCAGAACGTGTACGTGAAGGACGAGCAGATCGTCCAGATCGAGGGCAACCCCGACTCGCCGGTCAACCGCGGGCGGCTGTGCCCCAAGGGCAGCGCGAGCAAGCAGCTGGTCACCAGCCCGACCCGGGTCACCACGGTCAAGTACCGCCGTCCGTTCGGGACGGAGTGGGAGGACCTCGACCTCGACACGGCGATGGAGATGATCGCCGACCGCGTCCTGGAGGCACGCCGCAAGGGCTGGCAGGACGAGGACGGCGGGAAGCGCGTCAACCGCACCATGGGGATAGCGAGCCTCGGAGGGGCGACCCTCGACAACGAGGAGAACTACCTCATGAAGAAGCTCTACAGCGCCCTCGGCGCCATCCAGATCGAGAACCAGGCGCGCATATAGCACTCCTCCACGGTGCCCGGTCTGGGTGCCTCGTTCGGTCGTGGTGGCGCCACGAACACCCAGCAGGACCTCGCGAACGCCGACTGCATCGTCATCGAGGGCTCCAACATGGCCGAGTGCCACCCGGTGGGCTTCCAGTGGGTGGCCGAGGCCAAGGCGCGCGGCGCGAAGATCGTGCACATCGACCCGCGGTTCACCAGGACCAGTGCGATAGCCGACCTGCACGTGCCGCTGCGGATGGGCAGCGACATCGCCTTCCTCGGCGGCCTGATCAGGTACGTGCTCGACAACGAGCTGTACTTCAAGGAGTACGTCACCGCCTACACGAACGCCGCCGCGCTCATCGGCGAGGAGTTCGTCGACGCGGAGGACCTCGGCGGCCTGTTCTCCGGCTTCGACCCGGAGACGAGCACCTACGACGAGACCAGCTGGCAGTACGAGCTCGAGGAGCCGGCGCAGTCGGGTGCCGACGACCCGGCCGAGGCCGCGGAGCAGGACCGGACCGACGACGACCCGTCGGTCACGAGGGCCGACCGCGCGCAGGCGGCCGGCAGCGGCGGGCCGCCGATCCCGGGCAAGCCCAAGCGCGACGAGACGTTGCAGCACCCGCGCTCGGTGTTCCAGATCCTCAAGCGGCACTACGCCCGCTACACCCCCGAGATGGTGTCCGAGGTCTGCGGCATCGAGCCGGAGGTCTTCGAGCAGGTCGCGCGGTGGGTCACCGAGAACAGCGGCCGCGACCGGACGACGGCGTGGGTGTACTCGGTGGGCTGGACGCAGCACAGCGTCGGCGCGCAGTACATCCGCACCTGCTCGATCCTGCAGCTCCTGCTGGGCAACATCGGCCGCCCCGGCGGCGGGATCATGGCGCTGCGCGGGCACGCCAGCATCCAGGGCTCGACCGACATCCCGACGCTGTACAACATCCTGCCGGGCTACCTCCCGATGCCCCACGCGCTGCAGCACGACGACCTCGACGACTACGTCGCCGACGCCGCCGGCAAGGCGGGCTTCTGGGGCAACAAGCGCGCCTACATGACCAGCCTGCTCAAGGCGTGGTGGGGCGACGCGGCGACGGCGGAGAACGACTTCTGCTTCGACTACCTGCCCAGGATCAACGGCGACCACAGCTCCTACCGCACGATCGCCGACATGATCGAGGGCAAGGTCTCCGGCTACTTCCTGGTCGGGGAGAACCCCGTGGTCGGGCACCCCAACGGCCGGATGAACCGGTTCGGCCTGGCCAACCTCGACTGGCTGGTCGTCCGCGACCTGCAGTTGATCGAGTCGGCGACCTTCTGGCAGCAGGCGCCGGAGATCGAGACGGGGGAGCTGTCCCCCGATTCGATCGGCACCGAGGTCTTCTTCATGCCCGCGGCGACGCACGTGGAGAAGGAAGGCACCTTCACGCAGACCCAGCGGATGCTGCAGTGGCGGGACAAGGCGGTCGAGCCGCCGGACGACGCGCGCAGCGACCTGTGGTTCTACTTCCACCTCGGCCGCATCCTCCGCGAGCGGCTGAAGGACTCCACCGACCCGCGCGACCGCCCGCTGCTTGACCTGACCTGGGGCTATCCGGTGCACGGCGAGCGGCTCGAGCCGGACGCCGACGCGGTGCTGCGCGAGATCAACGGCTTCGGCCCCGACGGTCAGCTGCTGAACTCCTACATGCAGATGAAGGACGACGGCTCGACGACCGGCGGCTGCTGGATCTACTGCGGCGTCTACGCCGACGGCGTCAACCAGGCCCGTCGGCGCAGGCCGGCGGCCGAGCAGGGCCCCGCGGCCCCCGAGTGGGGCTGGGCCTGGCCGCTCAACCGCCGTGTCCTCTACAACCGTGCCTCGGCCGATCCCGACGGCAAGCCGTGGAGCGAGCGCAAGAAATACGTGTGGTGGGACGAGGCGGCCGGCGAGTGGACCGGTCTCGACGTCCCCGACTTCGAGAAGAACAAGCGCCCCGACTACGTGCCGCCCGACGACGCTCGGGCGCAGGACGCGCTGCGCGGCGACGACCCGTTCGTCATGCAGGGCGACGGGAAGGGCTGGCTCTACGCGCCGGCCGGCCTGGTGGACGGGCCGCTGCCGACGCACTACGAGCCGGCGGAGTCGGTCGTCGGGAACGCGCTGTACGAGGTGCAGGCGAACCCGACGATCGAGCGGATCCCGGGTCCGTGGAACCGGGAGAACCCGTCGCGCAGCGACGTCTTCCCGTTCCAGGTGACCACCTACCGGCTCACCGAGCACCACACCGCGGGCGCGATGAGCCGCACGCTCCCCTACCTGGCGGAGCTGCAGCCGGAGTTCTTCGTCGAGGTGAGCCCGGAGCTGGCCCGGCTGCGCGGACTGGCCAACGGCGAGTACGCGACGCTGGTCAGCGCCCGGACGGCGATCGAGGCGAAGGTGCTGGTCACCGAGCGGATGCGGCCCATCAAGCTGCGCAACGGCACGGTCGTGCACCAGATCGGCATGCCGTACCACTGGTCCTACAGCGGCATCTCCACCGGGGATTCGGCCAACGACCTGCTCGGCATCGTGCTCGACGCCAACACACACATCCAGGAGGACAAGGTCAGCACCGCCGACATCGTGCCGGGACGACGCCCGCGCGGCCCGGAGCTGCTCGACTTCGTGGAGAGCTACCGCCGGCGGGCCGGGGTGGAGTCGGGCCGGGTGGGGCTCAACGGCCGCGACCCGGTGGCCGCCGAGGCCGGCGAAGGATCCACGCAGTGACCGGCGGGATCGCGATGATCAGGTCAGCTGATCGTTCCGGGTCCTGGCTCAGCGCCGGTCGTGAGCCAGGACCCGCCATGGTGAGGCAGGACGACGTGCGGGAGGGAGTGCGATGACGATCAGCTCGGCCAGCCCGGCCTTCACCGGCCGCGACCCGGAGAACCGGCTGTTCGGCCCGCTGCCCGACGTCACGGCCGAGGCCGGCTACGAGGAGGAGCACCCCAAGCGGGTGGGCTTCTTCACCGACACCTCGGTCTGCATCGGCTGCAAGGCCTGCGAGGTGGCGTGCAAGGAGTGGAACACGCTCCCGATGGACGACTCCCACGGCGTCCGCGATGCCCTGGGCCTGTCCGGCATGTCCTACGACAACACCGGGCAGCTGGGCGCGAACTCCTGGCGGCACGTGGCGTTCATCGAGCAGAGCCGCGCCGTCGACCTGCCGATGCCCACGTTCGGCCGGCCGGGCGACGACCGGCAGGGCAGCGGACCGTCGCCGGCGGTCGCCGGGGACGACGTGAGCCTGGCGAACGCCCAGCAGAGCGTGCTCAACGCCGAGGCGTTGAGCGAGTTCGACCCGCAGACCGGCCAGACCGGCGCGGACAAGCAGATCCGTTGGCTGATGAGCTCCGACGTCTGCAAGCACTGCACGCACGCCGGGTGCCTCGACGTCTGCCCGACGGGGGCGCTGTTCCGCACGGAGTTCGGCACCGTGGTGGTGCAGGGTGACATCTGCAACGGCTGCGGCTACTGCGTGGCGGCCTGCCCCTACGGCGTGATCGACCAGCGCAAGGACGACGGCCGGGTCTTCAAGTGCACGATGTGCTACGACCGGCTCACCGACGGGCTGCAGCCGGCGTGTGCCACGGCGTGCCCGACGCAGTCGATCCAGTTCGGTGACCTCGACGAGCTGCAGGCCCGCGCGGACGCGCGGCTGGCGACGCTCAAGGCGCAGGGCGTGGAGACCGCCCGGCTCTACGGCCGCGACGAGAACGACGGCGTCGGCGGCGACGGGGCCTTCTTCCTGCTGCTCGACGAGCCGGAGGTCTACGGACTGCCGCCGGACCCGGTGGTCACCACCCGTGACCTGCCGGCGATGTGGAAGGCGGCCGGCAAGGCCGCGGCGATGATGGTCGGGGTCGCCGTCACGGCGATCCTCGGCTCGCGGCGGAGGTGACATGACCGGCGGTATCACCAGCCCGGGCTCGGGGTGGCGGCAGGCCGACCAGGGCCCGGCGGTGCAGCGGACGGGCAAGAAGCGCCGCAAGCGCGGCGGGGGCCGGGGTCGCGGCGAGGTCGCGATGGTCGACGACGTCGAGTTCACCTCGTACTACGGCCGGCAGATCGTGAAGACGCCGGTGTGGAAGACGCCGGACGTGCCGCTCTACCTGTTCCTGGGTGGGGCGGCCGGCTCGTCGGCAATCCTCGGCGCGCTGGCCGACGTCACCGACCGCCCGGCGCTGACCCGGGTGTCGCGATACACGGCCGGCGGTGGCTCGATCCTGTCGGTGGTCTTCCTCATCCACGACCTGGGGCGGCCGGAGCGGTTCCTGCACATGCTGCGGGTGTTCAAGCCGACGTCGCCGCTGTCGGTGGGCACCTACATCCTGGCGCCGTTCAGCGCGGCGGCCGGCGCGACGGCGGCGGTGGAGCTGCTGGGCTGGTTCCCGCGGCTCAAGCGCTTCGGCGGTGCGGTGGCCGCGGTGTTCGGTGGCCCGCTGGCGACCTACACCGGCGTGCTGCTGGCCAACACCGCGGTGCCCTCGTGGCACGCGGCGCACACCCAGCTGCCGTTCGTCTTCGGCGGCTCGGCGATGGCCGCCGGTGGGGGCATCACGATGGTGTTCACGCCGGTGGAGGAGGCGGCGCCGGCGCGGAAGATGGCGATGGCCGGGGCGGCGATCGAGCTCGCCGCGATGCACAAGGTCGAGAACGACCACGGCATCCTCAGCGAGCCGTTCCACGAGGGGCGGCCCGGGAAGCTGATGCGCGCAGCGCAGGCGTGCACCGCGGTGGGTGCCGGGCTGACGGCGGTGGCCGGGCGGAAGCGGTGGGGCGCGGTCGCGTCCGGGACGCTGCTGGCGGCCGGCTCGCTGCTCACCCGGTTCGGCGTCTTCGAGGCGGGCATCGCCAGCACCAAGGACCCGAAGTACGTCGTGATCCCGCAGAAGGAGCGGCTCGCCGCCCGGCAGCAGGAGCACGCCTCGACGATCACCCGGTAACGGGTACCCGCCCGGCTGCTCCGGTCCGGCCGCGGAGCCGGCACCGGCCTGTGCGCGCGTCTACGATGCCCTGGCTCACCCGGAGCGGCCGGAGGACCCGGCGCGAGGCCGTGCAGCGGGTACCTCGACGAGACCACCGGGGCTGGAGGATGCCGTGCGGATACTGTCCGTGGTCACGCTCGGCAGCGCCACCGGACGCTTCGGTGGCCCGTTCGAGACAGCCCTGCACCAGGCGCAGATCATGGCCTCGTGCGGGCACTCCGTTCGGCTGCTGTTCGGTACCGAGCCGGGTGACGAGCCGGTGCTGGAGGCGACCCCGGGCCTGACCGCCGTGCCGGTACGCGTCCGGCCCCTCACCCGACGGTGGCCCTTTTCCTCGCTGTTCTCCTGGGCGGCTCTCCGAGAGGCATGGCGGCAGTGCGCGGACGCCGATGTCGTGCACGTGGCCATGGCACGCGACCTGGTTCCGGGCGCCGCGGCCGTGGCGGCGCTCCTCCGCGGCCGGCGGCTGGTCCTGCAACCCCACGGCATGCTCACGACGACCTCGGCCGGTGCCGGGCCGGCGGACGCGCCGGTCGGCCTCCTGCTGCGCCGGGCCCATCGGCTGATCGCGCTCACCGACCGCGAGGCGGGGGAACTGGTCACCCGGTACCGCGTCGACGCGGACAGGGTGACGGTGCTCGGCAACCCCGTCGACCCGCGGGCGGCCGCGCAGGAGCGGCCGCCCGGGCACCGGCTCGAAGCGCTCTTCGTCGCCCGGTTGCACCCCCGCAAGCGACCGGAGGACTTCGCGGCCGCGGCACGAACCGCCAGCGAGGCCGGCTGGCCCGAGCGGTACGTGCTGCTGGGCCCGGACGGGGGCATGCTCCACCGCCTCCGTCCCGACATCGAGGCGATCGACACCCTGGAGTACGCGGGTTCCGTCCCCGGTGCGGCAGTCGCCGCACGGGTGGCACGCACCGGCGTGTTCGTCCTCTGCTCGGAGGAGGAACCCTGGGGCAACGTCCTCGTCGCGGCGCTGGCCATGGGGGTGCCCTGCGTCGTCACCGCCTCGAGCGCCCTGGCCGACCGCCTGGCCGCTGCGGGTGCCGCCGTGGTGGTCCCCGACCGGGACGCCGCGGCGCTCGCCGCCGCCGTCCACGAGGTGCTCGGGTCCGCCGACCTCCGGGACGACCTGGCCCGGGGTGGCCGCCGCTTCATCGCCGACCACCTGTCCCCGTCGCGTCAGGCCGGCACCCTGCTCGAGGTCTACACCCGCTGATCGACGGCTCGGCCACCGCGACGACGCAGGACGTGCCCGATGACCTCGAGCTCTGCGGTGAAAGCCCGCCGCAGCACGACCACGGCGGCTGCGGTCACGAGCCCGCCGGCGCCGCCTGCCAGGAGCAACGTCCCGAGCACGAGGTCCCAGGAACGGGTGAGCGCGGCGACCGCGTACACCGCGCCGAACACCACCACGGCCAGGGGCAGGTACTTCAGCGCGTACAGGCGGATCACCATGCCGACCAGCCCCTCGGCCACCCGGCCGGAGAAGTGCAGCATGACCAGGAAGTGCGCCAGGATGGCCACCGACGCCCCGATCGCCACCCCGTCGATTCCCCACCGCGAGCCGATCAGGCAGCCGGCGACGACTTCTGCGGCGTACAGCCACTGCCGCCACGCGGCTCGGTAGACGGCGCCGGTGGCCCGGGTCAGCGAGCCGCTGATCTTGTACGAGGCCCGCGGCACCAGGACGAGCGCGAACACCTGGAGCGGCAGCACGACGGCCGACCAGCCGTCCCCGAGCAGGACCGCGACCACCTCGGGCGCGAGCACGAACAGGATCGCGCTGCCCGGCACGCCCACCAGCGCGACCAGTGAGCTGGCCCGCAGGAACGCCGTCCTGAGCCGGTCCCCGTCGTGCTGCACCTTCGACATGGCGGGGAACAGGACCTTGTCGACGGCGCCCCCGATCAGGTTGGCCGGCTGGGCGAGCAGCTGGTAGGCCCGCCCGTAGATGCCGAGCGCGTACGTGCCCAGGACGTTGGCGGTGATCAGGTTGTCGGCGTTGAGCGCCGTCCAGTTGCCGAGCTGCGAGAGCGAGTAGCCGCTCCCGAACGTCAGCAGGGGGCGGACCTCCCGGCCCATCGCCCGGATGCCGAGCGGACGCAGGGCGGGGCGGGCCACCACGGTGTACCCGACGGCGGTGATCGCGGCGCTGGCCACGGCTCCCCACACGATCGACCACGCCCCGAAACCCAGGGCGGCGAGCAGGACGCTCACGCCCATGGCGCCCGGCCCGGCCGCGAGGGCGTCGACGACCGACATGGCCCGGAACTGCAGGCGGCGCTGCAGCAGCCCCGTCGGCACGGCGGCGAGCCCGGCGAGCGGCAGCGCGACCGCGAGCAGGTGCAGCAGATCGTTCTCCCGCGGGAGGCCGACCAGGCCGTTGATCCACGGGGTCAGCACGAACAGGAGCCCGCCGAGGCAGGTCCCGAGGGCCAGGGAGAAGCACCAGGCCGCCGTCTCCTGCTCGGTCCGCAGGGTCGCGCGCTGCACGACGGCCGGGCCCACACCCAGCTGGCTCACCAGCGTGGCGAGCCCGACGACGAGCGCCGCCGCTGCCGCGGCACCGAACTCCGCGGGGGTCAGCAACCGGGCGAGCAGCACCATGGTGGCGACCGACAGCAGCGCCTGCGACACGGCGCCCCCGAAGGACCACACGAAGCCGCGCGCCGTCGTCCGCGTCAGCGAGTTCGCCTCGGGCGCGGCTCCGTCCGGCGCCGGGGCCCTCCGGCGGCTCGTCACCGACCGCGCGCCAGCCGGCGGACGACCCGCCGCGCCGCGCGGAGGTAGCGCCCGGCGGGCGAGGCGAGCAGCCGCTTGGCGGCCCTGCGCGGCAGGGCCGCACCGTGCAGGCGCACGTACCAGACCAGCTGCACGGTCGCCGCCCGGAGCCGGATCGCCGGGGTCGGGGCGGCCAGCAGCGCCGCGACGGGCAACCCGGTCACCGCCGGGTGGAACGCCGCGTTCCCGACCGGTCCGAGCAGCCACTCGCGGATCGGGGTGTCGTAGGCGCCGCCGGCGTCGGGTGCCCCGCGGAAGGTGTACGAGTCCAGCAGCGGGGGGACCGGGCCGGCGTACTCCTGCAGGAACTCCAGGTCGACCACCCGCAGGCCGGCCCGCGGGTCGGACAGCAGGTTCTGGGTGGACAGGTCAAGCAGGAACAGGCCGCGTTCGTGCAGGTCCCGTGCCAGACGGGCCAGCGCACGCGCGGCCGGGAGTCGCAGTTGCACGTCCCCCGAGGTCGGCAGCCGGCGGAGGACGTGACTGCGGTCGTCGGTGTAGAGCGGCGTCACGAACCACCGCTCGCCGGCCTCGAGCAGCTCCGGCATCCCGGGGATGTCGCACAGTTCGGTGCGCGCGCGCAGCTCCCGCTCGAAGAAGCGCACGGCGCCCGGCCGGAAGACCTTGCACACGCTGGCCCCGTGCACGGGGTGGTCCACGATCGCCACCTGCGCCCGGCGCGCCTCGCCCGAGAGCATCCGCAGGACCGGGTACGGGAAGGCGCACCCGTCGACCAGCCGCTGGGAGAGCCCGCGCACCTCCGCCTCGAAGCCCGGATCGCCCAGTGCCTCCAGGTAGTCCAGCGCCTGGCCGCCGTTGTCGGAGGAGTGCACCGGGTTGTACCGCGCCTCTCGCGGGACGTCGCGCAGCAGCCGGTCGCGCAACCGTTCCTTGGCGGCGGGGATGCGCACGTTGACCTCCCGCCCGCCACCGGCCGGTCGCACCAGCCGGGGTGCCACGTCGTAGGCGACCAGGTACACGGACGGCGCTCCGCCGCTGACCGGCCACGGTCCCTGCTCCCAGTTGCCCCCGCGCAGCCGGTGCGCGGCCGCTTCCCGCTGCGCCGCGTCGAGCTGCACCACGTCGAGCACCTCGAAGCCCTGCCGGTCCAGCTCCCGGCACGCCTGGGCGACGCTCCCTGCCGCCCGCTCCCGCAGCACGAAGACGGCGAGCCCCCGCCACAGCTCGTCGACCTCCGCGTGGTCGCCGAAGAACCGATCGAGGAGCCACGGGTTGGTCGGCACCAGCCGTTCCAGCGTGTCCAGCGGCGGGCGCAGGCCCTTCCCGTGCAGGTACAGGTCCAGGGCGTCCAGCGTGGGGAGGACGGCGATGCCGAGCTCGGCCGCGAGACCGGCCAGCACCGCCTCGTAGTCGTGGTCGGTCGTCTGCCGGGGCCGCTCGGACCGCACGCCGTCGGGCAGGCCCGAGGTCCAGCCCTTGTGGTAGACGGCGTGGTAAGCCAGGGAGTCGAAGTACACCTCGGGGCCGGGCACCTTCACCCCGCCGGGAGAACGCACGGCGCCGGCCAGGACCCGCCGGGCGAAGCGCGGCGGGTAGTACGGGATGCCCTCGTAGTCCGTGCCCGGCAGTCCGCTGACGGTGTAGACGTCGAACTTCTGGCTGCCCCGGAGCGGCCGCCGATCCACCAGGAGGGTCGAGACGTACGCCAGGTCCTCGTCGGCGACGAGGATGTCGACGTCCTCCCCCTCGTCGACGTGCGGCAGCGACTCGAACCAGCGGAGGACGACGTAGGACACCTGCTGCTCGTCGAGCAGCCGGAAGAACGAGACCAGGTCGATGCCGGGCGCCAGGTAGCGGCGGGCGGGGCCGCCGGAACCGAGCAGGAGTTCTCGCGCCGCTCGTCGAGCTTTCGTGACGGCCGTGACCACTCGTCGTCCTCCCGGTGCGGGCGGGCCCGTGGCGGCCCGGGTCGTGGTGGGCGGAGGACCCGGCAGGTGCGCCCTCACGACGGGGCGGGCACGGCCACGGCCGCGGGTGAGTGGACCAGCGACGGCCTGTCCGCGTCGACCGGCCGGCCGCCGGTGACCCACAGGATGCCCAGGAAGAGAGCGGGGAGGGGGTTGGCGAACAGGTACGTGGCCGCGGGGAAGGCCTCGATCAGCCCGCAGGCGGCGAAGACCAGCAGGATGATCCGCCCGGGCTCGGGTCTGCGGAGCTCCCGGGACAGGATCCGGAGGAAGAACGCGAGGAACAAGGCGAGCCACACGAGACCCGCGACGCCGAACTTCAGCAGCAGGTAGGTCGTCAGCAGGTGGACGTCGTCGACGCGCTCCAGGTCCCGCCCCGAGGCGGTCAGCGTGTCCGCGTCGGGGGAGCCGGACAGGTCGACGGTCGCACCCGGTCCCAGGCCGATGAGCTGCGCGGCCAGCGACTCCTCGGCTCCCTCCCGGACCATCGCCGTCTCGTAGCTCCGGTGGGAGAGCGTCACCTCCTCGCTGTCGGTCGATGTGCCGGTCAGCAGCGGGACCAGCCCCAGCCAGACCGCGGCCATGCCCACGACGACCGGCGCCGCGTACACGGCCGCGAGGCGGAGCGCGGGAGGCAGCACGGTGAGGAGGAGGACGACGGTGCCGAGCGCCAACTGCCCGAGCGTCGCGTCGCTCACCGGCTTGGTGTCCACCGACGCCCAGTAGACGAGCCCAGCGGAGGTGGCGAGCGCGAGCAGCAGGTGACGGCCGCGGTGGTGCCGTTCCCGGATGGCCAGGTACAGCAGTCCCAGCGCGGTGGGCACGGTCAGCGCGGCGAAGGGGTTGAAGCTGCGGTCCAGCACCGCTGCGGCCGCGCCGAAGAGGAAGACCACCGCCAGCAGGGCCCGGGTGTGGCCGTCGGTCCAGTCGCGGGCGAGCAGGCCGGCGCGGGCGATCACCAGCAGGCCCGCGAGCATCGCCAGCCCCTGGGTCAGAGCATCGAGGTCCAGGGGCCGGGAGGAGAAGAACACCTCCATGGTGGTCGTGGCACCCAGCAGCACGGCCAGCGCCACCCACCACACGGGGTACTGCCCCGCTCGGGTGCGGGTACCCAGGGTGACGAGCGCGAAGGCGACGTAGGCGATGGGCAGCACGACGCGCTTGGCCACGCTCGTGACGGCGAACGTCTGCAGTCCCTCCCCGCCGCCGACGAGGACGAGGGACGTGGCGGCGGACAGCGCCAGGAGCCACCAGGTGACGCGGATGATGTTGTCCGGGACCGACCGGCGGCCGACCGACCCGCCGGTCGCGGCGTCACCGGGCGGGCTCGTCGGCCCGTCCGCCGGCGACGTCGCGTCGGGTGCCGGTGCCCACCGCCGGGCAGGTGCGCTCATCGGTCGCCGCCGGCCGTCACCGGCGCCCGTACTCGTGCACCAGCACCCCGAAGCGGGACGCGACCACACCGACGCCGTAGAAGAACCGCTGGAAGGGGCGCGCCTGGACGCCTCGGCCCCGCAGCACGCCCCACGCCAGGCCGCCCGCCCCGGCTGCGATGCGGACGCCGCCGAAGGCGAGCAGGTAAGGGACGCCGTGCCGCCGGCGGAGGATCCGGCCGTGGGCGATGCCCATGCGCGTCCAGCGCCGCCGGATCCAGCGGGCGGTCAGGCGGTTGCTCGGTGCGTCCTCGTAGACGATCGCCGAGTCGCAGAACTCGATCAGCTTCCCGGCCTCGGTCAGCCGGCCGAAGAACTCGGTGTCGCTCCCGCCGGTCGAGGAGAAGCTCTCGTCGAACGTGGGCGACCCGGCCGACCGCCAGCTGGCGTAGCGCAGCAGGGTGTTGTTGGTCGCCGCCGTCCAGTGCCGGGTGCCGGACGGGAGGGCGGGCATCCGGAGGAAGCCGCCGCGGACGATCCACCCGGGGGCGTCGGGCGGCAGCAGGGTCACGACGGGGCCCGAGACGACGTCGGCCGGGGTCGAGTCGGCGTACGACACCAGGGCGGACAGCCAGCCGGGCGCCACGAACTCGTCGTCGTCGACGAAGATCAGCGACTCGTACGCGCCCTCGGCGAAGATGCGGAGCGTGTGGTTCCGTGCCGCCGCGATGCCCGGTGTCGGTTCGACGGAGTAGCGCACGGCGGCCCCGAACGGCTCGACGACCGCGCGAGCGGACCCGGCGGGGTCGTTGTCGATCACGTAGAGGTCCGTGACGAAGGGGGCGGCACCGGTCCGGCAGCGGTCGAGTTCCGGCATCAGCGACTCGAGCAGCCGGGTGAGGTCCTGGGCTCGCTGGTACGTGGCCACGCCGATCATCACCCGCCGCCCCGGGTCGTCGGACCGCGGCTCGTCGCCGGCCCTCACCATGGCACGTCGTTCAGGACGACACCGATGGTCCGGACGCCGAGGAGGTCGAGGGCGTCGCGGCTCTCGACCAGCTCGTCCCTGCCGGTGTGACCGTGCCGGACGCACAGGATGACCCCGTCCACGTGCGTGGCCAGCGCGCCGGCGTCGGCGACCGGGAGGAGCGCCGACGCGTCGATGATCACGACGTCGTGCTTCCACCTCAGCTCGTCGATCGCCTTGGCCGTGTTCTCCGACGCGAGGAGACCACCGGGGTTCTCCACCGCCGGTCCGGCGACCACCACGGTCAGGGGCAGGTCGGCGTGCCTCTGCAGGATCTCCGCGAGCTCGGCGGTGCCGCCCAGGACGTCGGAGAGGCCGGGGCCGGCGCCGATGCGGAGACGGCTGCCGACCTCCGGATTCCGCAGGTCCGCGTCCACGAGGGCGACCTGACGTCCGGCCTCGGCGAGGCTCAGCGCCAGGTTGACCGCCGTCGTGGTCCTCCCGTCGGCCTCGGCGGCGCTGGTGACCATGATGGTCTTCGGTGGGTCATCCGGGTGCAGGCGCTGCAGGGTCGTGCGCACCTGGCGATAGCTCTCGGCGACCGCACCCCTGCCGAACGGGTCGATGACGTGCCGGGTCGGCAGCCCCGGGTCGTGCGGGACCGAGCCGATGACCGGCTTCCCGGTCAACCGGGCGGCCTCCTCCACGGTGCTCACCGTGGAATCCAGACGCGCGCGTAGCACGGCCGCACCCGCGCCGGCCACCGTGCCGACGATCAGACCGAGCCCCACGTTGCGCACCGGTTGGGGGGTCTGCGCAGCGGTGGGCAGGGTGGGGGCGTCCGTCACCGTGACGTCCACCGGCGCCGGGCCGCCCACGGCGGGCGCCTCCAGGTCGGACACGAGGCGGCGGAACTCCTCGGCCAACGCCGCGGCGATGGCCTGCGCCCGCTGAGCGGACGTGTCGGTGACGGACACGTCGATGAGCACCGTGCCGGGGACGGCGGAGGCGGTGACGCCGTCGTTCAGTGCGCCGGCCGACATCGGCAGCCGCAGTCGCTCGACGACCCGGCCGGCCACCTCGTTGCCCTGCAGGAGCTCTGCGTACGACTCGACGCGGCCCTCCGACAGCTGGCTGCCCTGGAAGGCCGATGCCGTCGTGCCGGCGTCCCGCGTGGAGACGAAGAGCTGCATGTGCGAGGTGTACTGCGGAACCTGCAGGAGGGTCAGCAGCAGCGCCGCGACCACCCCTCCGACGAGACCCAGGACGGGAAGCCACCAGGCGGCACGCAAGGCCGCCAGCCCTTCTTTCAGTTCCACGCCGTTCCCCGTCCGTCACACGCGACAGCGCCCGTAGCCACGTCGCCGCGGTGAGCCAGTGCGTTCCTGGAGGGGAGGAACATAATTCACCAGCGGCCCTGCGAGGGGGTCTCGTGCGCGCCTCTCGCCGCATCCCATCCGGGGGAGCGCCCAGGCCGTGGTCGCGGGACCGCGTTCACGTCGCATCCGCGGTGGTGGGCGGGAACCGCGGCCCCACGACCGTTCCCGCCGGCTGGCCGAACACCGTGGCATCCGGGACGACGCCTGCCACCACCGTGCCGGCCTGCACGAGCGCGGACACCCCGACGTGGCTGCCGCCCAGGACGATGCAGCGGGCGGTGATCCACGCCCCGTCCTCGATGACGACCGGCCGGGTGATCAGCGCCATGTCCCGACGGTGTGCGTGGGACCCCGTGGTGATGAAGGTGCCCTGGGAGACCACCACGTCGGAGCCGATGGTCAGCCGGTCCTGGTTGTGGAGCCAGACGTCCTCACCGATCCAGCTGCGATTCCCGATGACGAGCTTCCAGGGAGTCCGGACGCGGAGCCGGGGGCGGAGGATGACGCCGTCACCGATCTGCGCACCGAAGGCGCGCAGGGCCGCGCGCCGCAGCCGCGTGCTGATCTGCCACGGATTGCTCACGAGCAGCAGTTCCACGGCGCCCCAGGCGTACACCTTCCAGGCCGGCGCGTCCCACCGTTCCCCGGCACCGGGCGCCTTCGCCAGATCGATCACCCTCGGTCGAGGCACCGCGCGAGGATACGGTGTGTCCCTTCGAAAATGGGCACATTCCGGTGCCGCAGCAGAAGGATGGGCCGATGCCGCGTCGTCGGGACAACCGCGCCACCGCTGGGCACGTGCTCGTGCTCGGGCTGAACTACGCGCCGGAGACCACCGGGATCGCTCCGTACACGACAGGGCTCGCGCGCCACCTGGCGGCCAGCGGTCTCGAGGTGACGGTGGTGACCGGGTACCCGCACTACCCGGAATGGGCCAGGCGCCCCGACTACCGGACGGCCCGGCAGGTGGAGGTGGAGCACGGCGTCCGCATCGTGCGCGTCTCGCATCCCGTGCCACGGGACCCGACCGGCCCGGCGAGGATCTGGATGGAGGTGGTCTTCGCCGCCCGCGCGGCGGTGCAGCTGCTCCGGCGCCGTCCGGACGTCGTGGTCGTCGTCACCCCGGCGCTCCTCTCTCTCGTACCCGCGGTCCTCCTGCGCCCCCTGCGCGGTTACCGGGTCGGGGCGGTGGTCCAGGACCTCTACGGCGCCGCGCTGTCGGAGACCGGCCTGGGCGGCGGTGCGCTCACCCGGGCGACGGCCCGGCTCGAAGGGGCCCTGCTGCGGCGGGTGCGCGGTGTCGCCGTCATCCACGAGGTGTTCCGCGCGCGGCTGACCGCCGCGGGCGTACCCGGTGACCGGATCGAGGTCATCCCGAACTGGGCGCACGTGACCATGCCGACCGGGGACGACCGCGACGCGATGCGCCGCGAACTGGGCTGGGCGGCGGACGAGGTCATCGCGCTGCACGCCGGCAACATGGGCGTGAAGCAGGGCCTGGGTGGCCTGCTCGACGTGGCCCGGCTCGCCGAGCAGCGGGGCAGCAGCGTGCGCGTGGTGCTGCTGGGCACCGGTTCGCAGCGTGCGGCACTCGAGCGGGACGCGCGGGGGCTGTCCCGGATCTCCTTCCTGGACCCGCTGCCCGACGGTCGGTTCGAGCGCGCCCTGGCCGCCGCCGACTGCCTCCTGCTGCACGAGAAGCCGGGGGTGGTGGAGATGTCGGTGCCGAGCAAGCTCACCACGTACTTCGCCGCCGGCCGGCCCACGGTCGCGGCCACCGACGCCCGCAGCGGCGCCGCTGCGCTCATGGCCGCATCGGGAGCGGGGATCACGGTGCGGGCCGGTGACCCGGCGGTCATCCTGGCCGCGATCGAGGCGATCACCGCGGACGAGGCGGACGCCGCCAGGTTCGGCGCGGGCGGGCGCCGCTACGCGGAGGCCCACCTGGGGAGCACGGCGTCCCTCGCCCGCCAGGAGGCGTGGGTCCGCTCGCTCGCCGGGGCGCCCCCCGGTCAGTCGCCGGCGTAGACGGCCAGGTCCGGCTGCTGGCTGCGCACCGCGTCGGCGAAGGCGCGGGCGATGATCTGGTGGCCGGCCTCCGTGGGGTGCACGCCGTCGGAGGACATCTGACCCGGGTCGCCGGGCAGCCAGGACGACGGCGCCAGCGCGTCGAAGTACACCGCGCCGCTCTCCGTGGCCGCCTGGCGGAGGGCCTCGTTGAGCGCAAGGATCTCCGGCGGTACCAGGTCCGACGTCCAGATCGGTCCGATGACGAGGAGATGTGCCTCGGGGAGCCCGGCCTTGAGCGTCGTGTACAGCGAGCGGGCCGCCGCCCCGACGGTGCCCGGCGCGCTACCCATGTCGTTGCGGGTCCCGTTCACCACCACGATGTCGGGGGCGACCGCGATCACCCCGCTGGCCCGGGACATGTAGTTGGTCTCCGCGGGGGTGGCGTAGCCCGTCCCGCCCACCGCGAAGACGTCGGCCGGGGCCCACCCGAGCATGCGGGCGGACACCCGGGCGAACCCCTTGGTGGCGCTGTCCGTGCCGGTCCCGGCGGCGTAGGAGTCGCCGAGGAACGCGACCGAGAGCGGCTCCGCCGGCTCCTCCTGCGCCACGGTCGGTGGCGCGACGAAGGAGGGGGAGGGCCGTGCGGCGAAGGCGAGCGGCGCGAGGACAGCCGTCGCGACGAGCCCGACGCCGACCGCGACCGCCGCCCACAGCGGTGCTCGGCGCAGCCGTGTCGCCGAGCGTCTCCTGACCCGGCCCGGCGACCCGGATCCCCCGGACGCGTCCCGGCGTGCCCTGTGCTCCATGGCGGGAAGGTACGCGAGGTCCCGCGGGAAAGGGTCTCATCGGCCGCCGGTTCCGGTCCGTCGACGGTAGGGTCCCGCGCGTGTCGCCGTCGCCGCCAGAACGCAGGCGCCGGCCGACCTTGCCCGTCGTCGCTGCCTGCGCCGGGCTCGTGGCCGTCGCGGTGCTCTCGGTCGTGCTCTTCACGCGGATCGTCGACGGGGAGGACGCGGGGCCGGCGGTCGGGGCGACGGATGTCGCCTCCCGTACCGATGACGGCGCGCCGCCCGGCACGGACATCCGCGACTTCGGGGCGGTGTGCGACGGCCGGCACGACGACCGGTCGGCGCTCCAGGACGCGGTGCGTGCCGCTGCGGACAGCGGCGGCGGGGTCGTCGTCGTGCCGCCGGGCCGGTGCCGGATCGTGGCCACGTCCGAGGACGCCTTCGTGCGTCTGGGCGACGACGTGACCCTGGTCGGGGCAGGCGCCTCGCGGTCCTTCCTGGAACTCGACGCGGACGACGACGGCTACCGGGAGCTGCTGCGCACCGACGGCTCGAACATCTCGGTCTCCGACCT
Organism: Blastococcus sp. SYSU DS0828; assembly: GCF_054050975.1. Classification (NCBI taxonomy): domain Bacteria; kingdom Bacillati; phylum Actinomycetota; class Actinomycetes; order Geodermatophilales; family Geodermatophilaceae; genus Blastococcus; species Blastococcus sp. SYSU DS0828. Next base: position 5,875 of record NZ_JBJHAK010000040.1, on the reverse strand, counting down.
CACGCTCACCCGGGCGGGCGGTGTCTACGGGGTCCTGGTGCGGATCGAGGAGGGGCGGAACATCAGCCTGCGCCAGCTCCGCATCGACGGTCGCCGCCGCGACTTCCCGGGCAGCACCGTCCACGGCCTGACGGTGGCGGACCGGGGTTCGATCGAGAACGTGCTCCTGCAGAACATCGAGGTGCGCGATGTGCAGTACGGCTTCCTGCAGACCAACCAGGCCGAGACCGAGCTGACCGGCGTCATGGTGGACCGGTCGGTGTTCGAGGGGAACTCGGCGGAGGACCTCAGCTTCAACGCCCCGAACGGCGACATGACGGCCGTGACCGTCCAGAACAGCCGGTTCACCGGTGGCGGCGGCTTCGCGGTCTCCCTGGCGAACGTGCACGGTGCGGTCCTCCGCGGCAACACCTTCGACGGCTACGCGAAGGAGTTCGTGCACATCGAGGACCGCAGCAGCGAGGTGCAGGTCGTCGACAACACGTTCTCCGGGAAGCAGCGCAACACCGACGAGTGGTACAGCTACGTCATGGTGATCAACGCGTCGACCGACGTCACGATCGCTAGCAACCGGTTCGAGATCACCGAGTGGGACGAGCGCTTCCGCTGCGTCTACGTCGGCCCCGGGGGGGCGGACTTCCCGGCGCCGACGGAGATCAGCATCGTCGACAACGAGGTGGATGCGCACGGCGCCGTCACGCTGGTGGACACCTACGGAGGTGCCGACGTGACCGTCCACGAGTAGCGGACGGTCACCTCGTCACCGGTCAGGCGGGAGCCGACTCGCTCGCCGCGCGGCGCTCGACGCGCCGTTGCAGGAGCCGGACGAGGGGATCGCTCAGGTGCGGGTCCCCGAAGTGGAACAACGCGGTCGCCCGGAGCTGATCCGGATCGCAGCGGTCGTTCCCGTGCAGCGTCCGGTAACCGCAGAAGACGTAGAGGTTCCCCGGGGCCAGCTCCAGCCGCTGCGGAGGGCGCACGGCGCGGAAGCGGTGCGAGCCGACCAGCCGGACCGTCGCGGGATTCTGGTAGAGCGCCTTGTCGGCCAGGTTCGCCAGGGCCCGGCGCCGCACCGGCCGGCGATTGGGGTAGTACAGGAAGTCCCCACGGTTCCCGGTGGTCGGGATGGCGATGGGCAGCAGCGCGGTGATCGCGAAGCTGTCGAAGTGGAACCGCAGCGACTGGGTGGCCCCGGTGCCCCTTCAGGCACCGCAGGGCGGGGTTGACCGCCTCCTGTGGTGACGGTGGGCTGTCGACGGATTCCTGGTACAGCGCCGACAGCAGACGGTGCAGCTCCGGGGACCGGCCCAGGTCGCCGATGGCCGTCCCGGTGAGGGCCTCCAGCGTCAGGTAGCTCTCCGTAGTTTGCTCGCCAGTCACCGGCAGGCCCACCAGAGGTCACTTGTTCGCTATGTTGCGCGGGTCCGGCGAGGACTCGCCGGCCAGGCCCCTCCGGTCCCGGCGACGGGACGCATCCGGAGGTGACCGGTCCGTCTGGCGGGGCACCGCTCGGCGTGACTGTGCGTGAGGGGGCGTGCGTGACTACGGTCGGCCAGGCGAAGGCGACGGTGCGATTCCGGCGCGGGGCCATCCGGTCCGCGTGGCTGCGCGGCGCTGGTACCGAGGCGCGGAGGGCGTGGCGGGGCGCATACGTGCGCCGGATCGCCGTGGGCGATGCGCTGGGTGCGCTCGTCGCCGCGCTGGTGGGCTACCAAGTGCGCTTCCGTTCCGGTGAGCGTGTCGTCCTGGTCAACCCGGGCGCGCTGAAGCTCATGGTCGTGGTCCTGCCGTTGCTCTGGGTGGCTCTCATGCTGCTGACCCGGTGCTACGAGGAGCGCTTCCTCTGGGTGGGGCCCGAGGAGTTCCGGCGGGTGTCCTTCGCCGCCATGCTGCTCCTGGCAGCGGTCGGCACCATCTCCTGGGCGTTCCAGCTCGAGCTCGCGCGGGGGTTCGTGGTCATCGCGGTGCCCCTGGCCACCGTGCTGACGCTGGCGCAGCGGTACGCGCAGCGTGCAGTCCTGCACCGGCGACGAGCGCGGGGGCACTTCCTGCAGACCGCGATCATCGTCGGGCACCGGAACGGTGTCTCGGCGCTGCACGAGCAGATCAACCGCGAGCTGACCCACGGCTACCGGGTGATCGGGTTCTGCATGCCTGGCGGGCAGCGCTCGGCGTCCGGCTACGAGGGCCTGCCGGTGCTCGGGGACCTCGATCACGTCGTGGAGGTGGTCAAGGAGCACGAAGTGGACACCGTGGCCGTCCTGCCGTGCCCCGAGCTCGACGGACCCGCGCTCCGGCGGCTGGGGTGGGGGCTGGAGGAGACCCGCGCCGAACTGCTGCTGGCCCCCGCCATGACCGAGATCGTCGGGAGCCGGGTGCAGATCCGTCCGGTCTCCGGGCTGCCGCTCCTGCACATGGAGCGGCCCGAGCTGCGGGGGGTCCGCCGGCTGACCAAGGAGACGTTCGACCGCACCGCGGCGGCGGGCGCGATCATCGTGCTGCTGCCGGTCCTGCTGGGGATCGCCCTGCTGGTCGGCCTCACCAGCAGGGGTGGGGTCCTCTACCGCCAGGACCGGGTCGGCCGCCACGGGCGCACCTTCCGGATGCTCAAGTTCCGCACGATGGTGGCCGGTGCGGACGGCATGGTGCAGCAGCTGGCCGCGCGGGACGACGGCAACGGAGTGCTGTTCAAGCTGCGGGACGATCCCCGCGTCACCCGGGTGGGGAGGTCGCTGCGCCGCTACTCGCTGGACGAGCTGCCGCAGCTGCTGAACGTGCTGGCCGGCGACATGTCCCTGGTCGGACCGCGCCCCCCGCTGTCGTCCGAGGTCGAGCAGTACGGCTTCGACATGCGCCGTCGGTTCCTCGTCAAACCCGGGATCACCGGGCTGTGGCAGGTCAGCGGGCGGTCCGATCTCACCTGGGACGACTCGGTGCGGATGGACATCCGCTACGTCGAGAACTGGTCGCTGGCGTACGACTTCATGATCCTGTGGAAGACGGTCGGTGCGGTCGTCCGCGGCTCCGGTGCGTACTGAGGTGGCAGACCGGCTGGCCCGGCTGCTCGGTCTCGCGCTGATCGGGTGCGCGACCGTCGTCAGCACCTCCTGCGCCGCCGGGACGCAGCCGGAGGGGGCCGGCACCGCCGCCGATCCCCCGGCCGGGTCGTCGGTCGCCGGGCCCTCCGTCGCCGGGCCGTCAGCGACCGGGGGCGCCACCGCCGCACCCCCCTCGGGATCGGTCCACCCGGTGACGACGGTCGTCGTCAGCGACGACCCGGTGATCTCCGCCGGCGGGCAGCCGGCCGCCGATGGCTGGCCGGCAGTGCTCGCGTCGTCCCTCGCCGCCGCAGGCACCCCGCTGGAGCTGGCGGTCGCAACCGCGGACGACGGGGGGTACGCGGGGGATCCGCCCTTCGCGGAGCTGGTCGAGCGAGCGGTCGTCGACTCCACCCAGGTGGTCGTCTTCCACGAGACCGACGTCGGCCCGGCGTCCGCGGACGCCGTCGGCGAGGGGGCGGAGGAGGCGTTCGCGGCGGTCGAGCGGCGGGCACCTGACGCGGTCGTCGTCGTCGTGGCCCCGTGGGCGCCCGGCGGTGCGCCCGCGTCCGACGACGAGGTGCACGACGCCGTGCGCGCCGCGGCAGACGGCGCCGAGGTGTCGGTGACCTACATCGACCCGGCCGGCGAAGGCTGGGGCCAGGGCGCGACGCAGCGCCAGATCGCGGACCGGGTGCACGAACACGTCGCCGACCTGGTCGCAGCGCTCGCGCACTCCGGCGCCTTCGACTGATGGGTCGTTGCGTCACTGTGGATAGCCGCTGGTCGGCGCGCTGTGACGGCGGGCCGGAGGCGCGGTCCGGGCAGGATCGGCCGGCGTCAGACGGTCCCGGCGTTCCCTAGGCTGCGCTCCGCCCATCCGGCCTTCCGGTCACGTGGCCACCCGGTCGTTCGGCCGCCTCTTCCAGGGGATTCCCATGCAGCAGAACCGCGTGCAGTCAGTGTCCGGGTCCTCGCGGCGGGCACGGGTCCTCGTGCTGCTGGTCGCGCTGGTCGTCGGCCTGGGATCGGTGCAGGCCTTCGGCGCGGGTGAGGCGGGCGCAGCCGAACCCGTTCCGCAGATGTACCAGGGGCCGCCCTTCGCCGACGCCGGCCCGGCGCCCACGGAGGACAAGCCGCAGAGCAAGCTGTGGTTCAACGACGGTGCCTGGTGGGCGCTCATGCGGACCAGCGGCAACGGCGCCGACGGCAATCCCGACGTGACGATCCACCGCCTGCTGCCCGATCACACCTGGCAGAACACCGGCACGGTCGTGGACGGGCGAGCGGCGAGCACCGGGGACGCGTTGTGGCAGGGAGGGACCCTGTTCGTCGCGAGCCGGGTGACCAGCGGCACGATCCAGGCGGCGCGGCTGAGCTACGACGCGGGCACGCAGACGTACGCGATGGATGCCGGCTTCCCGAAGTCGGTCGCGACCGGATCCGTCGAGTCGGTCACGATCACCCGGGACAGCCTCGGGCGGCTGTGGGTCACCTACACCGACGACGACCAGGTGTGGGTCGCCCACTCCACGACGGACGACACGACCTGGACGGCGCCATTCCCGGTTCCCGTGTCGGACAACGACATCAGTTCCGACGACATCTCCGCGATCGTGGCCTTCAGTGGCCGGATCGGGGTGATGTGGTCGGACCAGGGCTCCCAGGTCATGCGGTTCGCCGTGCACCAGGACAGCTCCCCGGACGCCAGCGGGTGGACGATGGAGACCGCCCTCAGCGGTACCCGGAGCGCGGACGACCACGTCAACCTCAAGGCGCTCGTCGAGGACGACCAGGGGCGGGTGTACGCGGCCATCAAGACCTCGCGCGGCGACTCCTCCAGTGACTCCTCGTCCGACCCGAGCATCCGCGTGCTCTCCCGGTCCTCGTCGGGCACGTGGACGGCGACGACGGCGGCCACCGTGGGGGAGAACCTCACGCGCCCGCAGCTGGCGCTGGACGCCACCAACCGCCGCCTGTACGTCGTGATGACGACGGAGAGTGGAGGCGACGTCTACTACCGGCACGCGCCGCTGGGCGCGAGCCTGTCCTTCACGCCTCGGGCCACCCTCCTGACGTGGCCCGGCGCGTCGCTCAACAACGCGACGACGGCCAAGGCCCCGGTCACCGCCGCGTCGGGGCTGGTCGTGCTCGCCAGCGACGACGACGAGACCGACCGCTACTACCACGCCGAGCTCGCGCTCAACGGTGCCGCGGCGGACACCACGGCACCGTCCACGCCCTCCGGGCTGACCGCCACCGCGAACAGCTCCGGTCAGGTGACGGTGAGCTGGACGGCGTCCACGGACGACGTCGGGGTCACCTCCTACCGGGTCACGCGGAACGGCACGGTCGTGGGTCCCACGGTGACCGGCGCGACATCCTTCGAGGACACGACGGTGGCCCCGTCGAGCACGTACAGCTACACGGTGTCCGCCGTCGACGGCGCCGGGAACAGGTCGGCCGAATCCGTCGCCGTGTCGGTGACCACGCCGGCGGCGCCGGTCGGGGTGCCGGCGAGCAGCTTCACGTCGTCGGTGGCCGGTGGTGAGTCGCCGGTGGAGGTGGCGTTCACGGATACCTCGACGGGGTCGCCGACGTCGTGGGCGTGGGATTTCGGGGACGGGTCGACGTCGACGGAGCAGCACCCGGTGCACACGTTCGTGGCGGCGGGGTCGTTCGTGGTGACGTTGACGGCGTCGAACGGGGCCGGGGCGGGTGCGCCGGCGTCGCAGACGGTGACGGTGACCGAGCCGGCGGGTCCGCCGCCTGTGGGTGGGGAGGTCGTGGCCGGGGCGTCGGCGCAGGCGGTGAGCACGGCGGCGGTGACGTCGGTG
>NZ_JBJHAK010000039.1:0-27769 GCF_054050975.1 Blastococcus sp. SYSU DS0828 | reverse complement strand
CCCCCCCGAGGGCCGCTACGCCCGCACACTCCGCCCCCCCCACCGCCGCCCGCCCCCCCCCCCCCCCCCCCCCCCCCCCCCCCCCCCCCCGCGCGGTGAGCCAGGACGGCGCGTCGGCCCGTCCGCTGCGTCGCTCGGCCGCTCGGGTGATGCCGCGCAGCATGCCGCCGAAGACGAAGCCGTGGAAGAGGGCGACCGCCCACCAGTACAGGTGCCCGGCCAGCCCACGCGGGGCGAAGGTCGCCCGCTGGCGCAGGGTCGTACCGCCCGCGGCCGGGTCGTGTTCCACGTGGAACTCCAGCCAGGCGAGCCCGGGCAGCCGCATCTCGGCGCGCAGCCGGAGCAGCCGGCCCTCCTGGCGCTCCTCGACCCGCCAGAAGTCCAGCGCATCGCCGACGTAGAGCTCGTCGGGGTCGCGCCGTCCCCGCCGCAGACCCACCCCACCGACCGCCCGGTCCAGCCAGCCGCGGACCCGCCAGGCCAGCGGCCAGGAGTACCAGCCGGCGTCCCCGCCGATGCCCTCCACCACCTGCCACACGGTCTCGGCCGGAGCGGTCGTGGGCCGCACCCGCTCGTCGACGTAGAGGCTGCCCCCCGCCCAGTCCGGGTCGGTCGGCAGCGGGTCGGAGGGCGCGCCGGGGACCGACGCCGACGCCCAGCGGGTCACGACGTCGGAGTCGTGCACCCGCTGGATGGCCAGCCGCACCGCCTCGTCGAAGCCGAGCAGCCCCTCCGGCGGATCGGGCACGTAGCGGGCGATGTCGTGCTCGGTCGCGACGACGGTGTTGCGCAGCGACTCGACCAGCGGGCGCGCGATGGACGCGGGCACCGGCGTGATGAGGCCGACCCAGTGGCTGGACAGCGACGGGGTGAAGATCGGCACCGGCAGGATGCGCCGCCGCGGCAGCCCCGCGACCCGGGCGTAGCGACGCATCATCGTGGCGTAGTCCATGACGTCGGGGCCGCCGATGTCGAAGCAGCGGTGCACGTCGGCCGGCAGCCGGCCGCAGGCGACGAGGTACCGCAGCACGTCGCGGATCGCGATCGGCTGGATCCGGCTGTGCACCCACCGGGGCGTGACCATCACCGGCAACCGCTCGGTCAGGTGCCGCAGCATCTCGAAGGACGCCGACCCCGAGCCCAGGACGACGGCGGCGCGCAGCACCACCGTCGGCACGCCGGAACCGAGCAGGATCGCCGCGACCTCGGCTCGGGAGCGCAGGTGCGGGGAGAGCTCCTCGTCAGCCGGCGCCATCCCGCCCAGGTAGACCAGCCGGCCGACGCCGGCCGCGCGCACCGCCGCGGCCATCACCGTCGCGGTGTGCCGGTCGGCCGCCTCGAACTCCGGCCCGGTCCCCAGCGCGTGGATCAGGTAGTAGACGACGTCGACCCCGGCGCACGCCGCTGCGACCGACGGCGCGTCCCCCGCGTCGGCGCGCACGATCTCCACGTCCCCGGCCCACGGGTGGTCCCGCAGCCGCTCCGGCGAGCGGCTCATGACCCGCACGCGGTGGCCGGCGGCGAGGAGCGCGGGCACGAGACGGCCCCCCACGTAGCCCGTGGCTCCGGTGACGAGGCAGGTGAGGGGCGGGCCGGACTGGTCGTTGCCGGGGGCGGCGGCGGGTGGTGCCATACGGCCGAGTCTGCGGCCCCTCCGACGGCCGCGCGCGGCACGGAACCGGCCAGCGTCGCCCTGACGGCGTGTCGGGGTGGGGGCCAAGCAGGATGGTGGCGGAGCTCCCGCGAGAGGCGCAGACACGGCGTGAGGGCGTGCACGACGCTGTTCCTGTCACACCTCGCGGTATCGTGGGAGACGAAAACCGCCAGCAACCGGCTGAGCGCCCGCCTGCGCCGTCGAGCCCCCCGCACCGGCTGGGGCCGCGATGCGCCGGTTGCTCGAGAGGAAGGCCCCACGTGGTCGCAGCACCCCAGACCGAGTCCGCATACTCGGGCAGCTCCATCACCGTCCTCGAGGGTCTCGAGGCGGTGCGCAAGCGCCCCGGCATGTACATCGGCTCGACAGGCGAGCGCGGCCTGCACCACATGGTGTGGGAGGTCGTGGACAACGCCGTCGACGAGGCCCTGGCCGGCTACTGCGACACCGTCCGGGTGACCCTGCTGGCCGACGGCGGCGTCCGGGTCGAGGACAACGGCCGCGGCATCCCGGTGGACATGCACCCGGTCGAGAAGCGGCCCACCGTCGAGGTGATCATGACCGTCCTGCACGCGGGCGGGAAGTTCGACGGGAAGAGCTACGGCGTCTCCGGTGGTCTGCACGGCGTCGGCGTCACCGTCGTCAACGCGCTGTCCACGAGGCTCGACGTGCGTGTCTGGACCCACGGCAAGGAGTGGTTCCAGGAGTACGCGGAGGCCAAGCCCGGTCCGCTGCAGGAGATCGGTCCCACGAAGAAGCGCGGCACCGCGATCACCTTCTGGGCCGACCCGACGATCTTCGAGACGACGACGTACTCGTTCGACACGATCAGCCGGCGCCTGCAGGAGATGGCCTTCCTGAACAAGGGCCTGACCATCGTGGTGCGCGACGAGCGCCCCGGTCACGGCAAGGCCGAGACCGGCATCGGCGAGGAGTCGCTGGCCGAGGCGGCCGCGCCGGTCGCGGGCGAGGAGGAGGCGTTCGAGCCGACCGAGGTCACCTACCGGTACGACGGCGGCCTGGTCGACTACGTGGCCTACATCAACCGGCGCAAGACGCCGATCCACAAGTCGGTCATCGGCTTCTCCGCCGACGGCGTGGGCAAGAACGACACCGCGATGTCGGTGGAGATCGCGATGCAGTGGTCCGACGCCTACTCCGAGTCGGTGCACACCTTCGCGAACATCATCAACACCCACGAGGGCGGCACCCACGAGGAGGGTTTCCGCGCGGCGCTCACCTCCATCGTGAACCGGTACGCGGTGGAGAAGAAGCTCCTCAAGGAGAAGGACGACAAGCTCACCGGGGACGACATCCGCGAGGGCCTGGCGGCGATCGTCTCGGTCAAGCTCGGCGACCCGCAGTTCGAGGGCCAGACGAAGACCAAGCTCGGGAACACCGAGGTCAAGGGCTTCGTGCAGCGGGTGTGCAACGAGCAGATCGGCCACTGGTTCGAGGCCAACCCGACCGAGGCCAAGACGATCATCACCAAGGCGGCCTCCGCGGCTCGCGCCCGCCGCGCGGCGCAGGACGCCCGCAAGCTGGCTCGCAAGAGCCTGCTGTCGGTGAGCGGGCTGCCCGGCAAGCTGGCCGACTGCCGCTCCACCGACCCGCGCAACTCCGAGGTCTACATCGTCGAGGGCGACTCGGCCGGCGGCTCGGCGAAGTCCGGCCGCGACTCGATGTACCAGGCGATCCTGCCCATCCGCGGCAAGATCATCAACGTCGAGAAGGCGCGCATCGACCGGGTGCTCAAGAACACCGAGGTCCAGTCGATGATCACCGCGTTCGGCACCGGCATCCACGACGAGTTCGACATCTCGAAGCTCCGGTACCACAAGATCGTGCTGATGGCCGACGCCGACGTCGACGGCCAGCACATCAGCACCCTGCTGCTGACGCTGCTGTTCCGCTTCATGCGGCCGCTGGTCGAGGGCCAGTACGTCTACCTGGCCAAGCCCCCGCTCTACAAGATCAAGTGGGGCGGCAAGATCGGCGACGAGTACGCCTACAGCGACAAGGAGCGCGACGCGGTCGTGAAGGCCGGCGTCGAGAGCGGCCGCAAGATCAAGGACGAGATGATCCAGCGGTTCAAGGGGCTCGGTGAGATGAACGCCAGCGAGCTCTGGGAGACCACGATGAACCCCGAGACCCGGATCCTCCGCCAGGTCACCCTCGAGGACGCCGCAGCCGCGGACGAGATCTTCAGCGTGCTCATGGGCGAGGACGTCGAGGCGCGGCGCAGCTTCATCACCCGCAACGCCAAGGACGTCCGCTTCCTCGACGTCTGAGGCCCCGTCCCGGGTCCCGCCCTGAGCTCGCGAAGGGTGGGAGGACGGGGTCCTTTAACGGTCGACTTGGCCTTTTGTCCACCCCTGTGCACCGACCTGTGGAGATCTGAACCGTGACGGAGACCCCACCCCGCGACCGCGTCGAAGCGGTCGACCTCCAGCAGGAGATGCAGCGCAGCTACATCGACTACGCGATGAGCGTGATCGTGGGCCGCGCGCTGCCCGAGGTGCGCGACGGCCTCAAGCCGGTGCACCGGCGCGTGCTGTTCGCCATGTACGACCAGGGCTTCCGCCCCGACCGCGGGTACGTCAAGTGCGCCCGCCCCGTCGCCGAGGTGATGGGTAACTACCACCCGCACGGTGACTCGGCGATCTACGACGCCCTCGTGCGGCTGGCCCAGCCCTGGTCGATGCGCTACCCGCTGATCGACGGGCAGGGCAACTTCGGCTCCCCGGGTAACGACCCGGCGGCCGCGATGCGGTACACCGAGTGCCGGCTCACGCCGCTGGCGATGGAGATGCTGGCCGGCATCGACGAGGAGACCGTCGACTTCCAGGGCAACTACGACGGCCGCACCGAAGAGCCCGTCGTCCTGCCCTCGCGCATCCCGAACCTGCTGATCAACGGCTCGGCCGGGATCGCGGTCGGCATGGCCACCAACATGCCCCCGCACAACCTGCGCGAGGTGGCCCAGGCGGTCTTCTGGATGCTCGACCACCCCGAGGCGGAGGCCGAGGAGGCCCTGACCGCGTGCATGGAGCGGATCAAGGGCCCCGACTTCCCGACCCACGGCCTGATCGTCGGCCGCGAGGGCATCGAGGACGCATACCGCACCGGCCGCGGCTCCGTGCGGATGCGCGCCGTCGTCACCGTCGAGGAGGACAGCCGCGGGCGGGTGCAGTTGGTCGTCACCGAGCTGCCCTACCAGGTCAACCCCGACAACCTCGCCGAGGCGATCGCCGAGGGCGTCCGCGAAGGCCGCCTGCAGGGCATCAGCGAGATCGCCGACGAGTCCAGCGACCGGGTCGGCCGCCGGCTCGTCATCACGCTGCGCCGCGACGCCGTCGCCAAGGTCGTGCTGAACAACCTCTACAAGCACACCCAGCTGCAGACGTCCTTCGGCTGCAACATGCTCTCCATCGTCGACGGCGTCCCGCGCACGCTGCGCCTCGACGAGCTGGTGCGCAACTGGGTGCTGCACCAGATCGAGGTCATCCAGCGGCGCACCCGCTACCGGCTGCGCAAGGCCGAGGAGCGCGCGCACATCCTGCGCGGTTACGCCAAGGCGCTGGACCAGCTGGACGCCGTCATCGCCCTCATCCGGAGCAGCGAGTCGGCCGACGCCGCGCGCACCGGCCTGATGGAGCTGCTCGACGTCGACGAGATCCAGGCCGTCTCGATCCTCGACCTGCAGCTGCGCCGGCTCGCCGCGCTGGAGCGGCAGCGGATCCTCGACGAGCTCGCCGAGATCGAGGCCCGGATCGCCGACCTGCAGGCCATCCTCGAGTCCCCCGAGCGGCAGCGGCAAATCGTCCGTGACGAGCTGGCCGAGATCGTCGAGAAGTACGGCGACGACCGGCGCACCCAGTTCGTCGCCAACGAGGGTGACGTCTCGATGGAGGACCTCATCGCCGAGGAGGAGGTCGTCGTCACCATCACCCGAACCGGGTACGCCAAGCGCACGAAGAGCGACCTCTACCGGTCGCAGCGCCGGGGCGGCAAGGGCGTCATGGGCGCGCAGCTGAAGCAGGACGACATCGTCGACCACTTCTTCGTCGGCTCCACCCACGACTGGATCCTGTTCTTCACGAACAAGGGCCGGGTCTACCGGGCGAAGGCCTACGAGCTGCCGGAGGCCAACCGGACCGCCCGAGGTGCGCACGTGGCGAACATCCTCGCGTTCCAGCCGGACGAGAAGATCGCCCAGGTCATGCAGATCAAGGACTACACGGTCGCGCCGTACCTGGTGCTCGCCACCGCGAAGGGCCAGGTCAAGAAGACCCGGCTGACCGACTTCGACTCCCCGCGCCAGGGTGGCGTGATCGCCATCAACCTGCGCGACGGCGACGAACTGGTCGGCGCCGCGCTGATCGGCCCCGACCAGGACCTGCTGCTGGTCACCCGCAAGGCGATGTCGATCCGCTTCAAGGCCGACGACGCCGCGCTGCGTCCGATGGGCCGGGCGACCGAGGGCGTGCGCGGCATCTCGCTCGCCGACGACGACCGGCTGCTGTCGATGATCGTCGCGCAGGAGGGGGTGGACGTCCTCGTCGCGACGGAGCGCGGCTTCGCCAAGCGCACCGGCATCGAGAACTACCCGAACCAGGGCCGGGGCGGCAAGGGCGTGCTCACCGCCGACCCGAAGGCCCGCAAGGGGGCCCTGGTGGGGGCGCTGGCCGTGACCCTCGGCGACGAGCTGTACGCGATCACCTCCGGGGGTGGCGTGATCCGGACGCCGGTCAACGGCGTGCGCCACAACAAGGATCGGGCCACGATGGGTGTCAAGCTGATGAACTTGCCGGAGGACGTCTCCATCGTGGCGATCGCGCGTACGACGGACAACGACGAGCCCTCGGCCTAGGGTGAGTAGCTAGGCACGCAGGAGACTGCGGCTCCGCGGCGGTCACGAGCCGTCGCGGAGCCCGGGACCGAAGGAGCGGCACAGCCGCTGCGGAACGGGAGACAGGCATGAGCGACCGGACGGACGGTTCGGTGCGCACCGACTCCCGGGCCGGGGACGGAAGCGCGGCGGAGGGCACGCCCACCCACGGCAACCCCGCCCCCACGCAGTCCATCCCCGCGACCGGCAGTCAGCGGGTCCAGTCCCCTGGCACCGGGGCGGCCCCGGTGGTCCCGCAGCCGCTGGCCCCGGACACCGGTTCCTCCCCGGCGCAGCCCGGGTCGACTCAGCAGGGCTCGGCGCCGAAGGGCTCGACTCAGCAGGGCTCGGCGCCGCAGGCCTCGGCGCAGCAGGCTGCGACACAGCAGGGTCCGGCGCCGCAGGGCTCGACGTCGCAGGCGCAGGCTTCCGGCGCGGAGCCGCCCGCGGGCGCCCCGGACGGCGCAGCCGGTCCGGTCGGCGTCAGCGTCGGGGGAGCCCGCTCCGGTCGGGGCAAGGCCGGCCGTGGCCCCCGCCGGGCCCGGCTCCAGATCCGCCACATCGACACCTGGTCGGCGCTGAAGATCTCGCTGATGCTGTCGATCGCCCTCTTCTTCATCTGGATGGTGGCGGTCGGCCTGCTCTACATGGTGCTCGGCGGGCTGGGCGTCTTCGACGCGGTGAACGACCTCTTCGGGCAGATCGGCAGCGCCTCGGGGAACGAGTCCTCCGGGGACGTCGTGACGATCGGAGTCGTGTTCTGGGGCGCGGCGCTCATCGGCGCCATCAACGTCGTCCTGCTCACCGCGCTGTGCACCGTCGGCACGTTCATCTACAACCTCTGCTCCGACCTGGTCGGGGGGCTGGAGGTCACGCTCTCCGAGCGCGACTGAGCACTCCGTCCTCATCCGGAGGACGCCGCGGCCAGGTGCCGTTCCCCGGTCGGGCGGAGCGTGTCCGTCGTCCCTGCGCGGACCCTCCGGGCCTATTCGGGACGACCGGGCAGGCGCGCTGTAGGGGTTCATCTCGCGCTCTGGTGGGCCTGCAGGGTCCCGGGAGCACGGACAACACCCCCAGAGCGGGCCGGCGCGGGCGAAGCGGGGGTCCAGGGGCCGGCGCAGGGCCCGGGTTCGCCGAAGGCGGGCGCGTGAGCCGGCGCGGACGGGGGAGCACTCCGTGCGAGTGGGCCCCCTGCAGGGAGCGCTCCAGGGGTCAGGTACGCTTTTCGAGGTTCACGGGCCTGTAGCTCAGGCGGTTAGAGCGCATCCCTGATAAGGATGAGGCCGGAGGTTCAAGTCCTCCCAGGCCCACCCGTGCACCGGAGCCTCACGGTTCCGAGTGACCCGCACGTCGCCCCCGCGGCGAGCGAAGCGCCCGAGGAGGTTCTCCGCGTGCTGAAGAAGCTGGCGCTCGCCGCCGCTGCGGCCGGTGCACTCGCCGCCGTCCGGAAGCGGTCGGCCGGCCGCACCGAGGCCGACCTCTGGCGCGAGGCGACGAGCGGTCCGGGCGCGGTCAGCACGCCCACCCGCTGAACCACCGGCCGACCACGGCCGCCCGGGGACGTAGCTCAATTGGCAGAGCACCGCCTTTGCAAGGCGGGGGTTAGGGGTTCGATTCCCCTCGTCTCCACCCCTGGCGCCAGCCCGGCGTCCCGGCTCCACGTGAAACCGGCCCCGCGACACCCGGCCGGCACGGCGGTGGGAGAGTGGAGCCGTGACTGAATCGACTCCCGCCCGCCGCGCGGTCCTGCACACCAACCACGGCGACATCACCGTGGACCTCTTCCCCGACCACGCCCCCAAGACGGTCGCCAACTTCGCCGACCTCGCCGAGGGCGCCCGCGAGTGGACGCACCCCGCGACCCGCGAGAAGACGACGGACAAGCTCTACGACGGCACGATCTTCCACCGGATCATCCCCGGCTTCATGATCCAGGGCGGCGACCCGCTCGGTCAGGGCATCGGCGGTCCGGGCTACCAGTTCGGCGACGAGATCCACCCCGACCTGGCCTTCACCAAGCCCTACCTGCTGGCCATGGCCAACGCGGGCCCGGGCACGAACGGCTCGCAGTTCTTCATCACCGTCGCCCCCACCACGTGGCTGACCGGCAAGCACACGATCTTCGGTGAGGTCGCCGACCAGCCCAGCCGCGAGGTCGTCGACCGGATCGCCGCCGTGCCCACCGGCCGCAACGACCGCCCCGTCGAGGACGTGGTGATCGAGTCCGTCGAGGTGCAGCGCAGCTGAGCACGGAACCGCACGGCGGGGGCGCGGCCGACCAGCCGCCGCCCCCGCCGCCGGCCTGCTACCGGCATCCCGAGCGGCCCACGGGCATCTCGTGCGCGCGGTGCGGCCGGCCCATCTGCCCCGACTGCATGATCCCGGCGTCGGTGGGCTTCCAGTGCCCGGAGTGCGTGCGCGCGGGCGCTGCCTCGGTCCGCGCCCCCCGGCGCACCTCCGGCGTCTCCGCCGCGGCGTCGCGCTGGGGCAGCGTCACGCTGACGCTGATCGCGGTCAACGTCGTCATGTTCCTGGTGACGGCGGTCTCGGCCGGCCTGGTCGGCAACGCCCCGCTGGAGAACTACCGCTCTCCGGTGTTCACCGCCCTGTCCCAGTACCCGCTGCTGGTGGAGCTGGGGGAGCCGTGGCGGCTGCTGACGGCCACCTTCCTGCACATCGGCCTGGTGCACCTGGTGCTCAACATGCTGGCCCTGCTGATCTTCGGCTCCGAGCTGGAGCGCCAGCTCGGCCGCCTGCGGTTCCTGGCGCTCTATTTCGTGTCGGCGCTGGGCGGCTCCACGGCCATCCAGCTGTTCGGGGACTTCACCCGGCCGGTCGCAGGCGCCTCGACGGCCATCTACGGCCTCCTGGGGGCCCTGGGCGTCCTCATGGTGCTGCGTCGGCAGGACGTGCGCGGCATCCTCGTGCTGCTGGGGATCAACATCTTCATCAGCTTCCTGCCCGGGGTCTCGCTCCTGGGCCACCTGGGCGGCCTCGTCACCGGCGCGGCCGTTGCCGCCCTGTTCGTCGGCACTCGGCGGAGGACGGCGGTCCAGGCGATCGGCATCGGGCTGCTGGCGGTGCTCCTGGTCGCGCTGGCCCTCGGCGTCTCTCACGTCGGGGCGGCCTGACCACGACGGCGCCGGCGCAGCGGCGGCCGGGCGGCCCGGCGGCCCGGTGGCCCGGTGGTCCGCGAGATCACGTCGCCGGGCCGCTCCGCGGGTGCAGCTGCGCCAGCTCGCCGGCCACCGTCGCGGGGTCCGCGCCCAGGTCCCACCGGCCCAGGATGACGAGCACCCCGTCGTCGTCGCCCGCGGCAGGCGCCTCCAGCTCCAGGGTGCGCACCGTCGTCCCCCAGCGGCGGGCGCTGCGCACGTGCACGCGCAGCAGCCCCCACGGGAGCACGTGGGTGCCGGTCAGCGTGCGCACCGTCACGCCGTCGGGGCCGGTGGCCAGCCGAGGCCGCAGCAGCGCCTCGCGAGCGGCGAGCCCGAGCAGCAGCAGGGCCGCGCCGCCCACCAGCAGCCGGCCGGGCGCATCCAGCAGCAGGGTGGCCGCCCCGAGCAGCGCGGCGCATGCCGCGAGGACCGCCGGGACGTAGGCCGGAGGGGACCAGTGCACGCCGCCAGCCTGCCAGGGGTGACGTGGAACATACGATCGCGGCGGGGTGGCCGGTCCCGGCCGCGCCGGATCGTCGTCGACGAGGAGTGGGTCCATGCGTGATGCCGTCATCTGTGCCGCCGTCCGTACACCGGTGGGGAAGCGCGGGGGAGGGCTGTCCGGCGTGCACGCGGTCGACCTCTCCGCGCACGTGCTCAACGCACTCGCCGAGCGCTCGGGGATCGACCCGGCCGTCGTCGAGGACGTCTTCTGGGGCTGCGTGAGCCAGGTCGGGGAGCAGACGTTCAACATCGGCCGCAACGCACCCCTGGCCGCCGGCTGGCCCGAGTCGGTGCCCGGCACCACGATCGACCGGCAGTGCGGGTCCTCGCAGCAGGCCGTCGCCTTCGCCGCTGCCACGGTCATCAGCGGCCAGGCCGACGTCGTCGTCGCCGGCGGCGTGGAGTCGATGAGCCGGGTGCCCATGGGGTCGGCCCGGGCGGACGGCATCGCTGGCAAGCCACTGGGCCCGCGCTTCCTCGAGCGGTACGACGGCGTCTACCCCAACCAGGGCATCGGCGCCGAGATGATCGCCGAGCGCTGGGGCTTCTCCCGCACCCAGCTCGACGAGTTCGCCCTGGCCTCCCACGAGAAGGCGGCGAAGGCGCAGGCCGACGGCGCCTTCGACGAGGAGATCGCCCCGGTCACCCTCGACGACGGCACGGTGGTCAGCGCCGACGAGGGCATCCGGCCCGGCGGCACCCTGGAGAAGCTGGCCTCGCTGAAGACCCCGTTCAAGGAGGACGGGGTGATCAGCGCCGGCAACGCCAGCCAGATCTCCGACGGCTCGGCGGCACTGCTGGTGACCACCAGCGAGAAGGCGCGCGAGCTGGGGCTGCGGCCCCTCGTGCGCATCCACACGACGGTGATGGCCGGTGACGACCCGGTGATCATGCTGACCGCGCCGATCCCGGCGACGCAGAAGGTGCTGGCGCGCTCCGGCTTGTCGGTCGACGACATCGGCGTGTTCGAGGTCAACGAGGCGTTCGCCCCGGTCCCCCTGGCCTGGATGGCCGACACCGGGGCCGACGCCGGCCGGCTGAACCCCCTCGGTGGTGCGATCGCGCTGGGCCACCCGCTGGGTGGCTCGGGCGCCCGCATCATGACCACGCTCGTCCACCACATGCAGGCCACGGGCACCCGCTACGGCCTGCAGACGATGTGCGAGGGCGGCGGCACGGCCAACGCGACGATCCTGGAGCTGCTCGACGCCTGACCGGTCCCACCTCTGCGCCGATCCCGGTGCCTCCGCGCCAGCCCCCGGCCCTCCGGCTGGGGGCTGGCGTCGTCCCGGGCTGGTGGTCGTCCACCGCCGGGACCGCTGTCCGTGCTCGGCCGGTGACGTCCGGTGACCCGGACGGGTCCGTCCAGAGAGCGCCCCGACCGGGTGTATGCGCAGGTCAGGGCGGGTACGACCGCCGCACGGTCGGCGTCGGTGACGCACGGACATGTCGACTCGTCCACAGCTGAGTACACAGCTGGGGACAGACTCACACGTCTGTAGTTACGCCGTTGGACGTCCTGTCACACGAGCACCATCGGAAGAGAAACCGCAGGTCAGGCGCGTTCCCGCCCGCGCGCTCCCTCCACACTCGGTGGACAACCCTGGGGGCGGGGCGCCATGTCGACCTGTGGACGGAGCCGATGGCTGTGCACAGCGTCCACATGGCGGCCGGAAGTGCTCCACGACGACCGAGGCCCCCGTCCCTGGTGGGGGACGGGGGCCTCGAACGGGGCCTCGCGGGCGCGGGACCGGTCGGTCCGCTATCGCCAGCGCATCGACATGATCAGACCGGCCACCATGACGCCGAAGCCGATGGCGAAGTTCCACGCCGACAGCGAGACCATCAGGGGGATCCGGTCGCCGGCCACGTAGTAGACGACGATCCAGAGCAGCCCCAGCAGCATGAGGGTCACCATCACCGGCGCGTACCAGCGCGGGCTGGGCTGCAACGCCTTCGACTGCGTGCCCCGGGAACGGAGCACGTCCTCCGGCGGCGTGTACACCGACTTCTTGCGCACCTTCGACTTGGGCACGTGTCTACTCCCTCCCGGGGGCCGGGCTCGTCCTCCCCGACCGGAAACTGTCACCCAGACTAAACTTCGGAACGACGTCGGCACCGGTGCCTCACCCGTACGCGCCGACGTCGGTCCCGGCCGGAGGAGGTGCCCGTGGCCCGCTGGTCGTCGTCCGGACACCGCGTGTCGCCCTGGAGCGCGCTCGTGCCCGTGGTCGCTCTCGCGGCCGGGCTGCTCTTCGCCACGTCGGGCCGGACCGCTCAGGGCAACGACCTGCGCGCCGGTGAGGTCACCCAGCTCTCCCAGCTGGTGGAGGAGCGCGACGCCGCGGTGGCCCGGCAGGAACGCCAGCTGGCCGAGCTGCAGGAGCAGGTGCAGCGGCTCACCGAGCAGGTCGCGAGCCGGGACGGCGCCGTCGCCGAGGCTCAGGCCCGCGGCGAGGCCGGCGCCGAGGCCGCGGGCCTGACACCGGTCGCGGGCGCGGGGGTGGTCATCACCCTCGACGACGCGCCGCAGCGGTCCGACGGCACCCTGCCCAGCGGCGCCCGCCCCGACGACCTGGTCATCCACCAGAGCGACGTGCAGGCGGTCGTGAACGCCGTCTGGGCGGCCGGCGCCGACGGCGTGGCGATCATGGACCAGCGGCTCATCTCCACGAGCGCCGTGCGCTGCGTGGGGAACACCCTGCTGCTGCGCGGGCGCACCTACTCCCCGCCGTTCGTGGTCACCGCCGTCGTCGACGCCACCGCCGTGGAGGCGGCGCTGGACGCCTCGCCGCAGGTCGCGGTCTTCGAGCAGGCGGTCGCGGCCTTCGGCCTCACGTTCGAGGTACGCGAACGGCCCCAGGTGACGGTGCCCGCCTACGATGGCGGCCTCACGCTGCAGTACGCCACCGCCGACTGAACCGGCTGCCGTACTGCCGCTGTCCCGTGCCGCCGACCGCCCAGCGAGGAGCCCGACCGCGATGACCGCCGCCGACCGTCCGGTCCTCGTCGTCGACAACTTCGACAGTTTCGTCTACAACCTCGTGCAGTACCTCGGGCAGCTCGGTGTGCGCTGCGTGGTGCGGCGCAACGACGCGGTGACCGTCGACGAGCTGCCCGACCTGGACGTCGCCGGTGTGCTCCTCTCCCCAGGCCCCGGCGCCCCGGTCGATGCCGGCGTGACCGTGCCGATGGTCCGGGCCGCCGCCGAGCAGGGCACCCCCGTCCTCGGGGTCTGTCTCGGGCACCAGGCCATCGCCGAGGCGTTCGGTGCGGAGATCGTGCGGGCCCCGGAGCTGCTGCACGGCAAGACCAGCCAGGTGGTGCACGAGGGCCACGGCGTCCTCGCCGGTCTGCCGTCGCCGTTCACCGCGACCCGGTACCACTCCCTGGCCGTCGACCCCGCCACGGTGCCGGACGAGCTGGAGGTCACCGGGCACACGCCTTCGGGCCTGGTGATGGCGCTGCGGCACCGGGAGCTGCCCATCGAGGGCGTCCAGTTCCACCCCGAGTCGGTGCTCACCGAGGGGGGGCACCGGATGCTCGCGACGTGGCTCGCCGCCTGCGGTCTGGCGCCCGAGGAGGACGTGGTGGCCGCCGCCACGGCGAGCGCCGAGCGGCTGAGCTCCGCCACCGCCTGAGCCACGTACGCGAGCAGGGCCCCTCCCGGTGGGAGGGGCCCTGCTCGGCGTCCGGGTGGCTGGTCGCGCTAGCCGCCGGTCTCGTCGTCCTCCGGGTCCTGCGTGTCCGGCGTCTCCGGCTGTGTGGGCGGAACGGACGGGGTGGTCGTGGTGGTGGGCGTGGCCGGCTGCTCCGGCGGCGTGGGGACGGCCACGCGGAGCGTGATGGTGTCCCCCGAGCCGACGTCCTGCCCGGCCGACGGGTCGGTCTCGACGACGGTGCCCTGCGGGACGTCGTCGCGCTCGACGTTCTGGATCTCGATCTGCCCGGCGCTGAAGCCGGCCTCCTGCAGGAGGGCCCGCGCCTGCGTCTCGGTCCGGTTGACGACGTCGGGCAGCTCGATGGTGCCGGTGGAGACGCTCAGCGTGATGACGGCATCCGGGTTCGCCTGGCTGGACTCGGCGGGGCTCACCGCGGCCACCCGGCCCTCGTCGTACTCGATGGAGTCGACCTGCCGACTGGAGATGTTGGTGAACCCGGCCTGCTCCAGGTTGGCGCGCGCCTGGTCCTCGGTGAGGCCGACGACGTTCGGCACCAGGATGGTGTCGGGCCCGGCGCTGACGACCAGGTTGACCGGGGTCTCCGCATCCACCCGCGCACCGCTGGGCGGGGTGCTCGACACGACCTGCCCTTCGGGAACGGTGGTGCTCGCCTCGGTCGTGACGTCGCCGACGGCGAGCCCGGCCTCGGTGATCCGCTGTTCGGCCGTGGCCTGGTCCAGCCCGGCGAACGCGGGCACGGTCACCTGCGCGACCGGCGGCGCCTCGTCGTCCTGGGTCAGGGCCACGGCCGCGGCGATCACGCCACCGAGAAGGAGCACGGCGAGCACCGAGACGATCGCGATGATCCGGCGCTTGCGGCGCCGATCGCCGTCGTCGTCCCAGTCGTCGTCGCCGTGGCCGCTGGCGTAGGCGCCCACGGGTGCGCCGATGATGGCGGTCTTCTCGGCGTCGCCCATGACCGGCGTCGCCTCGACCCGCTGCCCGGCGAGCGCCCGGAGCAGGTCGTTGCGCATCTCGGCGGCCGACTGGTACCGGTTGGCCGGGTTCTTGCTCATCGCCTTGAGCAGGATCGCGTCCAGCTCCGGGGGCACGTCGGGGTTGATCGACGACGGCAGGCGGGGGTCCTCGCGCACGTGCTGGTAGGCCACCGACACCGGCGAGTCACCGGTGAACGGCGGTGCCCCGGTGACGAGCTCGTAGAGGAGGCAGCCCAGCGAGTAGACGTCGGACCGGGCGTCCACGCCCTCGCCGCGCGCCTGCTCGGGGGAGAGGTATTGGGCGGTCCCTATCACCGCAGCCGTGGAGGTCATCGTGGCCGCGGAGTCCGACACGGCCCGGGCGATGCCGAAGTCCATGACCTTGACCGTGCCCTGCGGGGTGATCATGACGTTCCCGGGTTTCACGTCCCGGTGCACGATGCCGTTGCGGTGGCTGAAGTCCAGTGCGCCGCTGATGTCCGCGGCGAGGCTCATGGCCCGCTCGATCGGCAGCCGGCCCTCCCGCCGGAGGACGTCGCGCAGGGTCTCGCCCTCCACGTACTCCATGACGATGTACGGGGTGGCGCCGCTGGGCGTGCGGTCCTCGCCGGTGTCGTAGACGGCGACGATCGCCGGGTGGTTGAGGGAGGCCGAGGCCTGGGCCTCGCGGCGGAAACGCACCTGGAACGAGGGGTCGCGGGCCAGGTCGTGGCGCAGCACCTTGACCGCCACCTCGCGGCCGAGGCGCAGGTCGCGGCCGTGGTGCACCTCGGCCATGCCACCGCGGCCCAGGACTCCGCCGATCTCGTAGCGCTCACCGAGCACCTGCGGCGTGGTCATCGACGGTCCTCTCGGGCGGTTCCGTGCGGCCTGCGCGGCCCGGTGGTGCGGAGCGTGCCCGCGGCGATCTGCGCCGCGGACTGCTGGCCGTCGGCGAGCCTAACCGCAGAACGCCCCGCGATCCGGGATCCGAGTGCCGAGCTGGTCACTGTCCGTCACCCTGGGTCGGCGCGGCGCTCGCTCCGGCATCGGTCTCCGGCGCGGGCGGTTCGGTGGTCGTCGGCGGCGGGGGTGCCGTGGTCGTCGGAGCAGGCGTGCCGCCGGCGGGGGGCGTCGTGGTCGTCGACGAGCTCGTCGCGCTCGTCGATGTCTCCTCCGCAGGATCGGTCGTCCCCGTCGGGGCCGTGGTGGTCGGCGGCGCCGTGGTCGTCGGGGTCGCCGTCTCCTCGCCCTCGTCGCCCTCGTCGCCCTCGTCGGCCTCGTCGCCCTCGTTGCCCTCCCCGGCGGCGGGGTCGTACTCGTCGGGGGAGTAGTAGAGCGTGACCGGGGTGTCCGGGGTCGCCTCGACGCCGGACGGATCGATGGCCGCGACGTCGCCCTCGTCCAGGGCCTGGCCGAGGGCGGCCAGCAGCCCCGCGCTGGCCTCCTGCTGCGAGACCGACGTGAATCCGGCCTCCCGCAGCTCCTCCTCCACCTCGTCGGCGTCCCGGCCGATGTACCGGGCCGGGTCCAGCAGGATCCCGGCGGGCTCGGCGCTGGTGGTCGGTGCGCCGGTGGTGGGGGCGGCGTCCTCGTTGCCGGGATCGGCTCCCGTACGGGACAGCAGCACGTACGTGGTGCCGGCCACCAGCAGCAGGACCACGACGGCCGCGGCCAGCCAGGCCCAGCGCCGGTTGCCGCCCCGGGCGGGAGGTCCGTCGCCGGCCGTCCAGTCGTCGTCGTCGTCCGGAGCAGCGTGCAGGGGCGGCATCGGACGGCCAGCGGTGGCCGGCGACACCGCGGGCATGCCGGCGGCCGGCGTGGCGAAGACCTGGGTGTGTCCGTCGCCGACGTCCACGATCTGCGTCGGGGCGGTCGCCGGGGCGACCACGGAGGCGGCGAGGGAGTCGCCGGCGGCGACGCGGCGGACCGCCTCGGCGAACGCGCCGCCGTCGGTGAACCGGTCGGCCGGGTCCTTCGCCAGGGCGCGCTCGACGAGCAGGCGGACCGCCGGCGGGATGTCCCCCGGCAGCGGGGGCGGCGGCCGGTTGATGTGCGCCAGCGCGATCGCCACCTGGGAGGCGCCGTCGAACGGCCGGGCGCCGGAGAGGCACTCGAAGCCGACGACGCCGAGCGAGTAGACGTCGGAGGCGGCGGTCACCTCCATGCCCTGGGCCTGCTCGGGGGAGAGGTACTGCGCGGTGCCGACCACCATGCCGGTGCGGGTGAGCGGTGCGGCGTCCCGGGCCTGGGCGATGCCGAAGTCGGTCAGCTTCACCACGCCGTCGGGCCGGACGATCAGGTTGCCGGGCTTGATGTCGCGGTGCACCACGCCGGCCCGGTGGGCGGCGGAGAGGCCGTCCGCGGCCTGGCCGAGCACGTGCAGCGTCCAGTCGACGGGCAGCCGGCCCTCCTCGTGGAGGATCGTCACCAGGGGCTGGCCCTCGACGTACTCCATGACCAGGAACGCCAGGGTCTGCACGCCGCTGTCGTCGGTCGTCTCGCCGTAGTCGTAGACCGAGGCGATGTTGGGGTGGGACAGGGCCGCGGTGTGCCGAGCCTCGTTGCGGAAGCGGGCCAGGAAGCTCGGGTCGTTGGTGTACTCGCTCTTGAGCACCTTGGCGGCCACGATGCGGTCGAGCACCTGGTCGCGGGCCTTCCACACCTCCCCCATGCCGCCGGTGGCGATGGGCGCGGTGATCTCGTAGCGACCGGCCAGCAGGCTCCCGATGCCGAGTGCCATCAGCCCCGCCCCTCGAACCAGGCCGCCATGACGTCGCGGGCGATGGGGGCGGAGACGTCGCCGCCGGTACCGCCGCCGTTGGCCACGAACACGGCGACGGCGATCTGCGGGTCGTCGGCGGGCGCGAAGCCCATGAACCAGTTGTGGTCGGGCACGCCCTCGCGCACCTGCGCGGTGCCGGTCTTGCCGGCGACCTCGATGCCGGAGAGGCGGGCGGCCCGCCCCGAGCCGCGGGCGACGACGCTGACCATCATCTCGGTGAGCTGGTCGGCGACGGTCGCCGAGATGGGCTCGCGGAGCTCCTCCGGGTCGGTCGAGTCGATGACGGTGAGGTCGGGCGCGCGCAGCTCGTCGATCAGGTAGGGCTTCATCTGCACGCCGTCGTTGGCCACGGTGGCTGCCAGCATGGCCGCCTGGAGCACCGTCATGCGCACGTTGCGCTGGCCGATGGACGCCTGGGCCAGGGCGGCGTCGTCGGGGATCTCACCGACGGTGCTCGCCGCGACCTCCAGGGGGATCTGCAGGCCCTGGTCGTCCAGCCCGAACGCCTCCGCCATCTCGCGCACCTGCTCCTCCCCGAGATCGAGGCCGAGCTGGGCGAAGGCGGTGTTGCAGGAGATCGTCAGCGCATCGGTGAGCGACTGCTCGCCACTGGGGCTGCACGCCGAGCCGCCGAAGTTGGGGATCACCCGGGTGCTGTTCGGGAGGGGCAGCTCGCGGGGGGCCGGCACGACGGACTCGGGGGCCAGCCCCTCCTGCAGGGCGGCCGCCGCGACGATCACCTTGAACAGCGACCCGGGCGGGTAGTTGTCCGCGATCGAGCGGTTCACCCGGGGGTCCGGATCCTGCGAGGTGATGGCCTCCATGTTCTCGCGGATGGCCTGGGGATCGTGGCCGGACACCAGGCCCGGGTCGTAGGTGGGCGTGCTCGCCATCCCGAGGATCGCGCCGGTCCGCGGGTCGAGGGCGACGACACCACCGGTGACACCCTCCAGGCCTGCCATGGCAGCCGCCTGGACGGCGGGGTCGAGGGTGAGGACGACGTCGCCGCCGGCCGGGTCGCGCCCGGTGAACAGGTCGGCGATGCGCCGGACGAACAGCCGGTCGTCCTCCCCGGAGAGCACGTCGTTCATGACCTTCTCCAGGTACCGGTTGCCGTACACCAGCGAGTGGTACCCGGTGACCGGCGCGTACATCGGCCCCTGCGGATAGGTGCGCAGGTACTCCAGCCGGCCGTCGGTGGGCACGGACATCGCGACCTCGGTGCCCGCCACGATGATCGAACCGCGTTCCCGGTCGTAGGACTCGGCGATCACCCGGGTGTTGCGGGTGTCGCTCCGGAGATCGTCCGAGCGGACCACCTGGATGACGTTGACGTTGACGATCAGCAGCGTGAACAGCACCAGCACGCTGATCGCCACCCGCCGCAGCGGCGCGTTCACGGGGTCACCACCTCGGTCGGGGCGTCCCCGAGCCGCACCGGGGCGGCGTGCTGCGTCGCCGGGCGGCGCGCGGCGTCGCTGATCCGGACCAGCAGCGCGACGAGCACGAAGTTCGCCACGAGCGACGATCCGCCGTAGGCCAGGAACGGCGTGGTGAGCCCGGTCAGCGGGAGCAGCCCGGTGACCCCGCCCAGCACGACGAACACCTGCCAGGCGATGGCGAACGCCAGCCCGGTGGCCAGCAGCTTGCCGAAGGCGTCGCGGACGACGAGCGAGGTGCGCAGGCCGCGCTCGACCAAGATCAGGTACACCACGATGACGGCGACCAGCCCGAAGAGGCCGAGTTCCTCGCCGACGGCGGCAGCGATGAAGTCGCTCTTGGCCACCGGCACCTGGTCGGGGCGCCCGCCGCCGAGGCCGGCGCCGAACAGCCCCCCCGTGCCGAGGCCGAACAACGACTGCATCAGCTGGTACCCGGCGCCGTCGTAGTGGGCGGACGGGTCCAGCCAGGTGTTCACGCGGGCCTGCACGTGGCTGAAGATCTGGTAGGCGATGAACGCGCCGCCGGCGAACAGGCCCAGGCCGATGAACAGCCAGCTGGCGCGCTCGGTGGCGACGTAGAGCATCACCACGAAGATGCCGAACAGCAGCAGCGAGCTGCCCAGGTCGCGCTCGAAGACGAGCACCAAGATGGAGACGATCCAGGCGAGCAGCACCGGGCCCAGGTCGCGGCCGCGGGGCAGTTCGATACCGGCGACCTTGCGGCTGGCCAGCGCCAGCACGTCGCGCTTGTCCACCAGGTAGGCGGCGAAGAAGACGACGAGGCAGATCTTGGCGAACTCGCCCGGCTGGATGGAGAAGCCGGCCACCCGGATCCAGATCTTGGCGCCGTTGACCTCCGAGATCGACGCCGGCAGCACGGCCGGGATGGCCAGCAGCACCAGCCCGATCAGCGCCAGCGTGTAGGCGAACCGGGAGAGGATCCGGTGGTCGCGGACGACGACGAGGACGGCCACGAAGAGCGCGACGCCCAGGGTCGCCCACACCAGCTGCACGGGTGCGTCCTCGCGGGTGACCGTGCTGCCGACCTGCCCGGCCGCCAGGTCGAGGCGGTGGATCACGGCCAGGCCGAGGCCCACGAGCAGGGCGACGGCC
Source organism: Blastococcus sp. SYSU DS0828 (assembly GCF_054050975.1). NCBI lineage: Bacteria > Bacillati > Actinomycetota > Actinomycetes > Geodermatophilales > Geodermatophilaceae > Blastococcus > Blastococcus sp. SYSU DS0828. The sequence continues at coordinate 7,583 of NZ_JBJHAK010000039.1, read as the reverse complement.
GGGAGCAGCAGCGGATCGGCGTAGGCCGCCCACCGGCGGACGACGAGGTGCGCGACCACCCACAGCGCGGTGATCCACACGCTGAAGCCGGCCATCTCCGGGCGCAGTTCGCCGGTGACCGTGAGGTCGACGATCGCCTGCGCCGCGACGGTGATGAGGACGGCGAAGGCGAGCAGCAACGCCTCGGTGCCCCGCCGGGTGGGCGTCTCGGCCGCGGCGGTACGCGGGTCGGTGACGGGTCCGGGCATCAGTCGGCCTCCCGGCAGTCCACCCCCGGCACGGGCGACGTCGTCGTCCGCGCCGGCGACGGCACGCTCGTCGGCTCCTCCGCGGGTGCCTCGGGGAGGGCGGGCTCCCCGGGCGCCGGTTCCTGGGCGGTCGTCGGTGCGGCGGCCGGCGGCACCGCCGGCTCCTCCGTGGGCGAGGCGGTGCCGCTGTCGGCGGTGCGGCACAGCGGCAGCCGCTGGTCGGTCAGCGCGGAGACGATCCGCTCGGCGTCCTCGGAGTCGTCGGCGGTGATGGTGTCGAGGACGCGGTTGCGCGCGGCCGGGGTCAGGTCGCTGAGCGCGAGGTCGGTGCCCCGGTCCAGGCGGGAGAGGTCCATCCCGAGCAGCGAGGCGTCCAGCCCGCGGAAGACGGCCACCTGCCGGTCGTCACCGGAGCCGTTCACGCCCACGAACCAGTGGTTGAGCGCCCACACGTACGTACCGATCGCCCCGGCCACCAGCACGGTGAGAAGGGCCCCCGCCACCAGGAGGATGCGCATCGGGCGGCGGCGGGCGGAGGGGCCGCCGCCCGTCGGCAGTGTGGGCGGCGGCGGGGGAGCAGCGGCCTGGTCGGCGAGCGCGGCTCGGCCGGCGGCCGAGCGCGGGTCCACCTCGCGCTGGCCGATGTTGTCGCCGGCCGCGCCGTCCACGACCGGGTCGAACCGGCCGTTGCCACCGGTGTCCTCGAGGACGTCGGCGACGATCACGGTGATGTTGTCCGGGCCGCCGCTGCGCAGCGCCAGCTCGATCAGCCGGTCGGCGGTGGCCTCCGGGTCGGGGTCCTTGAGCGCCTCGGCCAGGGTCTCCTCGCTGACGACGCCGGACAGGCCGTCGGAGCACAGCAGGTAGCGGTCGCCCGCGCGCGCCTCGCGCATCGAGAGGTCGGGCTCGACCTCCTGGCCGTTGAGGGCGCGCAGCAGGAGGGACCGCTGCGGGTGCGTGCTCGCCTCCTCCTCGGTGATCCGGCCGTCGTCGATCAGGCTCTGCACGAAGGTGTCGTCGTGGGTGATCTGGGTGAACTCACCGTCGCGCAGCAGGTAGGCCCGGGTGTCACCGACGTGGCACAGGGCGAGCCGGCCGCCGGCGAACAGGATGGCGGTGAGCGTGGTGCCCATGCCCTCGAGCTGCGGCGACTCGCGGATGACCTCGCGCAGGTGCTCGCTGCCCTCGTGCACGGCGGACCGCATCGACTGCAGCATGTCGCCGCTCGGCGTGTCCTCGTCGAGGTGCTCGAGGGCGGCGATCACCACCTTGCTGGCGACGTCGCCGGCGGCGTGGCCGCCCATGCCGTCGGCCACGGCCAGCAGCCGGGGCCCGGCGTAGACCGAGTCCTGGTTGTTGCCGCGGATGAGGCCGCGGTCGGAGCGCGCGGCGTAGCGGAGGACCAACGTCACGAACGCAGCTCCAGTGCGGTCTGGCCGATGCGGATCGGCTGGCCGGGGGCGACCTGCAGCGGGCCCTGCACGCGCTGCTGGTCCAGGTAGGTGCCGTTGGTCGAACCCAGGTCCTCGACGTACCACTGGCCGCCCCGGTTGGTCAGGCGGGCGTGCCGGGAGCTGGCGAAGTCGTCGGTTAGGACCAGGGTCGAGTCGTCGGCCCGGCCGATGAGGATGGGTTGGTCACCGAGGGTGATCTTGGTGCCGGTGAGCGGGCCGGCGGTGACGACCAGCGTTCGGGGGCCGCGCTGGCCGCGCTTCTTCGGCGTGGCCGTGCGCGGGGGCACCGAGGCGACCCGTCCCGGACGGCCGCCGAACAGGTCGGCGCGCACCACGCGGAACGCGGCGAAGATGAACAGCCACAGCAGCAGGAGGAAGCCGAAGCGGAAGATCTGCACGACGAGTTCGGTCACGGCCGCACCCCGGCAGACACCTGCCCGGCATCGCGGCGGGAGGTCTGCTCCCGGATGCCGGATTCTCCTGACCGCACGGAGCCGGTCACGCCCCGTCCTGCCGGTAGACGAGGACGGAGTGACCGATGCGGATGACGTCGCCGTCGCTGAGCGGCTGGCGGCTGACGCGCCGGCCGTTGACCAGCGTGCCGTTGGTCGACCCGAGGTCCTCCACCGTGGCGACGTCGCCGTCGAGGACGACGTCGACGTGCTTGCGGCTGACGCCGGTGTCGGGGATGCGGATGTCTGCCTCGGTGCCCCGGCCGATGACGTTGCGGCCGGTGGAGAGCTCGTGCCGCGTGCCCGGGCCGTCGACGACCAGCACGTGGGTCATCGTCGTGCGGGAGCCCGCGCGGCCGAGCACCGAGGGGTTCTGCTTCCCGGTGTCGGTGGCCATCCGCCCGCGCAGCGGCGGGAGCGGAGGCAGCGGGGGGTGGCCGGCGACCGGGGCGGAGGCCAGCGGCGGCGCGTCGGCCCGGACCGGTGGGCGCGCGGGGTCGGCGACCTGCGAGCTGACCTCGAAGACGCCGGTGGTCAGCTCGTCGTCCCGCTCCAGCGCGACGGTGACCTTGTCGAAGACCTGGTAGCCCTCGTCCTCGATGTGCTCGGTGACCATGTCGGCGAGCTCGCCGGCCAGCTGGTCGGACCACTGGCCCAGGTGCTCGAAGTCGGTCTCCCCGAGGCGGACGACGTAGACGTTGGGCGCCAGCACCCGGCCCTCGCCGAGGATGGAGCGCTGCTCGTCGGCCTCGCGCTGGAGCGCCTTGGCGATCTCGGCGGGGTGGACCTTGCCCTTGAAGAGGCGCGCGAAGGCGAGGCCGACCATCCCCTCGAGCCGGCGCTCGAAGCGCTGCAGCACACCCACAGTCGCTCCCTTGCGCTCGCCGGACGTCCCACTCTGCCACCCGTGATCGTAGCCGGGCCGGGCGCGCATGACCGCCCAGGAAGACGCGACGCCCCGCACGTCGTCCGCGGGGCGAGCGGTCTCGGAACCCCCCGGCGGCGGTGGGCGTGCCAGCTGATACTGTTCTCCCTCGCCAGGGCAAGTGGCGGAATGGCAGACGCGCACGGTTCAGGTCCGTGTGTCCGAAAGGACGTGGGGGTTCAACTCCCCCCTTGCCCACTCCAGACCGGGAATTCCCCGGTCCCTCCAGATGGCCGGGACCCCGTCCCGCGCCGTCGACGGCAGGCCACACCGGCCACCGCACCGCCGCCATCCGCGCGCCCACCCGGGCACCTGGGCGCTCCACCCGAAGGCCGCGCCGCACAGCGCCGGTGGCGGTGCCGCCGCCGAGGTGCCGGCCCCGGTCGTGCACATCTCCGACCGCACGCCGCGGCTGTCACGTGACGGCGCTGTCCGGCACGCGCACGCACCGCGCATCGACGCGCAGAACCGGGTCAACCTCGGCGAGGCGCTGGGCGCACTGGGCTGGACGCCGCAGACCCTGCTCGTCGCCTCCCGGGAGAACGGGCACGTTGTCATCCGCGCCGCCGCCGACAGCCCGCTGCTGACCCGGGTGCCCGTCGACGTCCACCGCCGGCTGACCCTGCCGCCGGCCGTGCTCGTCGCCCTGGGATACGGAGCGGTGCCGACGCGACGGCGGCACGATCGGCCCACCGGCCGGCGTCACCGGCTGAATCGTGAGCTGAGCAGGGTCGGGGAAATACCCCGGCGGGGTATAGGGTTGACGGCGGTGCAGGGCCGCCGCGCTGCCACTCACCCGTCTTCCGCGGGATTCGGCTGCCGGTCGGTGGAGCAGCGCGAGGCAGAGGAGACGGTCATGTCAGATCCGACGACCCGCCCGGGCCGCCACACGGGGCAGACGGACGCGGCAGCGCCCGGCCACCACCACCACCACGACCCCGGCCACGGGCCGACGCACGGACAGGGACTGCCGGTCGCTCCCGGCGACAGCCACCTGGGCGTGGAGGACCCGCTGCGCGCCGTCGCCGGCTCCGCCCCCGACGGCCACGGCGACCGCGCGGTGCACGGCGGGCATGAAGACCACGGCGGCCGGGGGGACCACGGCGGTCACGCGGCGCACGGCGGGCACGCCGGTCACGGCGGTCACGGCGGTCACGGCGGTCACCACGTGGCGATGTTCCGCCGGCTGTTCTGGATCATGCTGGCGCTGGCGGTGCCGACGGTGCTGTTCAGTGGCATGTTCGCCGACATCGTCGGCTACCCGCTGCCCGACGTCCCCGGTCTGACCTGGGTGTCCCCGGTGCTGGGCACGGTCATCTTCGTCTGGGGCGGGCTGCCTTTCCTCACCGGCGCGGTCGGGGAGATCCGGACCCGCAGGCCCGGGATGATGCTGCTCATCGGCATGGCCATCACCGTGGCGTTCATCGCCTCCTGGGGTGCCACGGTCGGCTCGCTCTCCCACGAGCTGGACTTCTGGTGGGAGCTGGCGCTGCTGATCGTGATCATGCTGCTCGGGCACTGGCTGGAGATGCGCTCCCTGGCCCAGACCTCCTCGGCGCTGGACTCGCTGGCCGCGCTGCTGCCCGACGAGGCGGAGAAGGTCGTCGGCGACCAGGTGGTCACCGTGCCGCCGGCCGAGCTGGCCGTCGGTGACGTGGTCGTCATCCGTCCGGGTGGGCGGGTGCCGGCCGACGGCGAGGTGATCGAGGGCACCGCCGACGTGGACGAGTCGATGATCACCGGAGAGTCCAAGCCGGTCCGTCGCGGGGTCGGCGACACCGTGGTGGCCGGCACGGTGGCCACGGACACCGCCATCCGGGTGCGGGTGACCGCGGTCGGGGATGACACCGCGCTGGCCGGCATCCAGCGGCTGGTCGCCGAGGCGCAGTCCTCCACCACGCGCGCGCAGCTGCTGGCCGACCGGGCGGCCGGCTGGTTGTTCTGGTTCGCCGTGGCCGCCGCGGGGATCACCGCCGTCGTGTGGAGCCTCTACGGCGCGCCGGACAGCGCGCTGGTTCGGGTGATCACGGTGCTGGTCATCGCGTGCCCGCACGCCCTGGGCCTGGCGATCCCGCTGGTGGTGTCCATCTCGACCGAGCGGGCCGCGCGCGGCGGCGTGCTGGTCAAGGACCGCGGGGCGATGGAGCGGATGCGCACCGTCGACACCGTGCTCTTCGACAAGACCGGCACCCTCACCAAGGGCGAGCCGGCGGTCAACCACATCGCCGGGGTCGGCCGGACCGAGGACGAGGTCCTGGCGCTGGCCGCCGCCGCGGAGACCGACAGCGAGCACCCGCTGGCGCGTGCGATCGTCGCCGCCGCCCGGCAGCGGAATCTTCCCGTGTCCCCGGCGACGGAGTTCCGCGCGTCGGCCGCGGTCGGGGTCACCGCCACCGTCGAAGGGCACACCGTCGCCGTCGGCGGCCCGCACATGCTCACCGAGCACGGCCTGACCCCGCTGCCCGACACCCGGGCGTGGGCAGAGGAGGGCGCGACGGTGCTGCACGTGCTCGTCGACGGGCACGTCGTCGGGGCGCTGGCCCTGGCCGACGAGATCCGGCCGGCGTCCCGGGAGGCGGTCGCCGCGCTGCACGCGCTCGGCATCGACGTGGTCATGATCACCGGTGACGCCGAGCCGGTCGCCCGCGCGGTGGCTGCGGAGCTCGGCATCGACCAGGTGTTCGCCGGGGTGCGCCCCGAGGACAAGGCCGAGAAGGTCGCCGCCCTGCAGCAACAGGGTCGGGCGGTGGCCATGGTCGGCGACGGGGTGAACGATGCCCCGAGCCTGGCCCGCGCCGATGTGGGCCTGGCGATCGGTGCAGGCACCGACGTCGCGATCGGGTCCGCCGGGATCATCCTGGCCTCCTCCGACCCGCGTGCGGTGGTGTCGGTGATCCGGCTGTCGCGGGCCAGCTACCGCAAGATGCAGGAGAACCTCTGGGCCGGCGCCGGCTACAACCTGATCGCGGTCCCGCTGGCCGCCGGGGTGCTCGCCCCGATCGGCTTCGTCCTGCCGATGGAGGTCGGTGCGCTGCTGATGAGCCTGTCCACCGTCGTCGTGGCGTCCAACGCCCAGCTGCTGCGGCGGCTGGACCTGCGCCCGGAGGCCAGCGTCGCCGAGGTCACCACCGGCCCGGCGGCCCCGGCCCGGCGCTCTGGGGCGGCCGCGGAGCCGACCGCCGCCGGCCGGCACTGACCGACCCGGTCGCCGTAGCCTCGCTCAGGAGGGGGTGGGCATGGCGGCACGAGTTTGGACAGCGCTGCTGCTGCTGGCCGCCGTCTTTGCGATGCACGGCCTGCAGTGCACCGCCGTCGGGACCGGGCACACAGCCGGTCCCGACGGCGCCGCGGTCGCCGCAGCCCCCACCGGGGTGCTCGAGGGCGGCCTGCGCACCGGCGCGGTGAGCCACGGCCTCGATGCGCACAGCACCGTCCACGACACCGCCGCGATGGTCGCCGCCGCCCCGCTGGCCGGCCTGCTCGCCGCCGACCACGGCAGCGCGCCGGCCGGAGCGGTCGGGCACCTGTGGGCGCTGTGCCTGGCGGTGCTCGCCGCCGGGCTGGCGGTGCTGGTCGCCCTGCTGCTGCCCCGCCTGCTGACGCTCCTACCGGCGGCGTGGGCGCGGCTGCGCACGCACGCCTCCGCGGGCCTGGCACCGCTGCGCCCGCCGGACCTGCACGCCCTCTGCCTGCTGCGGATCTAGGCCGACCGCCTGCACCGCCCCGCCCTCAGCGACCGGACTGGCCCGGCGGCGGTGTACGCGCACGTCCACCGGCCCAGTTCCGCAGTTCCAGGAGAGACCCACCATGACCCGCACCACCGCACGCCTGACCGGCCTCACGGCCGCCCTGCTCGCCGGCGCATTCGTCCTCGCCGGCTGCGCCGACGACGACACCGACGCCGTCGGGCATGGCTCGATGATGAACGGCAGCAGCTCCTCGGCCGACTCCTCGGCCGACTCCTCGGCCGTGCAGGCCGAGTTCAACGACGCCGACGTCGCCTTCGCCCGAGGCATGATTCCGCACCACCGGCAGGCGATCGCCATGGCCGAGCTGGCCGAAGGGCGGGCAGCCGATCCCCGCGTGCTCGACCTGGCCACCCGCATCCAGGCCGCGCAGGACCCCGAGATCGAGACGATGTCCGGCTGGCTGGAGGACTGGGACGCCGACGGCGGCCACATGGACCACGGCATGGGGGGCGGCATGGGCGGCATGGATCACGGCGAGGGCGGGATGATGTCCGAGGGCGACATGCACGCGCTGATGTCCGCCACCGGCCCGGAGTTCGACCGCCTGTTCCTCGAGCAGATGATCGTGCACCACCAGGGCGCGGTGGAGATGGCGGCCGAGCACTCCGCGAACGGCCGCAACAAGGAGGCCCTCGAGCTGGCCCAGTCCATCCGCGACAGCCAGAACGCCGAGATCGCCGAGATGCAGCAGCTGCTCACCGAGCTCGGCGGCTGACCCGGCCGCGGCGGGGCGGGCCCCACCGGCCCGCCCCGCC
>NZ_JBJHAK010000038.1:0-28031 GCF_054050975.1 Blastococcus sp. SYSU DS0828 | reverse complement strand
CCCCCCCCCCCCCCCCCCCCCCCCCCCCCCCCCCCCCCCCCCCCCCCCCCCCCCCCCCCCCCCCCCCCCCCCCCCCCCCCGCGTCCAGGGAAGCCCCCGGCGGCTCGCCCATCGGCAGGACCGGCCGGGATCGGAACCATCGAGACGCCGCCCATCCCTGCTCCCCAGCAACGTTCGGGCTCTCCCGCCACATCCGCCCCTCCTGTCGGGGACCATGGGCGGACCAGTCCGTCCGACCCGGTAGACAGGTGACATGGAGAGCCCTGCCGACATCCAGCTCGGTGATGTCGTCGCGCCGCCGACGGTGGTCTCCATCGAGCTGACCTCCACGCCGGTGCTCAGCTACGCGCTGGCGCACAACCGCATCCCGGTCGTCTCGCGCCTGGCGCTCACCTCGCAGCGCTCGCTGCGCGGGGTCACCGTGCGCCTGTCGGTGCGCGACGCCGAGGGCCCGATCGCGCAGGCCGTCGAGCTGCTGGCCGACGTCGACGGCGGCCGCACCACGGTGCTCACCGGGATCGGCCTGGTCATGGACCCGGCCGCGATGCTGCACGTCGAGGAGCAGCGCCCCGGCGTCGTCGACGTCGAGGTGTGGCTCGACGACACGCTGATCGGCGAGGCCTCCGCGCCGGTGCAGGTCCTCGCCGCCAACCAGTGGCTGGCCACTCCCCTGCCGCTGGCGCTCGAGATGCTCGCCGCGCACGTCATGCCCAACCACCCCGCGGTGACCGGGCTGGTCACCGAGGCCGGCGAGCTGCTGGCGGAGCGGACCGGCAGCGGCGCCATGGTCGGCTACGCGGCCACCGCCGAGCGGGTGGACGAGGTGGTCGCGGCGCTGGCCGAGGTCGTGCGCCGCCGCGGGATCCGCCACTCCGAGCCGCCGCTGAGCTGGGCCGACCTCGGCCAGCAGGTGCGCTCCCCCGGCGACGTCCTCACCTGGCGGGTGGCCACGCCCCTGGACGCCGTCGTCCTCCTCGCGGCGGCGCTCGAGCAGGCCGGCATCCGGCCGCTGCTCTGGCTGGCCGAGGGCGCCGGCGGGGTGCCGGCGGGCGGGGCGATGGCGGGCGGGGCGCACGCCTTCCTCGGCTACTGGCGGGAGGAGCGCAGCTCCGAGTCCGCCGCCACGACCGACGGCGCGCCACTGGTCAACCTGGTCGACCTCGGGCTGATCGGCCTGGTCGAGACCACGCTGCTCACCGGCGCGGGCGAGCCCGGCGCCGACCTGCACGGCCCGGCGCACGAGCGCTGGCTCGCCGGCGAGCTCGAGCGCGTCCTCGGCGTCACCGACGTCCACCGCGCCCGGCGCGACGGCATCCTCCCGCTGCCGGCGCGCGCCCGGACGCCGGAGGGCCTGCTGCAGGTCGTGGAGTACCGGCCGGCCGAGCACAGCGCCCCGGCGTTCCCCGCCGGGCCGGTGCCGGCCCACCAGCCGAGCCGTCCCGAGGCGCCGCCCCGGGTGCAGCAGTGGAAGAACGCGCTGCTGGACCTGAGCCTGCGCAACCGGCTGATCAACTACACCGAGCGCGCCGGGCTGCCCCTCACGCTGCCGGGCACCGCGCTGCCGATCCTGGACAACTTCATCCACGACGGCACCCCGATCACGCTGCTGCCGGGCGACCGGCTGGCGGCCGTGCAGACCGAGCGCGGGCTCGCCGGCGCCGGCGACCTGCCCGCCGAGCGGCTCACCGAGCTGCTGGTCGAGCGGCGCGAGGTGCACGCCGACGTCACCTCCGGCGGGTACCTGCCCCGGCTGCGCAACCTCGCCTACCGGGCCAAGACGGTGCAGGAGGAGACCGGCGCCAACAACCTCTACCTGGCGCTGGGCTCGCTGGTGTGGGAGCTCGACGGCCGACCGCTGCGCTCCCCGCTGCTGCTGGTGCCGGTCGTCCTCGCGCCGGTCGGGCGCACCGGCTCCTACCGGTTGTCGCTGGACGAGTCCGGGGCGAGCACCCCGAACTACTGCCTCCTGGAGAAGCTGCGCCAGGTGCACGGCCTGGTGGTCCCGGCGCTGAGCGACACCGCGGAGAGCACCCCGGACCTCGAGCGCGCCCTGGAGGCGGTGCGGGTGGGCCTCGTCGGCCACGGCCTGCCCTACCGGGTCGAGGCGACGGCGGACCTGGCGATCCTGCAGTTCGCCAAGTACCGCCTGTGGAAGGACCTCGACGAGCACTGGGGCGACTTCAGCCGGAACCCGCTGGTGCACCACCTCGTGCACGAGCCGACCGAGCCCTTCCTCGACCCGGCGCGCGACTCCGGCGCCCACGTGGACCTCGACGAGCTCGCCGGCCGGCTGCCCGTCCCCGCCGACGCCTCCCAGCTGCGCGCGATCGCCGAGGCCACCGCCGGTCGCACCTTCGTGCTGGAGGGCCCGCCCGGCACCGGCAAGTCGCAGACCATCACCAACCTGCTCACCCGCGCGGTCGCCGACGGCAAGCGCGTGCTGTTCGTCGCCGAGAAGCGCGCCGCGCTCGACGTCGTGGCCCGTCGGCTGGACGCCGTGGGCATGGGCATGTTCGCCCTCGACCTGCACGACAAGGGGTCGCGCGCGTCGATGGTCCGGGCGCAGATCCGGCTGGCGCTGGAGCACGCGATCGCCGTCGACGAGCAGGGGCTGGCCACCGACTCCGAGACGCTGCGCTCGGCCCGCCGGCAGCTGGCCCGCTACGCCGACCGGCTGCACGCCGAGAACGCCGTCGGCCTGTCGCTGTACAGCGCGCGCACCGCGGAGCTCACCGCCGGCACCGACGTCCCGGCGCTCCCGGTGCCCGAGCCGTTCGTGGCCAACGCCCCGGCCGAGGTGCTGACCGCCGTCCGCCGGGCGCTGGCGCTGCTGCCCGACATCGCCGACCTCACCCGGCCGTCGCCGCGGCACCCGTGGGCGTTCGTCGACTCCCCCGAGATCGACCTGCCGGCGGCCCGCGCGGCCGCGGCCGAGGTCGACGCGGCGGTCCGCGAGGTGTCCGGGTTCCCCGAGCTCGGCGGCGTGCTCCGCCACGTCCGGACGCCGGAGGACCTCGACGCGCTGGTGCACCTGCTCTCGGGCCCCCCGGTGGGCCTCGACGTGCTCGACGAGACGTTCAGCGGCCGCTGGACCACGGCGACCGGCGCGGTGCTCGGCGAGGTCGCCGCCTTCACCGCGTTCCGGCACCCCGGCCTCGACGTCGCCACCCCCGAGGTGCTCGCACTGCCCCTGGCCGAGATCTACGTCCGCGCGCAGACGGCCGCGGCCTCCGGGTGGTGGGGCCGACGGAAGCGGCTCGTCGCGGTGCGCGACGAGATCGCCGCCGCCCTGCGACCGGGGGCGAAGGTGCGGCCCCGGGACGTCCCGCTGCTGGTGGAGAACCTGTGGCGGGTGCAGACGGCGGTGCAGGCGATCGCCGGCCGGGTCGGCTCCGTGCCGGGACTGACCGCGCCGCCGGGCTGGAACCCCTTCACCGACCCCGGGCTGCTCGAGCGCCAGGTCGAGTGGCTCCGCCGCGCCGGCATCGCCGTCGACGGGTCCTCGCCCTTCCACGTCGCGCTGCGCAAGCTGATCGTCGCCGGCATGCCCGCCGCACCGGAGCCCGCCGAAGCCGTCGCGCGGCTGCGCGACGCCCTCACGTCGCTGCTGGCCGTCTGCCGCAGCTCGTCGGACCAGCTCGCCGCCTGGGCCGGTGAGGACGGCCTGGTGCTCCGCTGGTCGATGACCCGCCCGGAGCGCGGCCTGCTGACACCGTCCGGGTCCGGCGCGGAGCGCTCGGTGCTCGTGTCCCTGCGCCGCTGGGTCTCCTTCCTCGACACCCTGGAGCCGCTGCGCTACGCCGGGCTCTTCGACGCCCGGACGATGCTGATCACCGGCGCCGTCGCGGCCGACGACGCGGTGCGCGCGCTGGACCGCGGCCTGGCGACCGCGTCGGTGGCCGAGCGGCTGGTCGCCACCGGGCTGGACGCCTTCGACGCCGAGGCCCACGAGGCGGCGATCGCCCGGTTCACCGAGGCCTCGCGGGCCGTCCGCCAGCACCTGACGGCCGCGCTGCCGGCGTCGGTGCTGGCCGCGAGGCCCTTCGACGCCGCGATGGGCACCGGCCAGGTCGGCGCGCTGCAGCGGGAGCTGGCCAAGCAGCGGCGCGGCCTGGGCGTGCGGCAGCTGCTGGCCCGGTACGGGGAACTGATCACCGCCGTCATGCCGTGCGTGCTGGTGTCGCCGGACTCGGTGGCCCGGTTCTTCCCGGCGCGGGCCGACCAGTTCGACCTGGTCGTCTTCGACGAGGCCTCGCAGATCCGGGTGGCCGACGCCATCGGGGCCCTGGGCCGGGCCCGGGCCGCCGTGGTGGTCGGTGACTCCAAGCAGATGCCGCCGACGTCGTTCCTCGAGCCGACGACCACGGCGAGCGACGACTCGGTGGAGCTGGTGGAGACCGCGGTCGAGGACGAGGAGTCGATCCTCGGCGAGTGCGTGCAGGCGCGGGTGCCGCGGCACTGGCTGTCGTGGCACTACCGCAGCCAGGACGAGTCGCTCATCGCCTTCTCCAACGCCCAGTACTACGACAGCCGGCTCTCCTCCTTCCCGGCGCCCACGCACGGGCGCGCCTCGGCCGAGCCCGACGGGCGCGGGGTCTCGCTGGTGCGGGTGCCCGGGACGTTCCACCGCTCGGGTGCCGGCCGGCTGCTGCGCACCAACCCGGTCGAGGCGAAGGCGATCGTCGCCGAGATCCGCCGCCGCTTCGACGCCGTTCCGCAGTGGGAGGGCATCGACGCCGTCCCCTCGATCGGCGTGGTCACCTTCAACGCCCAGCAGCGCTCCTACATCGAGGCGCTGCTGCGCGACGCCGACGACGACCGGCTCTCCGCCGCGCTCGACCGCACCGACGGCGAGGGCCTGTTCGTCAAGAACCTGGAGAACGTGCAGGGCGACGAGCGCGACGTCGTCTTCTTCTCCACCGGCTTCTCCCCCACCGCCGACGGCACTCTGCCGCTGAACTTCGGCCCGCTGAACCGGCAGGGCGGCGAGCGCCGGCTCAACGTGGCGATCACCCGGGCCCGGCGCCAGGTCGTCGTCTTCACCTCCTTCGACCCGGCGCAGCTGCGGGCCGAGGAGACCTCCTCGGTGGGCATCAAGCACCTGCGGGCCTACCTCGACATGGCCGAGCAGGGCACCGACGTGCTGCCGCGCTCACCGCGCTCGGCGGCGGTGGTCGACCGGCACCGCGAGCAGATCGCGGCCGCGCTGCGCGAGCGCGGGCTGGTCGTGCGCACCGACGTCGGCCTCTCGGAGTTCCGGATCGACCTGTCGATCAGTCGAGCCGCCGACCCGGAGACCCCGCTGATGGCGGTGCTGCTGGACGGGCCGGCGTGGGCGCGCCGCGGCACGGTCGGCGACCGGGACGGGCTGCCGCCGGAGGTGCTGGGCGACATGCTGCGCTGGCCGGTCGTCGAGCGGGTGTGGCTGCCGGCGTGGCTGGCCGATCCGGCCTCCGTCGTCGACCGGCTGGTTGCCGCTGTGGACGCCGCCCCCGCGGTCCCCCGGCCGGCGCCCGAGCCGGTGCCGTTGCCCACCGCCGCCGTCGAGTCGTTCAAGGGCGTGGCCGCGCTGCGCTCCTCGGTGACCTCGATGGCGGTGCCGACAGCGACCGCCCGCCCGGCGCCCAAGGCGGCCGCGAAGAAGCCCGCCGGACCGACCGCCCTGGAGGGCGAGACACCGTTCGTGCCGTGGATCCCCAAGACCGCCGGCGAGAAGTCGGTGCTCGACGAGCTGCCGGCCTCGAAGGCCGCGCGCGCGGTGCGCCGGGTGATGGTCGCCGGCATCAAGGCCGAGGGGCCGGTCCACGTGGACCGGCTGGCCAAGCTCACCGTGGGCGCGTTCGGGCTCAACCGGGCCACGGAGGCGCGCAAGCAGATGCTGCTGTCCCTGCTGCCGCCGTCGGCCGTCGACGGGGAGCACCTGTGGCCCGAGGGGATCGACCGGGCCACCTGGACCGGGTTCCGCCGGCAGGTGTCGAGCACCGACCGGCCGCTCGAGCACGTGGCACCGGAGGAGGTCGCGAACGCGATGGCGGCGCTGTGCCGGGCGGCCGCGGGGATGCAGCGCGAGGAGCTGCTGACCGCGACCGCCACGGTCTTCGGCTACAAGCGGCGCGCCGCCTCGGTGACGCCGGTGCTGGAGAAGGCGCTGGCCTGCGCACTGGACTCCGGCCGCCTCATCGAGCAGCCGACCGGCCTGCTGACCGCCTGACCCGGACGGGGGATGCAGCACGGAACCGCTTCGGTCGATTCCTTGAGAGCACAACGATTTCAAGGAGGAACGTCTTGCGCATCGCCTGCCGGGCCACGGTGCCCGCCACCGAGAACCAGGTCATGACCGCCGTCCAGGAGGTCCTCGACCGGCGCGGGTCGATGGCGCACGCCCCGGTCACCATCGCGGTGTCCGATGCCGTCGCGCTCGGCATCGCCGGCTTCTTCACCAGCCACACCGACTCCGGGCAGGTGCTGGACCGCTTCTTCCGGGGTGGCGACGTCGACAGCACCGCGCTGCTCGAGGCCATCCAGTTCGAGCAGGGGTATGCCTCGGCCGAGCAGCACTCCGCGCTGCACTGCCTCGCGGGCTGGGTGCAAGCCCGGGTGCACGCCCGCAGCGCCGCCTGAACCCGCGGCCGGCCCCTCGCCGTCGGCTCAGCCGACTGTGACCGACCCGGTCCGGACCGGCACCAGCTCCACCCAGGTCGTGCCGGGGGCGAGGAACACCGGGTTGCCGTCCGGCCCGGTCAGCGCGACCGGATCCGCCGGGCCGCCCTTGGCCCAGGTGGCGGCGAGCGTCTTGCCGCCCGTGGCGACGAGCGCCTCTCCCCCGCCGACCATCACCGTCTCCGGCACCGGGTTGCCGGCCGGGTCGGTGAACGCGGTGTCGACGACCTCGACCCGCAGGACCACGACGTTGGTCGCGCGCAGCGGCGTGCCGTCGGCCTCGACCGCGGGGACGCCGGCCTCCGCGCGCACCCAGCGACCGTCGGGCGGGCTCCACGTCCAGCGCGGCCGGCTGATGCCGGAGAGCTTCAGGTCCACGACGCCGGTGGGCACACCCGCCAGCACCGCGCCCGCCTCCTCCGGGGTCCGGGCCAGGAGGAACTGGCCGCCGGGCGGCTTCCCGTGGGCCTGGTCGGCCTGCGCCAGGAACGCGTGCGGATCGGCGTAGGTGTTGTGCGGGGCGGACCGGCCGGGCAGCCGGTGGAAGCCGCCGGCGCCGGCGTCCTGGCTGACCACCTGCAGCCCCGAGTCCGCAACGGCGTCGACGAACGGCCGCTGCCCGCCGGAGAAGGCGAAGAGCCCGCCCAGCGGGGCGGCGATGGCGGCGTCCATGGGCCGCACCGAGCGCACCGGGCCGATCTCGGCCGGCACGGTGGAGTGGTAGACGGCGACGTAACGGGGGATGCCGCCCTCGACGACCTGCTCCCACACCATGTCGGCGGCGTTGAGCCCCGTCTGCGGGCGGGCGTCGACCGAGTTCTCGATCTTCACCGCCAGCGCGGGCCGGTAGACGTCGGTGCCCTGGCTGTCCAGGCCGGTGAGCGGCCACAGCACCGGCGGAGGCGGCGGGGTGGTCGACGCGGGCGCCGCGGCCGGGGTGCCCGGCTCGGTACCGCAGGCGGCGAGCGCCGCGACGAGGAGCATCGCCGTCCCGAGACGGCGGGCGGGGGCAGCGAGCCGAGGAGCCCACCGAGTGGAAAGGGTCACGCTCGCACTCCTCCGACGTGGGCAGGTCCGGCTCCCGCACGGGGCCGACCGCCGACGCTAGGGCGACACCCGGCCGGAACCGGCCCGCCGCTCCGCCGCCCGCACCCTTCGTACTGCACCCGTTACACGGCTCCCGGCGGCGGCGGCGAACCACCCGCAGCCGAGCAGGGTGAGCGTTCCGGCGACGACCGTGGGCGCCCACGCCGGCTCCTGGCGCACGACGTCCCCCGTGCCCGGCTCGGTCCAGGTGCAGACCACGCCGATCGGCCAGGCGGACGCAGTCCCCGCCACCCGCCAGGACTCGTGGGGCGGGGAGTACGGCGCGCCGCGCGACGTGCACACCTCGTGGCGCCCGTCGCCCACGGCCGGTGCCCAGGCGACCGCGAGCGTGCCCACGGCGACGGCGAGGCCGAGCAACACCAGCACGAAGCCCGGCGCGCTGCCGGGCCGCGCCGGGCGGCCCGTCGTCCCGTTCCGCACGCGAGCAGGGTGCCTCAGCACGCGCCGCCCCCGCGGCACGGACACACGCGATGGCTCAGGTGCGGGCGATCCCGAGCAACGTCACGTCGTCGGTCCGCGGTGGGTCGAGCGCGGCGAGCACCGCGTCGAGCAGGGCCTGCGGTTCCACCGGCCCTCCCGCGACGGTTGCGCGCAGCTGCTCCAGCCCGGCGGTCAGCCCTCCCGCCCCACGCTCGACGAGCCCGTCGCTGACCAGCAGCAGGCGGTCGTCGCCCTGGAGGATCAGCCGTGCCTCTCGGTAGCCGGCGACGTCCAGCAGCCCCAGTGCCGGACCCCGGCCCTCGTGCAGGTAATCGGCGTCGCCGCCGCTCGCGTGCAGCACGGGCAGGTGCCCGGCGTTGGCGATGGCCACCGCGCCGGTGGCCGGGTCCAGCTCCACGACGACGGCGGTCGCGAGCTCACCGGGCAGCAGCGCGGCGATGAGCTGGTTCAGCCCGTCGAGGGCGGCGGCGGGGCCGGCGGCGCGCAGCAGGTGGGCGCGCAGCGCGTGCCGGAGCTGGGCGGTGATCGCCGCGGCGGCGAGCCCGTGCCCGGCGACGTCGCCCAGCACGATCGACACCCGGCCACCGGGCAGCGGCACCAGGTCGTACCAGTCACCGCCGACGACGTCGAACTCGCTGGGCAGGTAACGGGCGGCCAGCTCCACGCCGGGCACCGTCGGCAGCTGCTCCAGCAGCAGCGTGCGCTGCAGGGCGGCGGACAGCCGGTTGTCCTCCGTCGCACGGTTCACGGCGGTCTCGGTGAGCAGGCCGGCCAAGGCGCGCGCGGCGGCGACCTCGTGCGCGCGCCACGGCTGCGCCGTCTCGCGCACCGTCTCGCTCCAGGCGTCGAACGAGCGGCGCGGGCTCAGCCGCGGCCCGGCGTCGGTCTGCGCCGTCTTCGGGGTGTGCGGGTTGCCGCCCCAGGTCACCTCGCGCAGCGTCTCCGGCCGGAACCAGGCGACGAAGTCCCCACGGCCGCCGGCCACCTCGGCCACCTCGGCCACCAGGACGCCGCTGGCGGTGCCGGCGAGATCGGCCGCCTCGGGAGCGACCCGGCTGACGGTGTCGGTGGCGGGTACCCCGGCGTCGAGCAGCGCCCGCACGAGCGGGACCACCCGATCCGCCGGCGGGGTGGTGCCGAGCAGGTGGAGCTCACCACCGATCCGCACGGCCGCGCCGCCGGCGGGGATCAGGTCCAGCGCGGTGACGTCGCCCTCGGTGAGGGCCTTGCCCGGCCTGCGCGGGGCACGGCCGATGGCGGCAGCGAGCTCGGCCTGCCGCTGGGCGACCTCGACGACGCCGCTCTGCTCACCGGCGACCACAGTCGTGGGCAGCAACAGCGAGGCGGTGCGCCCGAGGAACTCGGCAGCGATCCGGTCGGTGTAGGAGGGGCGGCGCGGGCCGGCGTAGTGGTGGCAGGCGATGAGGCCCCAGAGCCTGCCGCGATCGATCAGCGAGATCGACATGGAGGCGACCACACCCATGTTGGCCAGGTACTCCAGGTGCACCGGCGAGACGCTGCGCAGCATCGCTCCGGAGAGGTCCAGCGGGCGTCCCTCGACCGTCCCGGGCTCCAGCGGGACCGGCTGGTAGGTGGCGTCGGGGATCAGCCGCATCCAGTTGGCGGCGTAGAGCGCCCGGGCCTGGGCCGGGATGTCGCTGGCGGGGTACCAGAGGCCCAGGAAGGGATCGAGGTCCGCGCGGCGGTCCTCGGCGATCACCTCGCCGTTCCACGCGGAGTCGAAGCGGTAGACCATCACCCGGTCGAAGCCGGTGAGCGCGCGCAGGTCGCGGGCCAGCACGTCGGACAGCTCGTCGAGGGTGCCTGCGGCCGACAGACGCTGCAGCACGCTCGGCAGCCGGCGGTGCCAGGCGCTCCCGGCCTCCTCGGCGCCGCGGACCGGTTCCCACTCGGTGACCAGCAGCCCGTCGGCGCGGTGCGCGACGAGGTCGACGTCGGTGCCGGCCACCCGCACCCGCAGGGGGTTCAGCTCGGCGAGGTCGCCCGCCAGACCCGCGCGCAGCCGAGCGGCGTCGGCCGGCTGGAGCAGCTCGTCGAGCGAACTGCCGGCGACCGGGCGGCCGAAGAGGTGCGCGGCGTTGGCGGAGGCGACGACGACCCCGAGGCCGGGCTCGGCCACCGCGAGGAGCACACCGTGCGGCTGCACCGCGCCCGGGACGGCGATCGGCTCCTCGGCGCAGCGGGCGAGCGCGTCGTCGTCGACGGTGGTGGGGCCTGCTGGGGAGCTCGTCACCGAGGGGACGTTACGTGGCGACGGGGTCGGGCAGGTCGCCGACGGAATCCACGATCGGCACCACCGCCTCGAGCTTCAGCAGCTCGATCGGCAGCCGCACGGGGCGGTTGCTCCGGGGGGCGAGGACGTGCAGCTCGGCGCCGACGGCAGCGGCCCGGCGAGCGACGGAGATGAGGGTGCGGGCGCCGGAGGAGTCGAGGAAGACCGTCGGCGTCAGGTCGACCACGACCGCCTCGGGCGCGGTGGCCAGCAGTGCCTCGGCGGCCTCGGCCAGCTGCGGGGCCGTGGCGATGTCCAGCTCACCCCGTACGGTGAGGCCCGGTCGCCCGGCGACCGTCGTGCGCTCCACGTCGAACAGCACTGTTCACCTCCCGCACCACATCGCCCCGGGGTCCGAGGGTAGGCCACCGGGGAAGGGGAGGGCGACCGTGAACATCGACTTCAGCGTGCGGTTGCCCACCGACGCGCACAGCGTGCCGCTGGCGCGCGGGCTGCTGCGGCAGGCGCTCGAGCACTCGGCGGTGCCGCAGACTGCCATGGACGAGATCCTGCTGGCGCTCACCGAGGCCTGCGCGAACGTCGTCGACCACGCCGCCGAGCACGGGGCCTACGAGGTCGCCGTCTCGATCGACGAGGCGGTGTGCCGGATCAGCGTGCTCGACGGCGGCGCCGGCTTCGACGTCGGCTCCGCCGAGGACACCCCCACCGCGCCGCTGGACGACCGGGGGCGCGGACTGGTGCTGATGCGCGCGCTCGTCGACCGGTTGCGGTTCGTGCAGGAGGACGGCCGGCACCGGGTGACCTTCGAGAAGCGGCTGGGCACCCAGTCGCACCTGCGGCTGCTCGACCCGCTCTGACCGGTCCGCGGCTCAGCCCCGCACCGGGATCGGGTGCGGCGCCACCAGTTCCGCCAGCGCCTGCCCCCACCGCCGGGCCCGGTCCTCCTCGCCGTCCAGCAGCGGGCCGACGACGTCCGCGACGAGGAAGTGCTCGGCCGGTGCGGCCAGGGTCGCGCCCAGCCGGCGGAGCAGCTTCTCCTCGGTCCGGGCCGCGTGGTCGAGCGCGGTGACCAGCACCGGGCGGTCCATCCGGGTGTCGAAGGCGGCGGCCTGGATGCCGCGCGGCAACCACACCGTGTCCAGCCACTCGTGCAGCCCGAAGGGGACGTCCGCTCCGTGCTCCCGGACGGCGCTCTCCCGGGTGACCGGCCGGGGCATGCCGAAGGCGTGCGTGGGACCGCCGACCACGAGCAGCCGCACGTCGGCCAGCACCTGGATGGGGGCCTCGCGCGCGCAGGCGACGTCGACCGACAACCGGCCGCACAGCCCGTGGGCGACCGCCATCGCCACCCGTTTCGCGTCCCCGGACACCGATTCGTAGACGACCAGGGCTCCGGGCATCGACCTCACCGCCTCGCGCGCCGCTTCCGGGGGCGCCGACCGTAGGCCCGTGCGGCCACCCGTGGGGCAGATCACCCACCAAACCGTGACCTCCCCGTCCGGGCACGGGGCGTGTCGTCGACGATGGGCGGTGTGAGCAGCACTCCTGGCGACGACGCGGTGCCCGACTCCTTCGCCACCGCGGTCCGGGAGGCGGGCCGCCGGCTGGCCGGGGTGGCCGAGCGGACGCCGTTGCAGCGCAACGCCCGGCTCTCCGGGCTCACCGGCGCCGACGTGTGGCTCAAACGCGAGGACCTGCAGGTGGGCCGCTCGTACAAGATCCGCGGCGCCTACAACACCATCTCCGGGCTGGACGACACCGCCCGGGCGGCCGGTGTGGTCTGCGCGAGCGCCGGCAACCACGGGCAGGGGGTGGCCTACGCCTGCCGCGCCCTGCAGGTGCCCGGCCGGGTCTACGTGCCCGGGACGACGCCGCGGCAGAAGCGGGAGCGGATCGCCGCGCTCGGCGGCGACATGGTCACGCTCGTCGTCGCCGGCGACTCCTACGACGAGGCCGCCGCCGCGGCCGCGGTGGACGCGGCCACCACCGGGGCGGCCCTGGTGCCGGCGTTCGACGCGCTGAGCACCGTGACCGGGCAGGCGACGGTGGCGGTGGAGCTCCTCGAGCAGCTGGGCGCCGCGCCCGACGTCGTCGTATTGCCGGTGGGCGGCGGAGGGCTGCTGGCCGGGTGCGGCACCTGGCTGCGCCACCACTCCCCCACCACCCGGCTGGTCGGGGTGGAGCCCGCGGGGGCGGCCGGCATGGCGGCGGCGCTGGCCGCCGGGGAGCCGGTGGAGCTGCCGGAGATGGACACGTTCGTCGACGGCGCGGCGGTGCGGCGGGTGGGCACGGTGACCTATCCGCTGGTGCGCGACTCCGGCGCCGAGCTGCTCGCCGTACCCGAGGGCCAGATCTGCACCGAGATGCTCGACCTGTACCAGGCCGACGGCATCATCGCCGAGCCCGCGGGCGCGCTGTCGCCGGCGGCGGTGAGCGGTGGCCTGGTGGCCGTGGAGCCGGGGCAGACCGTCGTCTGCCTGCTGTCGGGGGGCAACAACGACGTCAGCCGGTACTCCGAGGTGGTCGAGCGGTCGCTGGTGCACCGCGGCCTCAAGCACTACTTCCTGGTCGAGTTCCCGCAGGAGCCGGGTGCGCTGCGCCGGTTCCTGGACGAGGTGCTCGGCCCGGACGACGACATCGTGCTGTTCGAGTACGTGAAGCGGGACAACCGGGAGACCGGCGCGGCGCTGACCGGGATCGAGCTCGGCAGCGCCGACGGGCTGCCGGCGCTGCTGGCCCGCATCGAGGCGAGCCCGCTGCGGATCCAGCTGGTGGCGCCGGGCACGACGGCGTACCGCTTCCTCATCTGACCCGTCGGACGGTGCCCCTGGGGCGCCCGGGGTGGCCGGGGCGCCCTCCCGTGTCGCACCCTCTCCGGGCTCGTCCCGCCACCTAGCTTCCGAATCCTGGTCGTCTCGTTCCGGGGGGAAGCTCATGGGCACGCGTGTCTCGTTCCGGCCGCAGCGGGTGGTGCTGGGCCTGGTCGGGCTGGTCACCCTGCTCTTCGTCGTGGCCGGTGTCGCCACCCAGGGCATCGGCGGCGGCCTGCTCATGGCCGGCGTCGTCGCCGTCCTGATCGGCATCGGGGCGGCGATCACCGGGCGGGCCCGGTGGGCGTTCATCTCCAGCCGGCGGGTCGCGGGCATCGTCTGCGCCGCCGGGCTCGCCGCCGTCCTCGTGGGGACGGCGACGGGCACGCCGACCGCTGCCCTGACCGCCGCCAGCGGCACGGTTCCGGCCGTCCCGACCGACTCCGCCGCGCCGCCGACGCCGTCCCCGAGCGACGAGGAGGTCGACGCGGCGGTCGCGGAGGCGGAGACCGCTGAACGGGCGCACCCCGTCGACGCCCTCACCAGCAGCACGGCCGGACTGCTGGACGACGCCGCGGCCGACCAGGCCATCGACGCCGCCGGCCGCGCCACGGCGCTCGCCGCCCTCGCCGCGGTGGAGGTGAAGGGCCGGGCCCCGCGCACGGGCTACGACCGGGACAACTTCGGCTCCGGCTGGGTCGACGTCGACCGCAACGGCTGCGACACCCGCAACGACATCCTGGCGCGCGACCTGACCGGCGAGACCTTCAAGGCCGGCACCCGCAACTGCATCGTGCTGACCGGCGATCTGGCCGACCCCTACTCCGGCCGGGGCATCGCCTTCCAGCGGGGGCAGGGCACCAGCGACGACGTGCAGATCGACCACGTCGTCGCCCTGTCCGACGCGTGGCAGAAGGGCGCGCAGGCCCTGGACCGGTCACGCCGGACCGCCTTCGCCAACGACCCGCTGAACCTGCTCGCCGTGGACGGCCCGCTCAACATGCAGAAGGGCGACGGCGACGCCGCCACCTGGCTGCCGCCGGACCGCGGCTACCGGTGCGCCTACGTGGCTCGCCAGGTGGCCGTGAAGGTGAGCTACGAGCTGTGGATGACCCAGGCGGAGAAGAACGCCATCGCCACGGTGCTCGCCTCCTGCCCGGGCGAGCCCCTGCCAGGCGGTGTGGTGGCCGTCCTGCCGGAGCCCGCGCCGACCACGGTCGCGCCGGCCCCCGCACCCCGGTCGACGGCTGCACCCGCGCCGAAGCCGGCGCCCGCACCGCTGCCCGCCCCGGCACCGGCTCCTGCTCCGTCGCCCGCGCCGGCTCCCGCCCCGGCCCCTGCGCCCGCTCCCCCGCCGCCCCCGCCGCCGGCCCCCGCCCCGGCCGGCACCGTCCACCCGGGAGCGTTCTGCTCGTCGCAGGGCGCGACCGGGGTCACGAAGACGGGCACGCCGATGGTCTGCACGACGACACCCACCGACGACCGCGCCCGGTGGCGGTCGGCCTGACCCGGACGACCCGAGGTCGTTCGCGCGGTCGTGTGCGATCCGGTGGCGCGCCGGGCGACACGTCTGGCCGCCGCACCGGACGTCGAGCCGCGGGCTGACGCGGCTCGACGTCCGGCGACCCGGCTCGACCCGCGTGCCGACAGGGTGCTGCGGGCTGCGGCACGGCGATCTCGGCCCGGCGCGGGAACCGACACGACGGGCGGGGACGCTCCCGCTCGGGTCAGCTCGCGGCGGCTCTCAGCCGGTCATGAAGCCGCTCTCGTAGGCGGCGATGACGGCCTGGGTGCGGTCCCGGGCGCCCAGCTTGAGCAGCACGCTGCTGACGTGGGTCTTCACCGTCTCTCGGCTGAGGAACAGCTCGGTGGCGATCTCGGCGTTGGACAGCCCACCGGCGACCAGCCGCAGCACGTCGGCCTCGCGGCCGGTGAGCTCCGGCAGCGCGGCGGCGCCGCGGGCGCGCGACGGCGCGTGCGAGGCGATCAGCCGCCGGGTCAGGTCGGGCAGCACCAGGGAGGTGCCGCGGGCGACCACCCGGATCGCGTCGACCAGCTCGTCGGGGTCGGCCCGCTTGAGCGCGAAGCCGCTGGCGCCGGCCTGGAGGGAGCGGAACAGGTAGTCGTCGTCCTCGAAGGTGGTCAGCACCAGCACGCGCGGCCGCTGCGGATCGCGGGCGACCAGCTCGGCGGTGGCGGCGATGCCGTCCATGTCGGGCATGCGCACGTCCATGAGGACGACATCGGGGTCGGTGCGCGCAGCCACGTCGAGGGCCACCCGGCCGGTGCCGGCGTCGCCGACCACGGTCAGGTCGGGCTCGCTCTCCAGGATCACCCGCAACCCCGACCGGACGAGCACGTCGTCGTCGACGAGGACCAGCCGCAGCGTCACGCCGCGCCCGCCAGCGGGAGGGAGACGCACAGCTCGAAGCCGCCGGACGGCGTGGGCCCTGCGCTGAGCGTGCCGCCGGCGGCGGCCGTGCGCTCCCGCAGCCCGGCCAGCCCGCGCCCGCCGCCGGGGCCGGGCCGGCTGTCCAGCTGCGAGGCCCGCTCGTTGCAGACGCGCACGACCAGCGCGTCGCCGTCGCGGACGACCTGGGCGACGGTCAGCGGGGTGCCCGCGTGCCGGAGCACGTTCGTCGTCCCCTCCTGCACGACCCGGTAGGCGAGCTCCTGAACGCCGGGCGGCACGTCGTCGACCTGGCCGTCGACCACGAGGGCGACCGGCAGGCCGCCGTCGCGCAGGCCGGCTAGCAGGCCGTCGAGGTCGGCGAGGGTGGGTGCGGCGAAGGGGGCGGGGTCACGGCCCCCGTCCTCGGCCCGCAGGACGGTGAGCACCCGGTCGAGCTCGGCCAGTGCGCTGCGGGTGTTGGTCTCGATGTGCTCGAGCGCCTGCCGGGCGAACTCCGGCTGGGGCGGGCGGTCGTCGGCGGGGGTGAGCGTGCGCCGCGCGGCGGTGGCCTGCAGCAGGCTCGCGGTCAGCGCGTGGCCGATGGTGTCGTGCAGGTCGCGGGCCAGCTTGTTGCGGTCGGCGAGCCGGCGGCTGCTCTGCTGCAGCGCCGCGATCTGCTGCTCGGCCCCGGCGCCGAGCAGCCGGGGGGCGACCGAGGCGGCCAGCCGCACCACCAGGTCGAGCAGCACGAGGGTCACCACGGCGACGACGGCCATCAGCGCGAGCAGCGGCAGGGCGGTCACCACGTTCCAGCGGGCCTCGAACCAGAGGCCGGTGAGCGCCACGATGCCGAAGAAGAGGGTCGCGAGCGCGGCCACGCCCAGCAGCACCCGGACGCCCAGCCAGCCGACCGCCCGCCAGGTGCCGGCCGACAGCACCAGCCGCCGCACCTTGGCCACGACGCCGGGGAGGTGCCGCACGCGCTCCCCCTCGGGGATGTCGACGGCCAGGAGGGTGCGGGTCAGCCGGCGCTCGAGTCCGGCGAACCCGCGGGCGGCCGCCAGCACGGCGAGGATGAGGAGGACCCCGACGCCGTAGATGACCGCCACGACCGAGCCCACCAGCGCGAAGTAGAAGGCCGCGCAGAGGAGGCCGATCGGCAGGGTCGCGAGCGCGTACAGGACGCGGCCGGGCCAGCCGGGGCTCGCCGCGGTGGCGACGACCGACCGCAGCCCGGTGGCGATCTCGGCCGCGGACCGCGGGAACGTCGACGGGGGCACGGTTCGATCCTGGCCGACCGGAGCGCCGGGCGATTCCCCCGCCGGTGTGCCCCGGTCCTCCCCCACGCGGGGGACCCGGGTCGGCGCTGCGGGGTGATCCGCCCGGCCGCCCGCTGCCGGAACGCTTCCAGCCATGACCGATCCCCTCCTCCCTGCGAGCTCCGCATGATCCAGGTCCGCGAGCTGACCAAGCAGTACGGCGCCGTCCGCGCCGTCGACCACCTGACCTTCGACGTCCGGCCCGGCAAGGTGACCGGCTTCCTCGGTCCCAACGGCGCGGGCAAGTCCACCACGATGCGCATGGTGCTCGGGCTCGACCGGCCCACCTCCGGCCAGGCGCTGGTGGCCGGCCGGCCGTTCCCCCGCCTCGGCGAGCCGCTGCGGGCCGCCGGTGCGCTGCTCGACGCGCAGGCGATGCACCCGGGGCGCAGCGGCCGCGACCACCTGCGGGTCGCCGCCCGCACGCACGGCATCCCGGTGCGGCGGGTCGACGAGGTCATCGACCAGGTCGGGCTGGGATCCGCCGCCAGGCGACGGGTGAAGGGCTACTCGCTGGGCATGCGGCAGCGGCTGGGCATCGCCAGCGCGCTGCTCGGCGACCCCGCCGTCCTCCTGTTCGACGAGCCGATGAACGGCCTCGACCTCGACGGCGTCCGGTGGATCCGCCGGCTGGTGCGCGAGCTGGCCGACGAGGGCCGCACGGTGCTGCTGTCCAGCCACCTGATGAGCGAGATGGAGCAGACCGCCGACCACCTGGTCATCATCGGCCGCGGACGGCTGATCGCCGACGCCCCGATCACCGAGGTGATGCGCGGCCAGCACGCCGGCCGGAAGGTCGTGGTGCGGACGCCGTCGGCCGACGACCTGGCCGGCGCCCTCCTGCGCCGGGGGCTGCGGGTGCACCCCACCGGCGACGGCGACCTGCTGGTCGAGGGCACCTCCGCCGAGACCGTGGGCGACGTGGCGCTCGAGACCGGCGTGGCCGTGCACCGGCTGGCCGAGCAGCAGCACTCCCTGGAGGAGATCTACCTCGACCTCACCGGGGACAGCGTCCAGTACCGGGTGGCGGCCGCCCCCGAGCCGGCCGGGCAGGTGCGGGCATGACCGCCGCGACCCTGCGGGCGGCCCAGCCCGGCAGTGCGACGGTGCTCGCGCGGGCGGCGGGCGCCGAGTGGCTGCGGCTGCGCACGGTGCGCGCGACGTGGTGGTGCCTGCTGGCGGCCGCGGTGGCGACCGTCGGCATCGGGACCATGGCCGCCGTCGACGAGGCGGAGATGTCGAACGCCTCGGGGACGACGGTGGCGGCGACGGTCGCCGGCGAGTTCGGCACGCTGGTCGGGCAGTTCGCGCTGCTGGTGCTGGTGCTGCTCGCGGTCACCTCCGAGTACGGCAGCGGGGCGATCGCGCCGACGCTGCAGTGGACGCCGCGCCGGGGTGTGCTGCTCGCCGCTCGGGTCGCCGTGCCGGTGGCCGTGGTGACCGTGGCGGGGGTGCTGCTCGCCCTCATCGCCGACCTCCTCGCGAAGCTGGTCGCGCCCGACCTCGTGCTGTCCTCCGGTGGCCTGACCGACAGCCTGGGGCGGGTCGCGGCGGTGCTCGTGGCCGGCGGCGTGCTCACCGCCGGCGTCGGCTTCCTGCTGCGGTCGACGGCGGGTGCGCTGGCGACCGTGTTCCTGCTGCAGCTGGTGCTGCCGCTGCTGCTCCCGGCCTTCGGGGCGTGGGCGGCCGAGGTCGGCGAGTGGCTCCCGGGGTCGGGCGCCGTCTGGACCCTGCTCGGGGAGCCGGACCTGACGGCCACCCACGCGGCGGCGCTGCTGGGCGGCTGGGCGCTGGCGGCCCTGGCGGCCGGTGGCTGGTCGCTGCTGCGGCGGGACGCCGGGTGACGGGCGTGGGCGTCGGGGTCGGCCTGGGTCGGGCCGACCCCGGCCGGCCCCACCCGCGCCGGCAGAGGGCCTGGCGACGTCGGCTGGCGGCCTCGCGGCCGCTCGAGCAGGCGTACCGGGCGGGCGTCGGGTTCGTCGGGACCGTGATCGTCCTGGTCGGCCTGGTGACCGTCCCGCTGCCGGGCCCGGGCTGGCTGACCGTGCTGGCCGGGCTGGCCGTGCTCGCGTCGGAGTTCACCTGGGCCGAGCGGCTGCTGGCGGTCGCCCGTCGGCACGTCATCCGGTGGACCGGGTGGGTGGCCGCCCAGCGGCCGACGGTCCGCCTGCTCCTCGCGGCGGCGACGACCCTGCTGGTCCTCGGCACGCTCCTGCTGACCATGGCGGTCGTCGGGGTGCCCGGATGGCTGCCCGGATGGCTTCCCGGAGGGCGGTGAGCGCGCGTCGCTCCACCGGGTGGGCGGTGCCCGCGGCGCGCGGCTCAGGGCTCCCGCAGCGATGCGTCCAGCACGTGCAGCAGCTGCCCCACCCGATCGGTGCCTGCGGGTGGGCGCGGATAGCGCCGGACCACGTCCGCGAGGTCCGGGGTCGCGCGCAGCCGGGCCCGCCCGAGGTGCCGGTCCCCGACGCCGGGCTCCCCGCCGGCCGCGAGCTCGGCTGCGCGGGCAGCATGCGCGGCAGCGCGCAGGATGTGCCCGACCTGGGACGCCCGGGCGGCGCTCGACGCCCAGCCGAGCACGGCGCCGGGCGGGTGGAGGTAGGCGGCCGCGGCGGCGTCACCGGCGGCGTGCGCCGCGTGCTTCGCAGGCCCGGTCGCGGCAGCCTTCGCGGCGCGGTGCGCGTCCAGCGAGGTGACCCGTTGCAGCGTCGACCGGCCCGCGCCCCGGACGAAGGCCCACGCCGCGTCGACCGCCGCGCGCGGCCGGTGGTCGTCGGGGTGCGCCCGCTCGAACAGCGGGAGCGCCTCCTCGGCGCACTCGACGGCGTACCGGGCGACCAGCCGCAGCTCGGCCGTCGTCAGCCCGGGATCACCCGGTCCGGTCTGCGGCACGGGGTCATTGTGCCGACTACGCGGGCTCGATCACCCGGATCGGCCGGCCGGCCATCCAGGCCGCGACGTCCTCGACGGCCTCCCCGTAGAAGACCTCGTAGGTGCCCCGGGTGACGTAGCCCAGGTGCGGGGTCAGCACCGCGCGGCGCAGCTCGCGCAGCGGGTGCTCCCGTGGCAGCGGTTCGGCGTCGTAGACGTCCAGGCCCGCGCCGGCGATCGCGCCGCGGCGGAGCACGTCGACCAGCGCGGCCTCGTCCACGATCGGGCCGCGGCTGGTGTTGACCAGGACGGCGGTGTGCTTCATCAGCGCCAGGTCGTCGGCGCCGATGAGGCCGCGGGTCCGCTTGGAGAACAGCAGGTGCACAGTGACGACGTCCGCGGTCGCGAAGAGCTCGTCCTTCCCCACCAGCCGGGCGCCGACCTCGGCGGCCCGCTCCTCCGTGAGGTGCTGGCTCCACGCGACGACGTCCATGCCGAAGGCAGCGCCGATGCGGGCCACCTGCGCGCCGATCCGCCCCAGCCCGATGACGCCGAGCCGGGCGCCGTGCAGGTCGGTGCCGATCGTGGTCTGCCAGCCACCGGCGCGCATGGCGGCGTCCTCCTGCGGCACGTGCCGCACGGTGGCGAGGATCAGCGCCCAGGTGAGCTCGGCGGTGGCGGTGCCCGACGCCGCGGTGCCGCAGACGGTGATGCCGAGTTCGGCGGCGGCTGCGACGTCGATCGACTTGTTCCGCATGCCGGTGGTGACGAGCAACCGCAGGTCGGGCAGCCGTTCGAGCACGTCGCGGCCGAAGCGCGTGCGCTCCCGCATGGCGACGACGACGTCGACGCCGCGCAGCCGGGCGACCAGCGCATCCGGATCGGCGACGGCGTCGGCGAACGTCACCACCTCGGCCGGTTCGGGCAGCCGGGACCAGTCGCAGAACTCGGCTGCGACGGACTGGTAGTCGTCCAGGACGGCGATGCGGTGCACGACCGCAAGGTCTACCGGACGCTCAGCCCTGTGGGCCGGTCGCGTCGGCGATGCCGCCCGGTTTGTCGCCGTCCTGGCCGCTCGGCGTCCGGGTCACGTCCCCGGACATGCCTCCCTCGGCCGCACGGGGCGACTGCTCCCGTGCGGCGCCGACCTGGCCCTCCTCCGGGGTCTCCCCCGGCAGCCCCGCCTCGTTCGACGGGTCGTTCGCGCCGCCGTAGGGGCGGCCGGTCATGGATCCCTCGGTCATCTCGGCCCTCCTCGTGCCCGGCCGGTCGACGCCGCCCCGGTCAGCGCGCGGTCGTGCCGCCGGAGCCGGTGCCCTTGCCCTTGTTCCTGAAGTTCGAGACGGCGTCCTTGATCTTCTGCTGGTTCTGCGGCTTCCTGGCCTCGTCCATGACCTTCTTGGCCATGCCACCCTTGGCGATCTTGCTCATGATTCCCATGCCCCGGTGGATGCCCACTGCGCCGGCACGGGAACCCCCGGAAGGCGATCGGATCACGCGGCCCCGGGCGGGTCGGCCTCCGCGTCGGGCCCGGCGCCCGGGTCGCGGGCGAGCAGGTAGGTGGCCACGCCGAGGATGATCCCGGCGGCGGCGGACAGCGCCACGATCACCGGGGTGCTGATCTCGCCGAGCACGGCGGTGAGCAGGTCGCGGGAGCGGGACGTGGGGTCGGCGAGGACCACCCCGACGAAGACGGCGACCAGCACCCCGGTCCCGGCGGCGGCGACGTGGGCGAGCCGGCCGGTGAACCCCATGCGGTCGCTCACGCTGCGGGCGGCCTTGACGATGCGTCCGGCGCGCAGGATGCGCAGGGCGCCGACCGTGCGCACCAGCCGCAGGATCTGGACCGGGCCGAGCGCGAAGACGACGGCGACGACCACCGCGACGGTGAGGGCGACCAGCCCCACGTGCCCGCGCAGCCAGGCACGCTTGTTCTCGGCGACGACGAGCAGGATCACCGTCTCGGCGACCAGCACCAGCCCGCTGACGGCGTCGATCGCGTGCCCGGCGGTGCCCAGCGTGCCCTCGGCGACGGTGAGGAACATGGCCGGGATCGAGGCCAGCGCGGCCACCAGGACCGGCACGGCGAGCCGCTCCTGCCAGCGCTCCTCGCGGGTCTTCACCGGGGCCCGGGAGGCGGACCCGGGAACGGGAGCGACCCCCGGCCGCGAGGCGGCTGCCTCGGGACCGGGGGTCGCTCCGTGGTTCCGCACGGTGCGGGGGTCAGCGGGTGGCGCCGCGACCCTTGCCGCCGCCGCCGCCACTGCTCTTGTTCTGGAAGTCCGCGATGAACTTCTTGATCTTCGCCTGGTTCTGCGGCTTCTTGGCCTCCTGGAACACCTTCGCCGCCACCCCGGACGCGATGAGCTTCCGCATCATTCCCATGTCTGCCTCCTCGTCGTCGCACCGGCTCGCCGGCCGGCCGGCTGATCAGGACCATCCCTGCCCCGCGGCGGCCCCCGCCAACCACCGGGCGGCAAGTCTCACCCGGTCGGTCACCAGGTGTCGACGTGCGGGCGCACCTTGCCCGGCGGCCGGGGGGTGGCCGCCGCCTCGCGGGTCAGCGTGGCGATCCAGCGGCGGGTGTCGACGGGGTCGATGACGTCGTCGATCTCCCAGTGCGCGGCGACGTTGAGGCCGCGGCCCTTCTCGTAGGCGGCGGCGACGGCGGCGTCGAACGCCGCCGCCCGCTCGGCGTCGTCCTCGATCGCGGCGAGCTCCCGGCGCATGCCGAGGCGCACCGCGCCCTCCAGGCCCATCGGCCCGAACTCGCTGGTCGGCCAGCCGACGGTGAACCGCGGCACCTTGGTGCTGCCCCCGGCCATCGCCTGCGCGCCCAGCCCGTAGGCCTTGCGGACGACGACGCTGCCGACCGGCACCGACAGGGTGGCGCCGGTGACGAACAGCCGGGAGAAGTGGCGCACCGTCGCCGTCTTCTCCGACTCCGGCCCGACCATGAAGCCCGGGGTGTCGCAGAGCGAGAGCACCGGCAGGCCGTGCGCGTCGCAGAGCTGGAGGAAGCGGGCGGCCTTGTCGGCGGCGTCGGCGTCGATGGCCCCGCCGAGATGCGTGGGCACGTTGGCGAGGACGCCGAGCGGCGCACCCTCGACCCGCGCCAGAGCGGTGATCATGCCGGCGCCCCAGCCGTCGCGGAGCTCGAGCACCGACCCCTCGTCGGCCAGCGCCCCCAGCACCGCGCGCATGTCGTAGACCCGCTTGCGGTTCTCGGGCACGAGGTGGCGCAGCAGCCGCTGGTCGGGGGCGGTCCACCCGGCCACCGGCCCCTGGAAGTACGACAGGTACTGCCGGGCCGCGGCGACGGCGGCGGCGTCGTCGGACACCCGGATGTCGACGACCCCGTTGGCGTGCTGGACGTCGATCGGCCCGATCTCCTCCGGTGCGACCACGCCGAGCCCGCCGCCCTCGATCATCGCCGGCCCGCCCATGCCGATGTTCGCGTCCTCGGTGGCGATGACGACGTCGCAGGTGCCGAGCAGCGCGGCGTTGCCGGCGAAGCAGCGGCCGCTGGCGATGCCGACGGTGGGCACCAGCCCCGACAGCCGGCCGAACAGGGCGAAGGCCGCCGTGTCGAGCGCGGAGACGACCGGGTGGTCGACGTCGCCGGGCCGCCCACCGCCACCCTCGGCGAAGAGGACGACCGGCAGCCGCCGCTTCTCCGCCAGCTCGAACAACCGGTCCTTCTTCAGGTGCCCGCGCATGCCCTGGGTGCCGGCGAGCACCGTGTAGTCGTAGGAGACGACGACCGCCGGGTGGCCGGCGATGTCGGCGAGGCCGCCGACGACGCCGTCGGCGGGCGTCTTCCGCTGCAGCTCCTCGCGGCTGCGGCGGCGCTCCTGCGCGGCGAAGACCAGCGGCCCGTACTCCAGGAAGCTGCCCTCGTCGACGAGGTCGGCCAGGTTCTCCCGCGCCGTGCGCCGGCCCAGCGCGTGCCGCTTGGCGACGACCTCGGGGCGGTGCTCGTCGAGCCCCAGCTCGTGGCGACGGCGCACCTCGGCGAGGTCGGGGCGGTCGGCGTCGAGGTCGATCGCCGCCGCGTCGGCCGCGGCGTCGCCGTCGGCGTGCTGCACGTCGGCGAGCAGCTGCCCCTGCCGCACGGTGTCGCCGACCCGCACCGCGATCCGGCGCACGGTGCCGCCGGCCGGCAGCGCGACGACGTGCTCCATCTTCATCGCCTCGAGGACGACGACCGCTCCCCCGGGCTCGACCGTGCTGCCCTCGGCCGCCGCGACCGCGACGACGGTGCCGGGGACCGGCGCGCGCAGCCCCTCCCCCGCCTCGGGCGCGGGCGCGGGCGCGGCGCTGCCGGCCAGCTCGGCGAGGTGGTCGTCGACGAAGGTGGTGGTGGCGCGTGCGGCGTCCGGGCGCGCGAGCAGGGCGCGGAGGAATTCGGTGTTGGTCGGGACGCCGGCGACCTGCACCTCGCCGAGCGCCCGGTGCAGGTGGCGCAGCGCGTCGGCGAGCGCGCCCTGCCGCTCGTGCACCACCACCTTGGCCAGCAGCGGGTCGTAGCGCGGGCTCTGCTCGGCGCCGGGGCGGGCGGCGGTGTCCACCCGCACGCCCGGGCCGCCGGGGAGCGCGAGGGCGGTGATCGTGCCGGCGGAGGGAACGACGGCGCCGTCGGCGGTGAGGGTCTCGGCGAGGACGCGGGCCTGGACGGCGGTGCCGACCGGACGGGGCGCACCGTCGGCCAGCCCCAGGTCGGCGAGGGTCGCGCCGGCGGCAACCCGCAGCTGCATGCGCACCAGGTCCAGGCCCAGCGTCTCCTCGGTGACCGTGTGCTCCACCTGCAGCCGCGGGTTGCACTCCAGGAAGGCGAACCGCTCGGGCGCCCCGGCGGGCACGAGGAGCTCGACGGTGGCCAGCCCGCGCAGCCCGACGTGCCGGGCGAGCGCCGCCGCCGCGTCGTGCAGCCGGCCGCGGACGGCATCCGGCAGGTCCGGGGCGGGGGCGATCTCGACGACCTTCTGCCGGTTGCGCTGCAGCGAGCAGTCGCGGTCACCGAGGACGACCACGTCCGCGCCGGCGTCACCGAGCAGCTGCACCTCGACGTGCCGGGCGTCCTCGACCAGCTCTTCGGCCAGCAGCGCCTCGGTGCCGAACGCGACGCGGGCCTCGCCGGCCAGCGCGGCGACCGCGGCCGCGACGTCGTCGCCCCGGCGCAGGACGCGGGTGGCCCGCCCGCCCCCGCCGAACCGCGCCTTGAGCATCACCGCGCCGGTCGCGTCGAGCAGGTCGGCGACCTCCTGCGAGGTGGCGGCGTCGCCGGTGCCGTGCGGAACCGGCACGCCGGCGGCCTCGGCGGCCGCGCGGGCGAGCACCTTGTCACCGAGCGTCTCCAGGACGGAGGCGCCGGGGCCCACCACCGCCGGCGCCTCGCCGCTGACGCCGCACGCCCGGGGCAGCGCCGGGCTCTCGGAGAGGAAGCCGTAACCGGGGTGGATCAGCGCGCAGCCGGTGTCCACGGCGGCCTGCACGACCGCGGCGGCGTCGAGGTAGGCCGCCGGACCGCTGCCGGGGAGGAGGTGGACCTCGTCCGCGGCGGCGAGGTGCGGGGCGTGCGGCTCGTCGGCGGCGGCGACGGCGACCGACGTCAGCCCCTCGGCGGCGGCGGCGCGGGCGATGCGGACGGCGATCTCGCCACGGTTGGCGATCAGCAGGCGGGCCACCCGGCGATGCTCGCACGCCCCGCCGACCGGCCTGTGGCGGTGGTCACCCCGCAGACGACGGTGCCGCGGCCGGAAGGCCCGGTCGCGGCACCGCCGTCCTCGCAGGATCGATCAGGGCTGCAGGCCCGTGAACGCACCCGAGCCGATGCGCTGCACCTCACCGGCGCCGGGCATGCCCAGGAAGCCGGCCACGCTCCACGCCGAGGCGTACAGGTGCCCGTGCGTCCACTCCAGCCCGGTCGGCATGGTCACCTGCGCGGTGGCCCGCTCGCCGGAGGGCGAGATGCGGGTGACCTCACCGATCGTGGAGGGGTCGAAGTCCTCCGCCGGCGGGCCCTCGGGGAAGCCCTCGAGGACGTTGGACGCGTAGACGGTGCCGTGCGGGTCGACGGCGACGCCGGTGACCCCCGTCAGTCCACCGATCACGTCGACGACCTCGCCGTGCCGGTCCAGCACGTAGACCCGCGCCGCACCGGGCGCCTCGGCGCCCAGCGTGCCGACGTAGATGAGGCCGTTCGGGCCCTCGGCGATCTCGGTCGGGACCGAGTCGCACCCCACGGTGCCGGGGTTGTTCTCGGCCTCCGCGCACTCGGGGGTGTCGGTGACCGTCGGCGGCACGAAGAACGTGCTGATCTTCCCGCTGCGCAGGTCGATGGAGAGGACGGCGTTGGCGCCGGCGTCGCTGACCAGCAGCCGGTTGGGCTGGGCGAGCACCGCGAACGGGTTGGACAGCGTCTCGATCGGCACCTGCTCGCCGTCGACCTCCATGAACTGCTGCTGGCCGTCGGGGTTGTGGTCCAGCTCGTACTGGAGGAGGTCCCACGTGCGCAGGATCTGGCCGTTCGGCTTGGCCTCGACGACCACCTGGCTGGGTGTGCCGGGCGGCACGGGGGGAGCCCCCTCCTCCGCCGGCGGGGCTTCGCCCACCGCGACGAAGAGGCCGCCGTACTTGTAGTCGACACCCTGCGCGTTGCCCAGGCCGCTGAGCAGCGTCCGGACCCGCCCGTCGCGCAGGTCCACCGAGGACACCTCGCCGGAGTCGGCCTCGGCCACCACGAGCTGGTGGCCCTTGAACTCGCTGAGCTGACGCGGTCCGTCCAGCCCCGCCGCCACGGTGACGATGTCGTCCTCGCCGCCGTCCGCCAGTGCCGTCGCCGGGGACACCGCCACCAGCGCCAGCGCCGCGGCCGCTCCCACGGCCGCCCTCCCTGCCTTCATCCTGCTCCCCTTGCCTCGAGATCCCCCGTGGAACGTCCGGGAAACTGCCAGGCGTCTGCCACCGGGAAGTGAACCGTCGACGTCCGGTTCTCCCGCTCCCTGTGCGTCGTTGCTAGGTGTAGTCACTCCATCGACGGCGTCCCGGGAGGCTCCGGATCAGCCCTGTACGCGGCGGACACGGCGGAGCGCACAGCGTGCGGACCCGCCGCGACGGAGGAAGTAAGCGTGCGCTGACGATCAGTGACCGGCGAGGCCGCGCCTCGCGCCGTCGTCCGCGCGTCCACGGTGGTCGACGCGCGAGTCGCCCGGGCCCGCCCCCGTGGTCGACACGCCGCTCGCGGGCCGGTCCCCCGCGTGTCGGCCGGTGGGTAGGTGGACGGATCCCGACCTAGCGTCGTCGCGGTCCGGACGGGATCCCGTCGTCACCGCTCCCGGTGACACCCGTCCGACACCGCCGAACCGGGCGTCGGATCCGACCGCCGCCCGGACCGGGGACCCACCGCAGCACTGGGGTGAAGCGTGGCCGCGAGCCGGTCACGCCGGGCGAGTTCCCCGCCCGAACCCGTCAGCTAACCCGGTAGGCGGTCGATGGAGAACAGGAGAACCGTCGTCCATGACGACCACGCGCACGTCCACCACCCGCCGCTCCGTCCGCGGCGCGGCGCTCGCCCTCTTCACCGGAGCGGGCATCGCTCTCACCCCGTTCGCCGCCACCGCCTCCACCGGTGACGGCGGTGGCGGCGGCACGACGACCGTCGTCACCACGCCCGTCGTGGCGCCCACCCACGCCGCCCAGGTCGCCGTCGACACGGCCCTGGCGCAGCAGGGCAAGCCCTACGTCTGGGGCGGCACCGGCCCCGGCGGCTACGACTGCTCCGGCCTGACCTGGTCGGCCTACCAGGCCGCGGGCGTGGAGATCCCCCGGACCTCGCGGGCGCAGTCGACGGCGGGGGTCTACGTGGACCGGGCCCACCTGCAGCCCGGCGACCTGATCTTCTTCTACGACCCGGTCGGTCACGTCGGCATGTACATCGGCGACGGGCTGATGGTGCACTCCTCCACCTACGGCAACCCGGTGGCGGTCGTGCCGGTGGACTCGATGTGGGGCTACAACACCGCGCGTCGCGTCGTCTGATCCGGCGCTCTCCCCGGGGGGGGGGGGGGGGGGGGGGGGGGGGGGGGGGGGGGGGGGGGGGGGGGGGGGGGGGGGGGGGGGGGGCGGGGCGCGCGGCGCGCGGGGCGCCGGGCCGCGCCGCCCACCCCGCGGGCCTG
>NZ_JBJHAK010000037.1:0-29413 GCF_054050975.1 Blastococcus sp. SYSU DS0828 | reverse complement strand
CCCCCCCCCCCCCCCCCCCCCCCCCCCCCCCCCCCCCCCCCCCCCCCCCCCCCCCCCCCCCCCCCCCCCCCCCCCCCCCCCCCCCCCCCCCCCCCCCCCCCCCCCCCCCCCCCCCCCCCCCCCCCGCGGCCCCGTCCAGGGACCCGCCGCGAGCTCGCGAGGGGTGGGGAGGACGGGGTCCTTCTCCTGCTACTGCTGCGACCCGTAC
This sequence comes from Blastococcus sp. SYSU DS0828, assembly GCF_054050975.1. Classification (NCBI taxonomy): domain Bacteria; kingdom Bacillati; phylum Actinomycetota; class Actinomycetes; order Geodermatophilales; family Geodermatophilaceae; genus Blastococcus; species Blastococcus sp. SYSU DS0828. The sequence goes on along the minus strand of NZ_JBJHAK010000037.1, from coordinate 29,205 downwards.
GGCGGGTCGGCGTCCGGCGGGTCGATCTCCGCCGGACGGTTGCGCGGGTCCGCCGCGGGACCGGACTCCCGCACGTCCTGCTTCACCTGCGACAGCGGCGGCGGTGTCGGCACCGCCGGGGCGCTGTCGGTGATCGACGACAGCTCGATCTTGGCCTCCGGCTGGTCGGCTGCCCGCGGCAGCTGCGACTCGAACCAGCTGCTGGTGTCCAGGCCGCCGTCCTTCGGGCCGCCGCCGCCGTCGCCGGACGGCTCGACGTCCATCCACGACTTCCCGCCCTCGGCGCCGCCCAGGCTGGCCAGCCCCTCGAGCGCCTTGCTGAACTCGCTGGGCACGATCCACATCTTGTTGGCGTCGCCCTGGGCGATCTGCGGCAGCGTCTGCAGGTACTGGTAGGCCAGCAGCCCCTGGTCGGGCTTGCCGTCGTGGATGGCCTGGAACACCGTCTCGATCGACTTCGCCTGCCCCTGCGCCTGCAGGTAGAGCGCGGCGCGCTCACCCTCGGCGCGCAGGATCCGGCTCTGCCGCTCCGCCTCCGCCTCGAGGATCGCCGACTGCTTCTTGCCCTCCGCGGAGAGGATCGCCGCGGCCTTCTCACCCTCGGCGGTCGTGATCGCCGACTGACGGGCACCCTCGGCGGTCAGGATGATGGCGCGCTTGTCGCGGTCGGCGCGCATCTGCTTCTCCATCGAGTCCTGGATGGACGGCGGCGGGTCGATCGCCTTGATCTCCACGCGCGCCACGCGCAGCCCCCACGGCCCGGTCGTGCCGTCGAGGACCGAGCGCAGCTGGCTGTTGATGCCGTCGCGGCCGGTCAGGGCGCCCTCGAGGTTGAGGCCACCGACGACGTTGCGCAGCGTGGTCGTGGTCAGCTGCTCCATGCCGGTGATGTAGTTGGCGATGCCGTAGACGGCCAGTCGCGGATCAGTCACCTGGAAGTAGACGACGGTGTCGATGCCGACCTGCAGGTTGTCGGCGGTGATGACCGGCTGCGGCGGGAACGAGATGACCTGCTCGCGCAGGTCGATGGTGGCCCGCACGCGGTCGATGAACGGCACGAGGATCGACAGGCCCGGCGACAGGGTCCGGCTGTACCGGCCCAGTCGCTCGACGACCTTGGCCTGCGCCTGGGGGACGATCGTCACGCTCTTGGCGATCACGATGATCACGAGCACGGCGATGACGATCAGTGCGATGAGTGCCGCATCCACGGCGAGCTCCCTTCGTCGGGGGTCACCGTTGATCCTGCCCTGCCGGGTCCCCCGGGTCAGCACCTTGGGGACAGGCGTCACTCCAGCGCGTCGCCGACGACCGCCGTCGCACCGTCCACCTGCAGGATGCGCACCGTCTCACCGACGCCGAAGGACTCCGCGCTGTGCTGGCTGCGCGCACTCCACTCGTCGGCCCCGAGCCGGATCCGGCCACCGGAGGCGTCCACGGGCTCGGAGACCTCCGCCGTCTTGCCGATGAGCGTGTCGACGCCGTCGAGCTGGAGCGGGGTGCGATCGGTCAGCTGCCTCTTCGCCAAGGGGCGCACCGCCACCAGGAGCACCCCCGACACGATGATGAAGGTGGCGAGCTGCAACCACAGCGCGCCACCCAGCAGCGCGACGGTCATGCCACCGAGTGCGCCACCGGCGAGCATGAGCAGCACCAGGTCGAGGGTGAGCATCTCGCCGACGGCCAGCGCCCCTGCACCGATCAACCACAGCAACCACGCCATGCACCAAGTCTGGCAGAGCCGCGGCCCCGGGAGGCCGCGCGGCGGCCCGGCCGCGCCGACGTAGCCTCGACCGGTGCACGACTACCCCGCCGGCCGGCTCGCGGTCTGGACGACCGCCTGGCTGGGCGGGCGCGCCTCCTACGACGAGACGCTGGAGGCGCTGACCGGCGAGCACGCCCACCTCGTGGCCGGCATGCCCGGGAGCGCCGGGACGGTGCCGCTCGGCGAGGCGCTGACCGCGCTGCGCGGCCTGGGCGAGCAGCGGCTGCGGCTGGTGCTGCCGGTACCCGGCGACGTGCGCGGGCTGCCTGCGGTGCCGGGCCTGGCCGCCGCGGCGCTGGAGGCGGGGCAGGCCGCCGTCGGGACCCGGCTGGTCCTGGTCCCGCGGACCGGCCCGGAGGTCGTCACCTGGACGGCGTTCCCGCTCGACGGTGCGGCGCCCCCGCCGCCGCCTGCGGAGGGCAGGCTGCGCGCGGTCTCCGGGGCGCTCGACCTCGCCGTCACCGACGCCGCCCGGACGCTGGCGGACCTGGACCTGGCACGCTGGCACCCCGAGGTCCCCGCGCTGCTGGCCGACCTGGCACGCCCCAAGCCGGCCCCCGGCCTGCCGTTCGACCACGACCCGCTGGCGCTGTCGGTGCTCGGGCGGGCGCAGCGGCTGGCGGCCGTGCTCGACCTCGCGGCCACCGACGCACCCGGGGCAGCGGTCAACCAGGCCCAGATCGCCGCCCGCGACGCCGCCCTGCGTCCGCTCTCCGACGCGGTGCGCGAGGCGGTCACCGCCGCGTACAACGACGTCCCCCGATGACACCGCGGCCACGTGCCGTGCCCTGCACCGTGCAGCCGTTGCATCGGGGGTAGGGCACGACCCCGCCACGCTCTGGGGGTGTTCCGCGCGCCCCGCGGGTCCCGCAGGGCCCCCGGAGCGGGAGCACGGCCCCGAGAGCGGGTCAGCCGGCGGCGGGACGGCTCGGGCGCGGCGGGACGAAACAGCAGGACGCCGGGCAGTTGGTGCCCAGGCGCGGCTCGCCCCCGGCGCGTCGCTCCTCGAGCAGCCCGCGCAGCGAGGTCACGAACGCCGGGTGCGTCCCCGCCGTCGCCGCGCGGGCGAAGGCGAGGCCCAGCCGCTCGGCGGTCTCCTTCGCCTCGTTGTCGAGGTCCCAGATCACCTCGAGGTGGTCGCTGACGAAGCCGACCGGGAAGAGGACGACGGCGGTCTCCCCCGCCTCCGCCAGCGCCTCCAGGTGGTCGTTGACGTCCGGCTCCAGCCACGGCACCGACGGCGGGCCGCTGCGGCTCTGCCACACCAGGTCGAACGGCCGGCCCGGGGCGGCGAGGTCGACGACCTGCTGCGCGGCGGCCATCAGCTCCGCCTCGTAGGCGTGCCCCTCCGGTCCGGCGACGGCGGCCATCGTGTCCGGGATGCTGTGCGCGGTCGCCACGAGGCGGGCGGAGGCGCGCAGCTCCTCGGGGAGCTCGGCCAGCGCCGCGGCGAGCGCGTCGGCGTTGGCCCGCACGAAGCCGTCGGCGTCGAAGTAGTGCGGGAGCTTCTCCGCGGTCGGGCCGCCCGGGGCGGCGGCGTCGCCGGTCAGCGCGGCGCGGGCGCGGGCGATGTCCTCGTGGTACTGCCGGCAGCCGGAGAAGGAGGCGTAGGCCGACGTCGCCAGCACGTAGGCGTGCTGGATGCCGTCGTCGGTCATCTGCTGCCAGACGTCCTCGACGTAGGGCGCCCAGTTGCGGTTGCCCCAGTAGACCGGCAGGTCGATCCCCGCCGAGCGGAGCTCGGCCTCCAGCGCCGCGAGCAGCGCCTTGTTCTGGTCGTTGATCGGGCTCACGCCGCCGAAGTGGTGGTAGTGCTCGGCGACCTCCGCCAGCCGCTCGCGCGGGATGCCCCGCCCGCGGGTGACGTTCTCGAGGAAGGGCATGACGTCGTCGTGGCCCTCCGGGCCGCCGAACGACAGGAGCAGCAGCGCCTCCCGCCGGCCGGGCGGGGCAGGCTCGGCCGACGGCGCGACGCCGCCGTTGTTGCGGACGGCGAGCGAGGGGTCCTCGTCGGGTCGCTGACCGGCAGGAGTGATGTCGACGATTGCGCGGGGCACGTGGGTTCTTCCTGTTGCGGGGCGTCGACGGATGCACTCACACGCCGACGGCGTGGAAGCCCCCGTCGACGTGGACGATCTCGCCGGTGGTCGCGGGGAACCAGTCCGACAGCAGGGCGACGACGGCCTTGCCGGCGGGCTCCGTGTCGGTGACCGACCAGCCCAGCGGGGCCCGTCCCTCCCACGCCTCCTCGAACTGCTTGCTGCCCGGGATGGACTTCATGGCCATGCTGCGCAGCGGGCCGGCGGCGACGATGTTGGACCGCACGCCCTCCGGGCCCAGCTCGCGGGCGACGTAGCGGCTGACCGACTCCAGCGCCGCCTTGGCCGCGCCCATCCAGCCGTAGACCGGCCAGGCGACGGTCGCGTCGAAGGTCAGCCCGACGACCGAGGACGGGTTGGCCAGCAGCGGTCGGCAGGCCTGGGTGAGCGAGGCGTAGGACCAGCTCGACACCTGGAACGCGGTGGCGGCGTGCTCCCAGGCCACCTCGGGGAAGCCCTCGCCCATCGCCTCCTGCGGGGCGAAGCCGATGGAGTGCACCACGCCGTCGAGGCGGTCGAAGCCCTGCTCGCGCAGCCGGTCGGCCAGCGTGGTCAGGTGCTCGGTGTTCGTCACGTCGAGCTCGACGACGGCGGCCTCCTGCGGCAGCCGCTTGGCGATCCGCTGGCACAGCGACAGGGCGCGGCCGAAGTTGGACAGGACGACGGTGGCGCCCTGCTCCTGCGCGATCCGCGCGGTGGCATACGCGATCGACGCCTCGGTGAGGACCCCGGTGACCAGGATCTTCTTGCCGTCCAGGATGCCCATCAGTGCCCCATTCCGAGTCCGCCGTCGACCGGGACGACCGCCCCGGTGATGTAAGCCGCCGCGTCCGACGCCAGGAAGCGCACGACGCCGGCGACCTCGTCGGCGTCGGCGTACCGGCCCAGCGGCACCTGGCCCAGGATCTCCTGCTGCCGGGCCTCGGGCAGCTCCGCGGTCATGTCCGTGGTCACGAACCCGGGTGCCACCACGTTCGCGGTGATGTTCCGGCTGCCGAGCTCGCGCGCGATCGACCGGGCCAGGCCCACCAGCCCGGCCTTGCTCGCCGCGTAGTTCGTCTGTCCGGCCGAGCCGAGCAGCCCGACCACCGAGGACACGAACACCATCCGGCCGGCCCGGGCGCGCACCATCTTCGGGGTCGCGCGCTTGGCGACCCGGTAGGCGGCGGTGAGGTTCGCGTCGACGACGTCGGCGAAGTCCTCTTCCTTCATCCGCATGAGCAGGCCGTCGCGGGTGATGCCGGCGTTGCTCACCAGCACCTCGACCGGCCCCTGGTGCTCCTCGACCTCGCCGAAGGCGCGGTCGACGTCCTCGGCGCTGGTGACGTCGCACCGGACGCCGAACAGCCCGTCGGGGGCGCCGCTGCCGCGGTGCGTCACCGCGACCGAGTCGCCCTGCTCGGCGAACGACCGGGCGATGGCCAGCCCGATCCCCCGGTTACCGCCGGTCACCAGTACCGACCTGCCCACGTGCCACTCCCCTGCGCCGACGACCCGGTGTTCCGGTCCGAACCTAGCCCTTGGGCGCAGGTCACACCGCCTACCGGCCGGTAGGGGCCGCGGGGGACGACGCGCGCGCGTCGCAGCGATCGTCCACGCTGACGGGATGTTCTTCCTCTTCGGCTTCGGGACCAAGCAGCGGGACGCGGGCCCGGGGGCGACCCGCACCTGTCCCCGGTGCGGCAACACCGCGCGGTGGACCCGGGTCCGGCAGTTCCAGCAGCTCACGGTCTTCTTCGTGCCCGTCCTGCGGTGGCGACGCCGGCAGCTCGAGGTGTGCCCGGTCTGCGGGGCCGCGGTGGACGCCCGGGCCGGGTGATCAGCGCCGGCCGCCGGCCGTTCCGCCGTCGGACCGGCCCGCGTCCAGCGCGCGCGCGACCGCCCCCGCCGCCTCGGCCAGGTGGCCGACCCACTCCGGCAGCCGGTCGCGGGAGTACCGCGCGGAGGGTGCGGCCAGGGAGAGCCCCGCACCGTCGAGCCCGCCCGCCGCCGGGACGGCGACCCCGACCGCCGTCAGCCCCGCCTCGGTCGCCTGGTCGTTGAGGGCGAAGCCCCGACGCCGGACCGTGCGCAGCTCCCGCTCCAGCCGGGCGGCCGCGGGCTCGTCCAGGCCGGCGAGGACGTCGGCCCGGCGCTCGGCGCCGAGAGCGGCGAGCACCGCCTTGCCGCCCGAGGTGAGGTGGGCGGGCAGCGCCCGCCCGGTGCGGTCGCCGACGCGCAGCACCTGGTGGCTCTCCACCGTCGCCACGAACCGGACCTCCCGACCGGCCAGCAGCATGACGTTGGCCGTCTCCCCCACCGCGTCGACGAGCCGCCGCAGGCGCGGCAGGGCGGCGTCCCGCAGGAGGGCGACCGACGCCGGGGGCGCCGTGGCCGGACGCAGGGCCGATCCGGGCCCGTACCGGCGATCGGGCAGCTGCTCGGCGAAGTCCCGGTAGACGAGCATCCCGAGCAGCCGGTGGGCCGTGGACGCGGAGACGCCCAGCCGACCGGCGACGTCGGTCACCCGCATGGGGCCCTCCTGCTGCAGAAGGCTGGCCAGCAGGAGAGCGGAGTCCACCGAGCCGATCGCGTACGCGGGCTTGTTCTTCACCGCAGAAAACTCTATTCCCCTCCGCGGGAAGTGGGGCAGCGTCGCGGGTGCCAGCACACGTACGGATGTCAGGGGACGAGACGTGCAGTTCTACCTCGACGGCTACCGGCCCGGCGACCCGCTGGTCGAGGAGCCGCACCCGTCGGTCGCCGACCGGCCGGAGGGGCTGCCCACCGAGGCGGACGTCGTCATCGTCGGCACCGGCCCGGCCGGGCTCGTGCTCGCCGCGCAGCTGGCCGCCTTCCCCGACATCCGCACCGTCGTGGTCGACCGGCGGGACGGGCCCCTGCAGGTGGGCCAGGCCGACGGAGTGGCCTGCCGCACGGTCGAGATGTTCGAGGCCTTCGGCCTGGCCGACCAGCTCGTCGCGGAGGCCTACTGGGTCAACGAGGTGGCCTTCTGGCGGCCCGACCCGGCCGACCGCACCCGCATCGCGCGGACCGGTCGCGTCCAGGACGTCGAGGACGGGCTCTCGGAGTTCCCGCACGTCATCGTCAACCAGGCGCGGATGCAGGCCTGGCTCCGCGAGCACATGGCCCGCTCGGCCAGCCGGCTGGCGCCCTCCTACGGGCTGCACGCCACCGGCGTCGACGTCGACACCAGCGGCACCTCGGACCACCCGGTCACCCTCACCCTGCAGCACCTCCGGGGCGGGCGGGCGACGGGCGAGGTCTCGACGGTCCGGGCGCGGTACGTCGTCGGCTGCGACGGCGCGCGCAGCAGCATCCGCACGGCGATCGGCCGCGAGCTGGTCGGCGATGCGATGAACCAGTCGTGGGGTGTCATGGACGTCCTCGCCGTCACCGACTTCCCCGACATCCGGCTGAAGGCGGCGATCCACTCGGCCAACCAGGGCAACCTGCTGATCATCCCGCGCGAGGGCGGCTACCTGGTCCGGCTCTACATCGAGCTCGACGCCGTCGCCGACCGCGAACTCCGCGACCGGCGCGCCGTCACGCCGGAGAAGCTCGCCGCGGTGGCCAACCGGATCCTGCACCCGTACTCCATCGAGGTGAAGGGCGTCGGCTGGTGGTCGGTCTACGACATCGGCCAGCGGCTCTGCGACAGGTTCGACGACGTGCCGGCGGAGGAGACCGCGACGCGCCTGCCGCACGTCTTCATCGCCGGCGACGCCTGCCACACGCACAGCGCCAAGGCGGGCCAGGGCATGAACGTCTCCATGGCCGATGCCTGGAACCTCGGCTGGAAGCTGGCCGCGGTGCTGCGCGGCACCGCCCGCCCGGAGCTGCTGCACACCTACTCCGCGGAGCGGCAGGCGATCGCCCAGGAGCTCATCGACTTCGACCGCGAGTTCGCCCGCATGTTCAGCGCGCCCCCGAAAGAGGACGAGAGCGACCACGGCGTCGACCCCGAGGAGTTCCAGCGCTACTTCGTGCAGCAGGGCCGGTTCACCGCCGGCGTCGCCACGCGCTACGCGCCGTCGATGATCACCGGGAGCACCGAGCACCAGTCGCTCGCCGCGGGCTACCCGGTCGGCATGCGCTTCCACTCCGCCCCGGTGATCCGGGTCGCCGACGCCAAGCCGGTGCAGCTGGGGCACGCGGCCCGGGCCGACGGCGCCTGGCGGCTCTACGTCTTCGCCGACTCCACGGAGCCCGCCGACCCCGGGTCGCGGGCCCGGGCGCTGCTGGAACACCTCGGGTCCGAGAACTCACCCCTGGCCCGGTACACCCCCGACGGCGCCGAGCCCGACTCGGTGATCGACGTCCGCGCGATCTTCCAGCAGGAGCACCGCGAGCTGGCCGTCGACCGGTTGCCGGCGGTGCTGCTGCCGCGGAAGGGCCGCCTCGGGCTGGTCGACTACGAGAAGGCCTTCTCCCCCGACCACGCCGCCGGGAACGTCTTCGCGATGCGGGGCATCGACCGGGAGCGCGGCTGCATGGTCCTGGCGCGACCCGACCAGCACGTGGCGGCGGTGCTGCCCCTGGACGCGGAGGACGAGCTGGCCGACTTCCTCGCCGGAGTGCTGGTCGAGGCACGGTAGCGGCCCGGCGCGAGCCCCGGCATCGGTGAGCGCACCTGCGCCGCGTCCCCCCACCCCCGCACGGCGGCACCCGGTGTGCCCGCCCGGGAACAGGGGTAGGCGCGTTGCCGGCCAGGGCCGTCCCCGGACGGCCGCCACGACCAGGCACCGAGGAGTGATCCGCCCGCCATGCCGTTCTGGCCGCGCCGGCGTCGGGAGCCACCCTGGGTGCGCCGGTTGGGCGGCGGGCACCCGTGGCTGCTCACCGCCGAGCAACGCGGGAACTCCGCGACAACGCTACCGGCGTGGCGGGAGGGCAACGCGGTGGACGCGGTCGTCGACGGGCGCCCCTATCTCCGGCAGCTGCGCGCGGTGCTGGACGCCGCCGGCGCGGAGGACCTCGTCCTGCTGGCGAGTTGGCGCGCCGAACCGGAGGAGCTGCTCGACGACGACGGTCCGCCGTTCGCCGCGGCACTGGTCGGCGCCGCCCGCCGCGGTGCTGACGTCCGGTTGCTGCTGTGGCGGTCGCACGCGACGGCGCTCGGCTTCACCCTCGGCCCCCACCGGGAGCTGGCGCGAGCGGTGCACGCGGCGGGGGGTGAGGCGGTGCTGGACGCGCGGGTGCGACCCCTGGGGTCGCACCACCAGAAGCTCGTCACGGTCACCGGCGCGACGGGTGAGGTCGCCTTCCTCGGTGGCATCGATCCGGCCCGGACCCGCCGGGATGGGCCGGCGCACACCGGCGACCCGCAGCGGCAGCGGTTCAACGCCGCGTACGGCCCGACCCCGGCCTGGCACGACGTCCAGCTGCGGCTGACCGGGCCCGCGGTGCACGACCTGGCGACCGTGTTCCGGGAACGGTGGGCCGACCCGGCACCGCCGGTCCGCTGGCCCTGGCAGCGCGTGACCGACCGGTTGCTCGGGGCGGCCCGCCCGGTCCACCCCGTCCCGCCGCCGTCACCTCCACCGGCGCCGAGCGGCACCTGCACGGTGCAGCTGCTGCGCACGTACCCCCGCCGCCGCCCTGCGCATCCCTTCGCCCCGGAAGGCGAGCGCAGCATCGCCCACGGCTACGCGAAGGCGCTCGCCCGCGCCCGTCGGCTGGTGTACGTCGAGGACCAGTACCTCTGGTCCAGCGAGGTCGCACGGATCTTCGCGGCCGCGTTGCGCCGGTCCCCGGAGCTGCGGTTGATCGCCGTCGTCCCCCGGCACGTCGACGGCGAGGGGCGCCTCGACCGGCCGGCCACCCTGCGCGGCCGCAACGCGGCCTGGCGCACCGTGCTGGCCGCCGGGGGCGAGCGGGTGCAGCTGTTCGACCTGGAGAACGAGGCCGGCTTCCCCGTCTACGTGCACGCCAAGGTGTGCATCGTCGACGACGTGTGGGCCGCCGTGGGCAGCGCGAACCTCAACCGGCGCTCCTGGACCCACGACTCCGAGCTCACCGCTGCCGTGCTCGACGAGTCGCGCGACGGTCGGGAGCCGGTCGACCCCGGTGGCCTGGGCGACGGCGCACGGACCTTCGCCCGCCGGCTGCGGCTCGACCTGATGCGCGAGCACCTGGACCGGGCCGAGGGCGACGACGCCGACCTCCTGCACGCCGACGACGCGGTGGCGGCGATGCGTCGATCCGCGGCGGCGCTCGACGCCTGGCACGACAGCGGCCGCCGCGGACCGCGACCGACCGGCCGGCTGCGTGCCCACCCCCGGCGCAACGGGCCGCTGTGGAAGCGCTGGCTCATCACACCGGTCTACGACGCTGTCTACGACCCCGACGGGCGCCCCTGGACGATGCGACTGCGGCGGGAGCTCTGACCCGACCCACCCGAGGCCGGGCGCCCTGTCCCCGAGGTGGGCGTCGGCGAGTTCCGGTCCTGGCTCACCGAGTCGTGGGTGGACCTGCTCGTCGGCTGAGTCGATCCCGCCTCCGGCCGCGCCGCAGCCAGCCGCCGCCGTACAGCGCCCACAGCACCAGCAGCGGCTGGAAGAACAGCCGGGCGAGGCGCTTGCGGTCGGTGTCCAGTCCGAAGGCGTCGGTGCCCTCGAGGTACTGCGCGACGTTCCCGGGGAAGATCACCACGAAGAACACCGCCAGCAGCCCCCCGACCAGCCGCCGCTTCCGCGGCAACGCGAGGAAGGACGCACCGAGCGCGATCTCGGCGACGCCCGAGCCCAGCACCGTCAGGTCCTCGTCGACGGGGAACCAGCCGGGCACCTGGGCCTGTAACACCTGCCGCTGGGTGGTCAGGTGCAGCACCCCGGCGCCCACCATCGTCGCGCCGAGCAGCAGCCGGGCAGCGGTACGGGGCAAGGAGGTCATGGCGCAGCGTAGGCAGGGGCGTCGGCCCACCCACCGCGCTCGTTGACACGCCGGTCCGGCCGCCCGTAGACAGCGGAGGTGGACAACGACGTGTCGCGCCGGGTGGCGCTCGAGGTGGCCGACGGCGTGGCGACGGTGCGGCTGGACCGGCCGGAGAAGCTGAACGCGCTGGACCCCGCGATGTTCGAGGCGCTCGTCGCCGTCGGGACCGGGCTGATGGAGCGGGACGATGTCGGCGCGGTGGTGCTCACCGGGGCCGGCCGGGCCTTCTGCGCCGGCCTGGATTTCGGTTCCTTCGCCGCGATGGCCGAGGGCGGCGAGCGCGTCGTCGTCGCCCGGGAGCCGCTGGGCGCGGCGGGTGCGCTGGCCCAGCAGGCCGTGCACGTGTGGTCGCTGGTGCCCGCCCCGGTGATCGCGGCGGTCCAGGGCGTCGCGTTCGGCGGCGGCCTGCAGATCGCCCTCGGTGCCGACATCCGGCTGGTCGCGCCCGACGCGCAGCTGTCGCTGATGGAGATCCTGTGGGGCATCGTGCCGGACATGTGCGGCACCCAGCTGCTGCCCGAGCTGGTCGGCCGCGACGTCGCCAAGGAGCTCGCGCTGACCGGGCGGAAGGTGTCGGGTGCCGAGGCGGTCCGCCTCGGGCTGGCCACCCGCGAGGCCGCCGACCCGCTGGCCGCCGCGCTCGAGCTGGCCAGCGAGATCGCCGGGCACAGCCGCAGCGCCACCCGGGCGGTCAAGCGGCTGGTCGACCTCGCCGGGCGGGTGCCGCTCGCCGAGGGGCTGGCCGCCGAGCAGGCCGAGATCGGCGCCCTCATCGGCTCGCCGGAGCAGGCCGCGGTCGTCCGCCGCCGGCTCGGGAACCGCGCCTGAGCAGCCGCTCCCGACCCGCTACCGCGGGACGAGGACCGACCAGGCGGCGGGCTGCACCCGCCACGTGCGGGCGACGGCGATCTCGTCGAGCTCCCCGTCGGCGTCGACGGCGACGGTGCTCCCGGACAGGCGCACCTCCCGGGCGCGCGCCACCAGCACGTCGTCCCGATCGACGTGCCCGCCGGTGGTCAACGCCGTCCCGAAGGCCACCCGCGCCACCGGTCCGGTGGCGACGCTCACGACGACGTCGGCCTCCCCGTCGTCGGGCCGCGCGTCCGGCGCCAGCGGGGTGCCGCCCCCGATGGTCGAGCCGTTGCAGATCCCGACCATCAGCACGCCCAGCCGGCCGTCGGCGGCCCACTCGCCGGTCGCGGCCACCTCCCCGTCGATCTCGACGCACAGCTCCCACCCGGCGCCGGACACCCCGGCGATCGCGGCGCCCAGCGGGTAGGCCGCCGCGCCGAGCCGCCTCTTGAGCCGGTGGGCCTCGGCGGCCGCCTCGGCGCCCACCCCGGCGTGCACGGCGTTCACGACGATCCCGCCCGCGTCGTCGCGCAGGAGGTCCAGCCGGCGGGGCCGGCCGGCCAGCACCGCGGCCGCGCCCTCGGCCGGGTCCAGCGGCAGCCCCAGGCTGCGGGCCAGGTCGTTGCCCGTGCCGCAGGCGATGATGCCGACGGGGTCCTCGGGCGTCAGCCGGCCCACCCGGTCGAGGGCGGCCACCACCGCGTGCACGGACCCGTCCCCGCCCAGCGCGACCACCCGGCGGCCGGTGTCGTCGCGCAACACCTCGTCCAGCTCCGCGGCGTCACCGGTGGCGGCGACGGCGACGTCGGCGCCGGTGCGCAGCTCTGCCACCGCCGCCTCGACCGCATCGTCGTGCGCGGTACCGGCCGCCCGGTTCACCACCAGGAGCAGTGCGTCGTCGGGCACGGGGCCTCCTCGCTCGACTCGTCGGGACGGGGACGCCCCCTGTGGCAGCATGACGGTCGCCGACCGTAGCGCTGCCGAGGAGCCGCCGTGCCACTGCCCGCCACCTGCCCCCGCTGCAGCAGCGAGCTCGAGCGGGGACACATCGCCGGCCAGTCGATCTACCTCAACTGGATCCCCGAGGGCGAGTCGGTCGGGGTCACCGCCCTCGGCAAGGAGCACCTGGCCACCGGCTCCCTGCTCCGGGCTCCCCAGCTCCCCGCGGCGCGCTGCCCCTCCTGCGGGCTGGGGGTCTTCTAGCGGGCAGCGCCCCGCCGGGCCCGGGCCGCCTCGGCCAGCTCGGCCAGCATCAGCTCGGTCGTCGGCAGGTCGACGCAGGCGTCGGTGACGCTGCAGCCGTACTCCAGCCGCTCCGGGTGCCGCTGGTCCAGGTCCTGCCGGCCGGCGACCAGATTGCTCTCCACCATCACGCCGCGGATGGCCTGCTCCCCGTCGGCGATCTGGCCGGCCAGGTCGCGCACCACCTCGATCTGGCGCAGGTGGTTCTTCTGGCTGTTGCCGTGCGAGGCGTCGACGACGACGACCTCCGGCAGCCCGCGCGCGGCCAGCCGGCGCTTGGTGTCGGCGATGTGCGCGGCGGAGTAGTTGGGGCCGTCCTTGGCGCCGCGCAGGATGACGTGGCCGGTGTCGTTGCCCGTCGTCGACAGCTGGGCGGAGACGCCGTGGGCGTCCACGCCCAGGAACTCGTGCGGCGCGCGCGCCGTCACCATCGCCTGGATCGCGGAGTCGACGCTGCCCTCGGGCGAGTTCTTGAACCCGACGACCGAGGAGAAGCCGGACACCCGCTCCCGGGCGGTCTGGTCGGTGACGTTGCGCGCCCCGACGCCGTTGTAGGTGACCAGCCCGTTGACGTACTGCGGCGTCAGCGCGTTCAGCGGTTCGGCGGCCACCGGCACACCCGCCGCCGTGATGCGGCGCATGAGCATCCGGGTGGCGACGAGTCCGACGCTGATCCGGCTCGACCCGTCCAGGAACGGGTCGTAGGCGAAGCCCTTCCAGTCGACCTCGGTGCGCGGCTTCTCGGTGTAGGTCCGCATGAGGATCTCGAGGTCCGCACCGTGCCGTTCGCGCATGCGCGCGATGAAGGCGGCGTACTCGAGGGCGGCCTCGGGGTCGTGGATCGAGCACGGCCCGGCGATGACGGCGAGGCGGTCGTCGGCACCGGTGAGGACGCCGGCCACCGCCCGGCGGGCCGCCCGCGTCGTGGCGGCCGAGTCAGGCGGTACCGGCACGGCGGCGGCGACCGCGGCCGGGGTGACGACGACGCTCAGGCCGGTGATCCGCGCGTTGACCAGGTCCGACAGGTCGGCGGCGTCGTCCGGTGCGACGCCGACCTGCCGCTGGACGACGGGCAGCAGCTCGGCCAGCTCGGCGTCGATCCGCCGGTTGACGCGGGTCTGCACCTCGAGCAGCAGCTCGGCCACCCGCGTCGCCGCGGCCAGGATCGGTTCCGCGGTCTGCTGGTCGGTCATCGGTTCTCCAGGGCGTCGGTGAGCAGCGCGACGAGCGCCTCCAGCTGGACATCCGCCGAGGCCTGCATCTCCTCGTCGGAGCCGTCCAGGGCCCGCGCGGCCAGCCCGGCCTTGCTGTCGATGAGCTCGGCGATCCGGGCGTCGAGGGTCTGCGCGGCGATGATCCGCCACGCGGTGACCGGCTCGGTCTGCCCGATGCGGTGGCTGCGGTCGATGGCCTGGGTCTGCTCGGCGTCGGTCCAGGACAGCTCGGCGAGCACGAGGTCCGACGCGACCTGCAGGTTCAGCCCCACCCCGGCCGAGGTCAGCGAGCAGACGGCGACGGCGACGTCCGGGTCGTTGACGAACGCGTCGATGTTGCGTTGCCGCACCGAGGGCGTCTGGTCACCGCGGATCGAGGAGTACCGCAGGCCGATGCCCTCGAAGGTCTCCTCGGCCACGTCCATCACGTCGACGTGCTTGGCGAAGAAGACCACCTTGCCGGCGCTGCGGGCCAGCTGCGCGGCGTAGTCGGCGGCGAGCCCGGCCTTCGCCTGGCCGATGCGGCGCATCATCCCGAAGACGTTCTCGCCGGTGGTCTTCGTGCTGGTGTCCTTGAGCTCCCAGCCGGCGACCTTGCGCACCAGTTCGCGGTCGATGCCCTCGACCTCGGTGGCCGACTCGCGCGCGGCCAGGGCGCTCTCGTAGCGCTTCACCAGCCGTCGGGCGAGCTCCCGCTCGGCCGCCCGGATGGACCGGCCGGCCTTGTCGTCGAGCTCGACGGGGAGGTCGGCGATGCGGCGGGCGGGGATGTCGGCGGCCACGTCCACCTTGCGACGGCGCACGATGCCCTGGTCGATCACGCACTGGCGGGCCGCTGGGTAGAAGCCCGGGTCGGCCGGGGTCAGGCCGGTCTCCTCGAGGCACTCCATCAGCCGCCCGAGCGGCTTCTCGTCGTCGATCCAGCCGAGGAACTGCCAGATCGCCCGGAAGTCGTCGATGTCGTTGATCAGCGGGGTCCCGGTGAGGGCCATCAGCAGCGGCCGCCCGGCGCGGGTCCGGATCCGCTCGGAGAGCTCGAGCACGTGCTGGGAGCGCTGCGAGGTCTTGTTCTTGATGAAGTGCGCCTCGTCGACGACCATCCCGCCGAAGCCGAAGCCGCCCAGCCAGCCCACGTGCCGGTCGAGCACCTCGTAGTTGACGATCACGATGTCGGCGAAGCCGTCGGCGTTCTCGCCGTTGCCCTGGATCACGGTGGCCCGGCGCTGGGGCACCCAGCGGGCGGCCTCCCGGGCCCAGTTGGTCTTGACGACGTTGGGGACGACGACGAGCAGCGGGAACGCCTGCGCCGCCTCGGCCGCCAGCAGCGACTGCGCCGTCTTGCCCAGGCCGGGCTCGTCGGCGAGCAGGAAGGTGCGGTGTCCGTTCGCCGCCGCCGCGACCAGCTGCCCCTGGTGCGGCATGAGCTCCAGCCCCGCCGGGGTGAACTGGGAGCTCGGGAACGGCAGCGGCATGCACGCCGGGGCGCCGCCGCCGGCGCGCTCGAAGGAGTTGAACAGGGGCTCGAGGAGCTCCCAGCCGGCCAGCCGGCGCGGGCGGACGGTGCTCTGCCGGGCTGCCTCGAAGTCGGGGGCGAGGAACGGGTTGGCCAGCTGCCGCGAGATGACCGACTGCGGCACCACCTGGCGCTCGGCGGCGGCGGAGGTGGCGGCGGCCACGGGGGCGGCCGGGGCCGGCGTCGGGTCCTCCTCCACCGGCACCTCGACGCCGGCTGCGGCGAGCAGCTCCCGCCGGTGCGACCGCGCCGCCTCCGAGGCGACGGCGTCGTCGGAGAGCAGCGCCAGCAGGCCGGAGTTCCGCACCGCGGTGGTGGCCAGGATCGTCGCGATGCCGTCCAGGCGCTTGAGCTGTTCGGCCCGGCGGGCCTCGCCGGTGTCCTGGTCGGCCTGCACCCGGGCGCGCTCCTCGCGCAGCACCAGGGCGATCGCCTGGAACTCCGCGCGCACGGAGGGGGTCACGCGGTCGCGCTTGACCGCCGCTTCGACGTCCCGGACGGCGCGGGCCAGCACGGCGACGACGTCACCGTCGCGCACGCGCCGCTGGGTGCGCGGGGCGCCGCGCCGGGCGCTCGTCGAGCGCCGTCCTGGTCGAGCCACGAACTCCTCCTCTGCACTGCCCGGCACGGTCGCCGCGGCAGGACGTGCACGCGGCCCCGCGGGCGGACGGTGCAACCGCACCGGCACCGCCCAGTACCGCGC
Organism: Blastococcus sp. SYSU DS0828; assembly: GCF_054050975.1. NCBI lineage: Bacteria > Bacillati > Actinomycetota > Actinomycetes > Geodermatophilales > Geodermatophilaceae > Blastococcus > Blastococcus sp. SYSU DS0828. Next base: position 12,881 of record NZ_JBJHAK010000037.1, on the reverse strand, counting down.
GGACCCGGACCCGCTGGTGCACCGGGCACCGACGCGGGGGCCATGCCCCCGAGCCGGGTTCGGTCCGCCGGCCGCCGGTCGATGGCGGCGGCACCGACCGCGCGAGCAGGCGTGCTGCCGGGCGGGGCGGTGCCGGCGAGCAGCCGGTACGCCCTCCACAGTAGCCCCCCGGCGGCCTCGCGGCGGGAGCGCGGGTCCGTGGGCCCGCCCCGGCCGCACGCGCCGGTGCGGCGCGCGTCGGTCAGGCCGGTCGTGGCGCAGGGGTACGCGCCCGCGTGCCCGGCGCGGTCGAGGAACCCGTCCGGGCGGGGGCCGGTGCGGCACCGCGCCCCGCGCGTACCAGCCCGACCGCGACCGCGAAGGCGACGGCGCCGGCCCGGTTGCCGCAGTCGAGCTTGGCGAGCAGGTGTTCCACGTGCGTGGCCACAGTCCGCTCCCCCACTCCGAGGGAACGCGCCACCATCCGGTTGGTCGCGCCGGTCGCCAGCGCGGCCAGCACCTCGAGCTCGCGCAGCGACAGCCCCGCCGGTGGTGCGGACGCCCGGTGCTCGACCACGACCCAGCGGCCCGCCGGACGCGCTTCCACCGCGAGCAGCTCCGCGCCGGTGATCACCAGCAGGTGACGCCCCATCCGCGAGGGCCACCGCGCCGGCTGGAGCAGGGCGGCCAGCGGAGATGCCGGTGCGACCAGCGACGGCCGGCCGGACGGCGTCAGCACCAGCCACCGCCCGTCCGCCGGCGACCAGGCGAAGGCCCCCGCGTCCTCCGCCACCGGGACCGCTGCACCTTCCAACGGATCCAGGAGACAGGTCAGGTCCGCCGACATCAACCGGAGCACGCCCGCCGTCTCGTCGTCCACCTCCCCGTCCGCGGTGGAGGCGTGCACCGAGCCGACGTACCGCCCGGCCGCCGACAGGCACAGGGTCACGCCGTCGGTGAACCGGGCCGGTCGGATCACCTCCTCGAACATCAGCCCACGACGCTGGTCGGGCCGGATGTCGTGCACCCGCAGCGGTCGCCCCTGGCTGCGGGCGACCGGGAACCGCGGGTCCTCGTGGAAATGCGCCTCCATGAGCGCGAGCGCGTCCTCGCGGTAGCCGGCGCTGGCCACCGTCCGGTGCCGCCCGCGCACCGGGTCCCACTGCGAGACGGCCGCGGCCGACGGTCGGACCACGGACAGCAACGCTTCGAGCACCGCATCGGCGCGACCGGACTGGGCCTCGCCGCGAACCACCGCATCCGCGGCGTCCCGCACGGCCAGGGCGGCGCCGAGCCGCGATGCCCCTGAGCCGGAAGCGGACCTCATGCGGCATCCAAGCACGCACTCGAGCCACCCGGTAGCTGCCCGGTGGTCCGCATTTCCACCGATGTGCACCGCCCGGCCACCGGGCAGCATCCGTCGCCGACGCGAGAACCGGCCGACGACGAAGGAGTGACCGTGGAGGTCTCCGAGTACACCGAGCACGACGCCACCGGGCTGGCCAGCCTGGTCCGCACCGGGCAGGTCTCCCACGAGGAGGTGCAGAAGGCCGCCCGGACCGCCGTCGAGTCGGTCAACGGTGAGCTCAATGCCCTCGTCGGCGACCTGTTCGACAGGCCGCTGGCCGCCAGCGCCGACGGCCCGTTCGCCGGGGTGCCCTTCGTCATCAAGGACCTCGTCATGCATGCCGAGGGCGTTCCCCAGCGGGACGGCTCCCGGCTGCTCGGCCCCGGCATCCCCTTCCCCTACGACACCGCGCTGATGCGGCGGTTCCGGGAGGCCGGCCTGGCCGCCATCGGAGTGAGCGCCTGCCCCGAGTTCGGCTTCAACGCCACCACCGAGTCGGTGGCCAACGGCCCGACCCGCAACCCCTGGGACACCTCCCGCTCCCCCGGCGGCTCCAGCGGTGGATCGGCGGCGCTGGTCGCCGCGCGTGCCCTTCCCGTCGGGCACGCGAACGACGGCGGAGGTTCGATCCGCGTGCCGGCCGCTGCTACCGGCCTGGTCGGCCTGAAGCCCTCCCGGGGGCGGATCACCGTCGCACCCGACTTCGCCGATCCGCTGCTCGGCCTCGGCGTCGAGTTCGCCGTGACCCGGACCGTCCGCGACGCGGCCGGGCTGCTCGACGCCCTGCACGGCTCCGAGCCCGGCGACAAGTACCTGCTGCCGGAGCCGGTGACCAGCTTCCGCGACGCGGCACGCCCGCCGTCGCGGAAGCTGCGGATCGCCGTCGCCACCGCTGCGCCCAACGGCGTCCCGGTCGACCCCGCCTGCGTCGCTGCCGTCCGCGCCGCCGCCGAGGCCCTCGCGGCGGACGGGCACGCCGTCGTCGAGGCGGCACCGGAGTTCGACGTGGAGGCGTTCGACACGGCCAACCTCGCCGCCTGGTGCAGCTTCCTGGCCGACGGGGCGTACGGGGCCGCCGCCGCGCTCGGTGTGGAGCTCGGCAGCGACGTGCTGGAGCACGCGACGCTGGCCTGCGCCGAGTACGGCGCCTCTCTCACCGCGATGGACCTCTACGCCGCCGACCGCGTGTTCAACGCGACCACCCGCGCCATCGCCCAGTTCTTCCTGCGCCACGACGTGCTGCTGACGCCGACGACGGCCGCCCCGAACACCGCCCTGGGTCACCTGGACCAGAACGACCCGAGCCTGGACGCGCGGGGCTGGTACGACCGGATCTTCGCGTTCGCGCCGTTCACCGCGCCCGCCAACGTGACGGGCATGCCCGCGGTCAGCGTCCCCGGCATCCCGACGGCCGAGGGGTGGCCGGTCGGGGTCCAGCTCTGCGGTCGCTACGCCGCCGAAGCGACGCTGCTGTCCGTCGCCGCCTTCTTGGAGGAGGCGCTCCCGTGGGCCGGCCGCCGGCCCGCGGTCCTCGCCGGCTGAGCCCTGCCGCCGCGCGCAGCGGGGACCGCGACGGCGTGGTGCGCAGGTCTCGTCGCCCGCCCGGTCGACAGGCCGCTGCACGCCGGGACCGCCGCGTCGGGGGCGTGGGCCCGGGAGGGGCCGCGTAAGCTCTGCCTGAGCCCAGACATCGTCCGGGCACCCCTGGTGCGTCAAAACAGCGGCGCAGCGAAGTGAGACACCCGGTACGGGTGCGCCGCCGAGGTCACCTTCGGTATGAGCCAGACCGGAGGCCCTGGTGGCCCGCATTCCCGACCGCCGATCCACCCACGCCACCGCTGCGCTGGAGAACCTCGGGCGGCTGTCGCTGCGCGAGCTGTCGATGGAGAGCCTGCTGCAGTCGCTGGCGGACCAGGCCAAGAGCGTCATGCCGGGCGCCCCGGAGGCATCGGTCACCCTCGTCATCGAGGGCGAGGCGACGACGGTCGTGGACACCGGCCCACTCGCCCTGAACCTGGATCGCGCGCAGTACGCGAGGGGCGCAGGGCCGTGCCTGCACGCTTCCCGCACCGGTGTCGCGACCGAGATCGTCGACACCCGTGTCGAGCACCGCTGGCCCGACTACGCGCGGCAGGCCGCCGAGCGCGGCAACCTCAGCTCGCTGTCGGTGCCGCTCGTGTTCGCCGGCGAGCGAGAGCTCACCGGCGCGCTCAACATCTACGCCCGCGAGGTCGCAGCCTTCGACGAGACCAGCCGCGCGGTGGCGACCGGGTTCGCTCCCTACGCGGGCATCGCCGCCGCGAGCGTGCGGGCCTACCGGGGCGCCCAGGAGATGGCCGACCACCTGCAGACCGCGCTCGCGTCCCGCGCGGTCATCGAGCAGGCCAAGGGCATCCTGATCGAACGGCACAAGCTGACCGCCGACCAGGCGTTCCACCTCCTGGTCACGGCGTCGATGACGACGAACACCAAGCTGCGCGACGTCGCCGACCACCTGGTCCGCACCGGGGAGCTCCTGAGCCCCTGACCGTGGTGCCGTCGGCCCCCTGCCGGCCGCGTGGCGAGCGGAGCGCTCGGGGCCCGTCCACCCGTGTGGGCCAGGGACTGCGACGCAGGGCCGAGGGCGACACATGAGGAGACGCCCGGTCAGCGCATCTCCCCCGCACCGACGTAGGGGAAGGGGCTGGTGAGGAGAGCGCCCTCCGCGAACCGCGACAACCGGAAGTCGGAGTCGGGGATGTCGGCGTCCGAGCTCTTCCCGTCGACGACCAGGTCGGCGACCAGCCGTCCCACCGCCGGCGAGATCTTGAACCCGTGCCCGCTGAAGCCGGCGGCGACCACGAGCGCCTCCACCGGCGTCTCCGAGATGACCGGGTTGAAGTCCGGGGTCACGTCGTAGCAGCCGGCGTAGGTGCCGGCGACCGAGGCGTCCGCCAACCCCGGGAACCTGTGCGAGATCTTCTCCACCGCCATCTCGAGGAACTCGTCGGTGGCGCGGTTCAGGTAGGCGTCCGGGTCGGCGGGCTCCGGCGTGGAGAGGTCGCTGTTGCCGAACAGCAGCTGCCCGCCGCCGTCGGCGCGGATGTACTGCAGCGACACCAGGTCGGAGAAGACCGGCACCGGGCCGAGGTCGACCCCGGGGTCCAGCAGCACGATCGGCTCGCGGTGCACCCTGATCGGCAGGTCGATGCCGTGCTCCGCCAGCAGCGGCACCGACCAGGGGCCGGCCGCGACGACGACGGTGCCGGCGCTGATCGCCGTCCCATCGGCCAGCCGGACACCGGTCGCGCGGCCGCCGTCGGCCAGCACCTCGGCGACGGCTGTGCCCTGGCGGATGCGGACGCCGAGGCGCCGCGCGGCCGCAGCGAACCCCTGGGCGGTCTGGTACGCGTCGCCGTAGCCGCCGCGCGCCTCCCAGGCGAAGGCGGCGAAGTCGGACAGGTCGGCCACCGGCCACAGGCGCGCGACCTCGGCGCGGTCGATCTCCTCGGTCTGCACCCCGACCGCCCGCTGGTTGGCCAGGCTGGCCCGCAGGGCGGCGACGTTCGGCTCGCCGACGCCGACGACGTACCCGGTCTGCCGGAAGCCGACGTCGTCGCCGAGGACGTCCGCGGCGTTCTCGAACAGCTCGAGGCTGCGGGTGGCCATCGCCGCCAGCGAGGAGACCCCGTAGTGGCACCGCACGATGCCGCTGGACTTGCCGGTGCCGCCGGAGCCGACCGTGTCCCGCTCGCAGACGACGACGTCGGTCACCCCTCGTCGAGCCAGCGACCAGGCGATGGACGTGCCCTCGAGCCCGCCGCCCACGACGACGACGTCGGCGGTGGTGGCCGTCGCGGTCACAGCCCGTGCCCCGGGATCCAGCTGGTGCCGGCCAGCGGCACCCGGGCCATGGCGGCGGCCTCGATGGTGAGCGCGACCAGGTCCTCGGGCTCGAGCGAGTGCAGGTGGGCCTTGCCGCAGGCGCGGGCGATGATCTGCGCCTCCATCGTCATCACCCGGATGAAGTTCGCCAGCCGCCGGCCGCCCTGCACCGGATCGAGACGCTGCGCCAGCTCGTCGTCCTGGGTGGTGATGCCGGCCGGGTCGCGGCCCGCCTGCCAGTCGTCGTAGTACCCCGCCGCCGACCCGAGCCGGCGGTACTCCGCGTCCAGGTGCGGTGCGTTGTCGCCGAGGGCGATCAGGGCCGCGGTGCCGATCGCGACGGCGTCGGCCCCCAGGGCCATGCACTTGGCGACGTCGGCGCCGTTGCGGATACCGCCGGAGACGACGAGCTGGACCTTCCGGTGCAGCTCCTCCTCCTGCAGCGCCTGCACGGCCTGCGGCAGCGCCGCGAGCGTCGGGATGCCGACGTGCTCGATGAAGACGTCCTGCGTCGCGGCGGTGCCGCCCTGCATCCCGTCGAGCACGATGACATCGGCCCCGGCCTTGGCGGCGAGCTTGACGTCGTAGTAGGTGCGGGTGGCACCGATCTTGACGTAGATCGGCTTCTCCCAGTCCGTGATCTCCCGCAGTTCCCGGATCTTGATCTCCAGGTCGTCGGGGCCGGTCCAGTCCGGGTGCCGGCAGGCGCTGCGCTGGTCGACGCCCATCGGCAGGGTCCGCATGCCCGCCACCCGCTCGGTGATCTTCTGGCCGAGCAGCATCCCGCCGCCGCCGGGCTTCGCCCCCTGCCCGAGCACGACCTCGATGGCGTCGGCCATGCGCAGGTGATCGGGGTTCATGCCGTAGCGGGACGGGAGGTACTGGTAGACGAGGTGCTTGGACTGGCCGCGCTCCTCCGGGGTCATCCCGCCGTCGCCGGTGGTCGTGGAGGTGCCGACCTCGCTGGCGCCGCGGCCGAGCGCCTCCTTGGCGCGGCCGGAGAGCGCACCGAAGCTCATGCCGGCGATGGTCACCGGCGTGGCGAGGTGCAGCGGGTAGGTGGCGTTGCGGTCGCCGAGGACGACGTCGGTGTCGCAGCGCTCCCGGTACCCCTCGAGCGGGTAGCGGGACATGCTGGCGCCGAGGAACAGCAGGTCGTCGAAGTGCGGCACCCTGCGCTTGGCGCCGCCGCCGCGGATGTCGTAGATGCCGGTCTCCGCGGCGCGCTGGATGTCGGCGATGGTCGCGCGGTCGAAGGTGGCGGACTCGCGGAGGGCAGGGTCGGGGGGCAGGGCGGGCTGGCGCAAGGCAGGGTTGTCGGTCACGGGGTGCCCTTTCTCAGTACGCCGAGGCGTTGTCGACGTGGAAGTTGTAGAGCTGCCGGGCGGAGCCGTAGCGGCGGAAGGACGACGGGTCGGCGTCGACCCCGGAGGCACGGAGCAGGCCGGCGAGCTCGGCGAGGTGCTCGGCGCGCATCTCCTTCTCCACGCAGTCGGCCCCGAGCGACCTCACCGAGCCGGCCACGTAGATGCGGGCCTCGTAGAGGGAGTCGCCGAGCGCGTCGCCGGCGTCGCCGCACACGACCAGCCGGCCGGCCTGGCCCATGAAGGCGCTCATGTGGCCGACGTCGCCGCCGACGACGATGTCCACGCCCTTCATCGAGATGCCGCAGCGCGCCGCCGCCGACCCCTCGACGACGAGCAACCCGCCGTGCGCGGTGGCCCCGGCCGACTGCGAGGCGTTGCCGCGGATGCGCACGGTCCCGCTCATCATGTTCTCGGCGACCCCGACGCCGGCGTTGCCGTTGACGGTCACCGTCGCGGCCTTGTTCATGCCGGCGCAGTAGTAGCCGACGTGCCCGTCGACCACGACGTCGATGTCGGCGTCCAGTCCGACGGCGATGTTGTGCCGGCCGTCGGGGTTCGCGACCCGCCAGGTGGGGGCCTTCTCGGCGACGTCGACCGCGTGCAGCGCGCTGTTGAGCGCGCGGACGTCGGACACGGTCAGGTCCACGAGGGTGGGCTCGGCCAGCTCCACCCGTCCCTCCGCGAACTCCAGGGACGTGCTCAGCGCTGCCATGCGTAGACCTCTTCCGGCTCGGGCTCGAAGATGCGGGCGTTCTCGATGCCGGGCAGCCCGGCGAGGGCGCGGTACTCCGACGCCATGGCCACCCACTGCGGCGTCTCGGCGACGACGGCGGGCTTGCAGGCGATGGCGTCGCGGACCACGGCGAAGCTGTCCCGGTTGGCGACCAGCAGGGTGTAGAAGCCGTCGAACCGCTCGCAGAGCAGCTTCAGCGACTTCTCGAGGTCGTAGCCGGCGGCCAGCTGTGCGGCGACGAACCGGGCGCCGACCTCGGAGTCGTTCTCGCTGTCGAACGTCATACCGGCGGCCCGGAGCTCGCGGCGGATCGTCGCGTGGTTGGCGAAGGATCCGTTGTGCACCAGGCACTGGTCCGGGCCGACCGAGAACGGGTGCGAGCCCTGCGGCGTCACCGCGGACTCGGTGGCCATCCGGGTGTGCGCCACCCCCTGCCAGCCCTGCGCGGCGGCGAGGCCGAACTCGGCGGCGAGGGCCTGCGGGTGGCCGACCCCCTTGAGGACGGCGAGGTCCTCCCCCTGGCCGATGACGATCGCCTCGCCCTTCCCCACCCGCCCGACCGCCACGCGGACGGCGGCGACGAGCGTGTCGGGGTCGGTCGCGGCGTGCACCAGCAGCGTCTGCCCGGCGTCGACCACCACCGCCTCGGGTAGCCGCTCGCGCAGCGCCGTCCCGACCTCCTGGGCGCTCGCGTCTCCCGGGAGCAGCGACACCGTCGACTCCCCCGGCGGCGACCAGCGCGGATCGCCGTAGACGGCGATCCCGGCGGAGTCCGGTCCTCGCTCGGTGATCTGGCAGAGCATCCCGGTCAGCAGCTCACCGAGCCGGGGGTACAGGGAGGGCTCCCGCAGGTGGAGCCCGGCGATCCCGCACATGGGGGTGGTTCCTCTCGACGATCCGGCTGGTCAGAAGGCGGTCACGTAGCGGTCGACCTCCCAGGAGGTGACCTGCCCGTGCCACTCGAAGAACTCCTCGCGCTTGAGGCCGGCGAAGTAGGCCGCGACACCCGGACCGGCGACGTCGAGAGCACCCGCGACCACCGGGTCGCTCTCCATCGCCTCGACCGCGTGCAGCAGCGTGGGAGGCAGCGGGCTGCTGGTGGCGGCCCCCGGGTCGCCCGGGTCCAGCCCCCGGCGCACCCCGTCCAGCCCGGCCGCCAGCGCCGTCGCCGCGGCGAGGTAGGGGTTGGCCGAGCCGTCACCACCCCGCAGCTCCACCCGGTTGCCGTCCGGCACGCGGAGCAGGTGGGTCCGGTCGTTGCCGCCGTAGGACGCCGTCCGCGGGGACCAGGTGGCGCCGGACCGGGTGCCCGTCGCGCCGGTGCGCTTGTAGGCGTTGACGGTGGGAGCGAGGACCGCCTGCAGGCCGCAGGCGTGCTCGATCAGACCGGCGACGAAGGAGTAGGCCAGGGGCGAGAGCCCGAGGCCGCGCGGGTCCTCGGCGTCCGGGAAGACCGGTGCGCCGCCCCGCCACAGCGAGAGGTGCATGTGCAGGCCGCTGCCGGTGCGGTCGGTGAACGGCTTGCCCATGAAGGTGGCCGTCATGCCCCGCTGCTCGGCGAGGACCGAGAGCAGGTACCGGAGGGTGACCACCCGGTCGGCGGTGGTCAGCGCGTCGGCGTAGGCGAAGTTCTGCTCGAACTGCCCGTTGCCGTCCTCGTGGTCGTTGGCGTAGTTGCCCCAGCCCAGCGAGTTGATGGCCCGGGAGACCTCGGTCAGGTGGTCGTACATGCGGGTGAGGCCGCGGGCGTCGTAGCACGGGCGCTCGGAGGTGTCCCTCGGATCGGCCGGGCGCAGGGCGCCGTCGGGCCCGCGCTCGACGAGGAAGTACTCGACCTCCGCGCCGACCTTGAGGTCCAGGCCGAGCTCCGCGGCGCGGGCGAGCTGTTCCTTGAGGATCACCCGCGGCGCATACGGCCAGGGCCGGCCCTCGACGTGCGGATCGCAGTGCACGATCGCCAGGCCGGGACGGATGAACGGCACCGGCATGTACGAGGCCGGGTCCGGGATCGCGATGAGGTCCGGGTCCTTCGGCTCCTGACCCATGGCGCCGACGGCGTACCCGGCGAAGCCGACACCCTCGGTCTGCAGCTCCTCGACCGCCTCGACCGGGACCAGTTTGGCGCACGGCTTGCCGGTGAGGTCCACGAAGAGCGCCAGGATGAACTGCGTGCCGTCGGCGCGGGCCCGCGTGGCGAGGTCGAGCACCTCGGGTTCGGCCGTGACGGCGACGGGCGGGGCCTCGGGACGGGTGGCGGTGAGCGGCACGGGATCCTCCTGCGGCTGTTCACTGACATGAACCTCTGTCACGTAGCAGTGAACACGGCCACCGTTTCCGCGGCGTTACGGTCGCGCCAGGTTCGTGTTGCCGCAGACCTCGCGCGACGCGCCGGAGGCCGGCCCCATCGGGGACCGGCCTCCGGTGTCACGTGGCTGCGCCGGGGGGCGGCGCAGGTCAGCGCGGCGACGTCGGGGCGACGGCGACCGGCGCGGGGGGCACCTCGTCGAGGCCGTAGACGGTCGCGCCCACCCGGGTCGGGCTCACGCCCCGGTCGAAGTCGTACGCCGACTCGGCGTGGACGGCGACGTCCAGGCCGGCGTCCTCCGTCGCCTCGTCGACGCGCAGCCCGATCGTGCGCTGCAGCGCCCAGGCGATGGCGTAGGTCATCACGAACGAGAAGGTGCAGGTCGCGACGATCGCCACCAGCTCGCGCCAGACGATGTCGAAGCTGCCACCGAGCAGGACGCCCTGCACCCCGCCCGGCGAGTTCGACGCGCCGATGAGCATGACGCAGAGCGTTCCGGCGATGCCGCCGACGCCGTGCACGGCGAACGCGTCGAGGCTCTCGTCGATGCCCAGCTTCGTCTTCCAGGTCACCGCCCAGGCGACGAGGGCGCCGGCGACGAAGCCGACCACCAGCGCGCCGGCGGCGTTCACCGTGTCGGCCGCAGGCGTGATGCCGACCAGTCCGGCGATCGCCCCGGACGCCATGCCGAGCGTCGTCGCGTGGCCGTCGCGCAGCCTCTCGACCAGCAGGAAACCGAGAATGCCGGTGGACCCGGCGAGCAGCGTGGTCAGGACGACGTACTGCGCGAGGAAGTTCGCCCCGGCCGCCGAGCCCCCGTTGAACCCGATCCAGCCGAACCACAGGATCCCGGCGCCCAGGACGACCAGCGGCAGGCTGTGCGGCCGGTGCGTCGGCGAGCGCCGCTTGCCGAGGACCATCGCGAGCGCCAGGGCGGCGACGCCGGCGTTCATGTGGACCGCGGTGCCACCGGCGAAGTCGTGCAGCTGCAGCACGTTGCGCATCCAGCCACCGACGACGCCGCTCTCCTCGTCGTCGAAGGCGAACACCCAGTGCGCGAGCGGGAAGTAGACGAGGGTCAACCAGACGGCGGAGAAGACCAGCCACGAGCCGAACTTCATCCGGCCGGCCGCGCCGCTGGCCACGATCGCGATCGTGATCGCGGCGAACAGGATGAAGAAGGCGGTCCAGTAGACGCCTTCCGCGCCACCGGTGCCGCCGTCGTCGTGGAAACCGGCGAGACCGAGGTGGTCGACCGGGTTGCCGATCAGGCCCCAGCCGCCGAGCGAGTCGCCCGACACCAGCCCGTAGCCGAAGAGGACGTAGAGGACGCTCGTGACGGCCAGCGTGCTCATGACCATCATCACCATGTTGAGCACGTTCTTGCTGCCGAGCATGCCCCCGTAGAACAGGGCGAGGCCCGGGAACATCAGGAGCACGAGCGCGAACGCCGCCAGGAGCCAGGCGAGGTCGGCTGCAGGCATGAGCCACTCTCCTCAGGTGAGTCGGGCGGGACCGGCCACGCCACGAGATCGGTGGATCGCACCCGGACACACGGGTGCGGAACGCCACGCCGGCGACCACCGCCCGACCGGCACCGAGGGCACCGGGGCGCGAGGCGGTCGTTGCGTGTCACGTCGTGAAACGCAGTCTCATGGTGCTGGACGCCCTCGTGGTTACGCGGACGTGAATCTGCGTTACGAAAGCGAGAGCTGCCGCCGCACGGGTGCGCGGTGCGGCCGGTCGCGACCTAGACGACGTGCCCGTAACCGGTGACGGTCAGGAAGCGGATGGGGAGCTCGATCAGCTCGACCGGCCCGTGCGGCCCCTCGCCGTCGAAGATCAGCGAGTCGCCGGGGCGCATCTCGTAGCGGGCTTCCCCGTGGCCGTAGATCAGCGCGCCCTCGAGCACGTAGATGAACTCGGTGCCGGGGTGCTGGAAGAGCGGGAAGACCTCGCTCGCCTCGGTGAGCGTGACCAGCAGCGGCTCCAGCCGCTTGTGCTCCCCGCGCAGCGCCCCCAGGAGCTGGTAGAGGTGCCCCACGTTGCTGCCCCGCCGGACGATCTGCGCCCCGTGGCCGGCCGGGGTGAAGACCGCCTCGCGCTCGGCGTCCACGCCCCGGAACAGCGCCGTGACCGGCACTGCCAGCGCCTCGGCCAGGCGCGCCAGGCTGGACAGGCTGCAGGAGGTCTGGGCGTGCTCGATCTTGGACAGCATCGCCTTGCTCAGGCCGGTCGTCCGCGCGAGCTCGGCCAGCGAGACGCCCTTGGCCAGCCGGAACTCGCGGACGCGCATCGCGATGACGTCCTCCAGCTGTCCGCCGGGCGCGTCGTCGTGCCCGCCGGGCTCGGGGGTTGCCTCCACGGCGCGAGCATAGGGGCCGCTCCGGCGGACGAGCGGGCTCCGCCGCGGCCGCATGACCCGGACGGGAGGGGCGTCACCGCACCCGCGAAGGGTCCTCGTCACCGACTCGTTACAGCGCCGACACCCATCGAATCGTCCACTGGCGTTACATGTCGTCTACCCACAGGGATCGGTCGCCCCGACGGGTCCCGCGCTGAGGAGGCGGACATGACCACCACCGGCACCATCGTCTTCGGACACGCGAGCGGCACCTACGAGGGGCTCCCGAGCATGGAGGTCCCCGGCGTCAACGCCGCCATCGGCGACACGTTCGCCAACCCGGGGGGCTCGGAGCTGTGCTCCGGCTTCTTCGAGCTGCTCGCGGGCGAGCCGCTGGACTACACGTACACCTACGACGAGATGAAGGTCGTGGTGGAGGGCGAGTTCCACCTCACCGACCTCGACAGCGGCGCGCAGGTGATCGCTCGCCCCAAGGACGTGCTGTTCTTCCCGAAGGGTTCGCGGATCCGCTTCGAGACCCCCGACCGGGCGCTGGGCTTCTACACCGGCCAGCGGTCCTTCGCCCCCTGATCGGCATGGGCATCGAGCACACCAGCGTGCCACGGTGGGCGGCCGCGCCGCCGGCCTTCCCCCACGGCGTCCGCAGCGCCGCCGTCCTGGGTCTCGACGAGGCCGCCGACCCCGTCGTCTCCGCCTGGGCGGCGCAGGCCGCGGCCGCCGGCGCGGCGGTGAGCGTGCTGCGGGCGCGCAGCACCGCCGAGGCGCTGGCCTGGGTGGGTGCCCGGGCCGGCGAGGCCGTGGTCGGCTGGCGGCTGCTCGTGGCGGGGGGGGGGGGGGGGGGGGGGGGGGGGGGGGGGGCGGGGGGGGGGGGGGGGGGGGGGGGGGGGGGGGGGGGGGGGGGGGCGTGGTTTTTTTCTAAT
>NZ_JBJHAK010000036.1:0-31504 GCF_054050975.1 Blastococcus sp. SYSU DS0828 | reverse complement strand
CCGGTGGGGGCAGCTGGGCTGGGAGCTGGGGTACTACGGCTATCCGGTGACCGATGCCCGCTGCGGGCTGCGCAACGGTGGGTGTCTGCAGCACTTCCAGGGTGGGTCGATCTACTGGACGCCGTTCGCCGGTGCCCGGGCGATCGACGGTGACATCCGCGCCCGGTGGGGGCAGCTGGGCTGGGAGCTGGGGTACTACGGCTATCCGGTGACCGATGCCCGCTGCGGGCTGCGCAACGGTGGGTGTCTGCAGCACTTCCAGGGTGGGTCGATCTACTGGACGCCGTTCACCGGTGCCCAGGCGATCGACGGAGCCATCCGCGCCCGGTGGGGGCAGCTGGGCTGGGAGAACGGGTACCTCGGCTACCCGGTCGCCCCGGCGGTCCGCGCGCCCGACGGCGACGCATGGCAGCGGTTCCAGGGCGGGACCCTGCACTGGTCGATGCGGACCGGGCAGGTGCGGGCCTCCTGAGCCGGACGTGATCGGGGCCCGTCACCAGCTGGTGACGGGCCCCGATCGACGCGCGGCCCTACTCGGCGTCGGCGATGGTGCAGATGACCGCGCCGCTCGTGACCGAGGCGCCGACCTCGGCCGCCAGGCCGGAGATCGTGCCGGCCTTGTGCGCCGTGATCGGCTGCTCCATCTTCATCGCCTCGAGGACGACGACCAGGTCACCGGCCTCGACGGTGGCGCCGTCCTCGACGGCGACCTTGACGATGGTGCCCTGCATCGGCGAGGTGAGGGAGTCACCGGAGGCAGCGGCACCGCCACCCCCGCCGCCGCGCTTGCGGGGCTTGGCCGCCGCGCCGGGCGCCGCGCCGCCACCGCCGGCGGCGAGCCCGGCGGGCAGGGACACCTCGAGCCGCCGGCCGCCGACCTCCACGACGACGGTCTGCCGCGGCGCCTCCTCGTCCTGCTCGGCCGGGACGGCGTCGTAGGGCGGGACCTGGTTGTCCCACTCGGTCTCGATCCAGCGGGTGTGCACCGTGAACGGCTCGCTGGTGAACGCCTTGTCGCGCACCACGGCCCGGTGGAACGGGATGACCGTGGGCATGCCCTCGACCACCAGCTCGTCCAGCGCGCGGCGGGCCCGCTGCAGGGCCTCCTCGCGGGTGGCGCCGGTGACGATCAGCTTCGCCAGCATCGAGTCGAACGCGCCGGCGACCTCGCCGCCGGTCTCGACGCCGGAGTCCCAGCGCACACCGGGGCCCTGCGGGATCTCCAGCCGGTTCACCGGGCCCGGGGCCGGCATGAAGTTGCGGCCGGCGTCCTCGGCGTTGATCCGGAACTCGATGCTGTGACCCCGCGGCTCGGGGTCCTCGGTGATCTCCAGCGGCAGGCCCTCGGCGATGCGGAACTGCTGGCGCACCAGGTCGATGCCGCTGGTCTCCTCGGAGACGGGGTGCTCCACCTGCAGCCGGGTGTTCACCTCGAGGAAGGAGATCGAGCCGTCGGCGCCGACCAGGTACTCCACGGTGCCGGCACCGTGGTAGCCGGCCTCCTTGCAGATGGCCTTGGCCGACTCGTGGATCCGGGCGCGCTGGTCGTCGGTGAGGAACGGCGCGGGCGCCTCCTCGACCAGCTTCTGGTTGCGCCGCTGCAGCGAGCAGTCGCGGGTGCCGACGACGATCACGTTGCCGTGGGTGTCGGCGAGCACCTGCGCCTCGACGTGCCGCGGCTTGTCCAGGAATCGCTCGACGAAGCACTCGCCGCGGCCGAAGGCGGCGACCGCCTCGCGAACCGCCGAGTCGAACAGCTCCGGGATCTCCTCCATCGTGCGGGCGACCTTCAGCCCGCGGCCACCGCCACCGAAGGCCGCCTTGATGGCGACCGGGAGACCGTGCGCTTGCGCGAAGGCCACGACCTCGTCGGCGCCCCCGACCGGGTCCTTGGTCCCGGGCACCAGCGGGGCGCCGGCCTTGGTGGCGATGTGCCGGGCGGCGACCTTGTCGCCGAGGTCGACGATCGCCTGCGGCGACGGGCCGATCCAGGTCAGCCCCGCGTCGAGGACGGCCTGGGCGAAGTCGGCGTTCTCGGAGAGGAAGCCGTAGCCGGGGTGGATCGCGTCGGCCCCGGACTGCCGGGCCGCGTCGAGGATCTTCTCGATCACCAGGTAGGAGTCGCCCGGGGTGGTGCCGCCGAGCGCGAAGGCCTCGTCAGCGACGCGTACGTGCAGCGCGTCGCGGTCGGGCTCGGCGTAGACCGCGACGCTGGTGAGACCCGCGTCCTTGCAGGCGCGGGCCACGCGGACCGCGATCTCGCCACGGTTGGCGATGAGAACCTTCTGCACCGGTGTTCTCCCTCTCGTTCGGACGGCTCGGACTGTAGCCAGCAGGCCGCGTCGCCTCCGCGGCAGGGCTGCAGACGTCCGGTACCGGTACCGGTCAGCGCGCGGTGAGCGACCCGGCGAGGCGGCGCGTCAAGCGCGCCATCCGCTGCGTTCGCTGCCGCACCCGCCGTCGGACCGGGTCCTGCTGTGCGTCGTCCGCGTCGGGGGCGACGGCCGCGGCCACCGGGGTGTCCACCGGCTCGGCGGACTCCGGGGCCGCGGCCGGGGCCGTCTCCGGGAGCGCCGCGGCGTCCTCCTCGCCCGGGTCCGGCGCGGCGCCGGTGGTCTCCGGCTCGGGCGCCGAGTGCGTGGGGATGAGCGCGACGATCGCGTCCAGGGCGGCATCGAGGATCTCCTCGGCCGTGGGTGCCGGCGCCTCGGCGGGCCCCGCCGGCGGCACCCGGAGCTCGTCGAGCTCCCCGACCACCTGGCAGCCGGCCGCGAGCAGCTCGTCCACCATCGCGGCGGCGCGGGCGACCACCCACGGCCGGGCGCTCGCGGGCACGGTCAGCGAGCCGGACGACGGGCGCTCGGCCAGGACGTCGACGGCCACGTGGTGGGTGATGCGGGCGGCGTAGGTCGGCCAGTCGATGCCGTAGTCCAGCCGCTCGTTGAGCCGGCGGAGGAGCTCGGCCTCCGCCCGGCCCAGCGACTTGTTGCGCCGTCCGTCCGGCGGGGTGGCGAGGGCAGGGTCGACGCCGACCACCTGGGCGAAGCGCTGCCACAGGGTGGCGGGGTCGGCCCCCCGCGGCGGGACGGTGACCAGGTGCACCTGGGTGGCCGGGAGCTCCGCCCCCCACCGCTCCACGAGCGCCGGGAGGTCCTGGCGGAGCCACAGCGCCCGGCCGTACCAGGTGTCGCTCCAGGCCTCGGACCCCACGGTGGCGAGCCACTCGCCGAAGGGCAGGTAGTGCCGGTTCTTGACGTCCTCCTGCCAGACGGCGGGCAGCTGCCGGGCCAGGTCGCGAGCGGTGACGACCACGTGCACCTCGGCGAAGGAGAGGTCGGCGTGGACCCGCGCGATCGCCTCCGGGGGCAGGTCGCCGAAGAGCTCGTGGGAGATGACCGTGGTGCCCTCGTGCGCCCGCGCGGCCTCGACCAGCCGGTTCCAGGCCCCGTCCAGCGCGGGGTCGACCCAGCCGTTGAAGCCCTCCTGCTTCAGGTCCAGCGTGGCGTGGAAGTGCGCCTCGGGCACGTCGCCCGGGTAGAGGACCCCGGCGTCGGCCAGGGCCGCCCGAGAGTTCCAGAGCAGGTCCTGCAGGTAGGTCGTGCCGGACTTCGGTGTACCGACATGAACGATCACCCGGTGCGCACTCATGGTCACCATGGGTACCTGTCGCCGTCGGTGATCGCCATCCCGGAGTGCCATCCCTTCACACCTGTCACACGCGGCCCGGCGGTCAACGTCGCCAGAGGTCGGTGATGGTCAGCCCCCGCTTTCCCAGCTGGGTGCGCAGCACCGTCAGCGACAGCCCCACGACGGCCGCCGGGTCGCCCTCCACCCGGCGGACGAACGGCGCGCCGAGCCCGTCGAGGGTGAACGCGCCGGCCACCGCGAGCGGCTCACCGGTGGCCAGGTAGGCCTCCACCTCCGGCGGGGTCGGGTCGGCGAAGTAGACGACGGTGGAGGCCACCGCGATGTCCCGGCTCACCACGGACCCGTCCCGGACGTCGAACAGGGCCTGACCGGTGTGCAGGACGCCGGAACGCCCGGCCATCCGCCGCCAGCGGTCGCGGGCCTCGGCGGCGTCGGCCGGCTTGCCCTGCGGCCTCCCGGCGAACTCCAGCAGCGAGTCCGCGCCGATCACCAGTGCGTCGGTCTCCCGCTTGGCGACGTCGGCCGCCTTGGCCGCGGCCAGCAGGGCGACGGTCTCGGCGACCCGGGGGGCGGAGTGCGCCGACTCGTCCACCTCGCTGACGACGACCTCGGGGGCGAGGCCGGCCTGGCGCAGCAGCGACAGCCGGGCCGGTGAGGCCGAGCCCAGGACCAGCCTGCGGTCGGCGCTCATGCCGGGCTCCCGGCCGCGCGCCACCCACCGGGGCCGGCCTGCAGCGGACGGCGGTGGGTGCGCCCGTAGGACGCCCACGCGCCGACCGGCGCGGGAGGCCGGCGGCGGGTGCGGCGCTGTGAGAGAGCGGCCACCACAACGGTGAGGGCGGCGAGTTCCGCGGGCGTCGGCTCACCCTTGACGACGCGCAGCAACGGAGGGAGGACCCCCTGCTCCCCACCACTCGCAGGCTCGCGGCGGGCACCCTGCAGGGGGCCGCCCTCATCGGTCGCCTTCACAGCGGGATGTTCCCGTGCTTCTTGGGCGGCAGCGTCTGGCGCTTGTTGGCCAGCACCCGCAGCGCCTTCGTCACCTGGACGCGGGTGTGCGACGGCGGGATCACGGCGTCCACGTACCCGCGGTCGGCGGCGATGTAGGGGTTGGCGAGCGTGTCCTCGTACTCCGCGATGAGCTCGGCGCGGCGGGCGTCGGGGTCCTCGGCGGCCGCGAGCTCCTTGCGGTAGAGGATCCCGACCGCGCCCTGCGCCCCGACCACGGCGATCTGCGCGGTGGGCCACGCCAGGTTCACGTCGGCGCCCAGGTGCTTGGAGCCCATGACGTCGTAGGCGCCGCCGTAGGCCTTGCGGGTGATGACCGTGACCTTCGGGACGGTGGCCTCCGCGTACGCGTAGATCAGCTTGGCGCCGCGACGGATGATGCCCTCCCACTCCTGCGACGTGCCCGGGAGGAAGCCCGGCACGTCGACGAAGGTGAGCACCGGGATGTTGAAGGCGTCGCAGGTGCGCACGAACCGCGCGGCCTTCTCGCTGGCGTCGATGTCCAGCGTGCCGGCGAACTGGGTGGGCTGGTTGGCCACGACGCCGACCGGTCGGCCCTCGACCCGGCCGAAGCCGATGAGGATGTTCGGCGCGAACAGCGGCTGCACCTCGAGGAACTCGCCGTCGTCGAGCACGTGCTCGATGACCGCGTGCATGTCGTAGGGGGTGTTCGCCGAGTCGGGGATGAAGGTGTCGAGCTCCCGGTCCTCGTCGGTCAGCGCGTCCGGGAGGACGGTCTCGACCGGCGCCATCTCGACGGCCGGCAGCGGGTCGAGGTTGTTGCTCGGCAGGTAGGACAGCAGCGCCTTGACGTAGTCGAGCGCATCGTTCTCGTCCTCGGCCAGGTAGTGCGCGACGCCGGACTTCGTGTTGTGCGTGCGGGCGCCGCCGAGCTCCTCGAGCGTGACGTCCTCACCGGTGACCGTCTTCACCACGTCGGGGCCGGTGATGAACATCTGGCTGGTCTTGTCGACCATGACGACGAAGTCGGTGAGCGCGGGGGAGTAGACGTGCCCGCCCGCGGCCGGGCCCATGACCAGCGAGATCTGCGGGATCACGCCGGAGGCGTGCACGTTCCGCTGGAAGATCTCGCCGTAGAGGCCGAGGGAGACCACGCCCTCCTGGATGCGGGCGCCCCCGCCCTCGTTGATGCCGATGACCGGGCAGCCGTTCTTGATGGCGAAGTCCTGCACCTTGACGATCTTCTCGCCGTAGACCTCGCCGAGGCTGCCGCCGAAGACCGTGACGTCCTGGGAGAAGATCGCCACCGGGCGGCCGTCGACGGTGCCGTACCCGGTGACGACGCCGTCGCCGAACGGGCGCTTGTCGGCCATCCCGAAGTTCGTCGACCGGTGCCGGGCGAACTCGTCGAACTCGGTGAACGAGCCCGGGTCCAGCAGCGCCTCGATCCGCTCGCGGGCGGTCATCTTGCCGGCCGCGTGCTGCTTCTCGACCGCGCGCTCGGAGCCCGCGTGGACGGCCTCCTGCACCCGGCGCTCGAAGTCGGCGAGCTTCCCGGCGGTCGTGTGGATGTCGACGTCGTCGGGGACCTGCTCCCCGGCGCTCTCCAGTTCGGCGGCACTCACGCGTCCTCGTTCTCCTCGCTGGCGCTCGTCGGCCGCCGTGGCGGCGCTGCTGTGCACGGGGCGTGGCCGCGCATGCGGGGCCACGGGATCCGTAGCGTAGGGGAGCCGCTCGCCCCCTTCCTTCCGGAGTCCCGCCCACGGTGCGAGCGCGCACCCCGCGGCGGCGCGTGGCTACCGTCTCCTCCGTGCCCGACACACCTTCCTCGCGCTGGTCGGACCTCGAGCGTCCCGCGCTCGACGCCTCCGCGCTGCAGGCCGCCCTGACCCGCGACACCGCCCTGTGGCGCTCGGTCGAGGTGGTCGACGAGATCGGTTCGACCAATGCCGCGCTGGCCGCCGCGGCCGCGGACGGCGCCCCCGAGGGCACCGTGCTCGTGGCCGAGCACCAGGTCACCGGCCGCGGGCGGCTCGACCGGGTGTGGATGTCGCCGCCGCGCGCCGGCCTGACCGTCTCCTTCCTCCTCCGCCCGGACGTGCCCGCCGCCCGCCGTGGCTGGCTGCCGCTGCTGACCGGGGTGGCGCTGGCGGAGTCGGTGCGGGAGGTGGCCGGCGTGCTCTCGACCGTGAAGTGGCCCAACGACCTGCTCGCCCGGGACGGGCGCAAGCTGGCGGGCATCCTGGCCGAGTCGGTCGGTGGAGCAGGGCAGCCGTCCGGGGTCGTCGTCGGCGTGGGGCTGAACGTGTCGACGTCGGAGGCCGAGCTCCCCGGAACGGGTACGTCGCTGTCGGTCGTCACCGGCGCGACCGTGGACCGCGGCCCGGTGCTGCTGGGCTTCCTGCGGGCCGTCGAGCGGCGCTACCTGGGCTGGCGCGAGGCGCTGGGTGACCCGGTCGTCTCGGGTCTCGCCCGCGACTACCTGTCGTGGTCCTCGACGGTGGGCAGCACGGTCGAGGTGACGATGCCGGATGGGTCCGCGATGGTCGGCACCGCCCGTGCGATCGACTGGGACGGCCGGCTGGTCGTGGACACCCCCGAGGGACAGGTGGAGCTCGCCAGCGGCGACGTCCGGCACGTGCGGCGGGCCTGACCCGGTACGGCATCGCCGCCCCCGGCCCGGCTTCGGCGTCGAGCGCCGTCCGTGCGGACGCGCCGAGGGCGTCGATCGCCGGACCCGGGGCGGATCGGCGGCATCCTGGTGGGGTGCCGTACCCCGACAAGCTCCTTGCCGACGACGAAGAGGTCGTGCGGCACCTGCACCCGCACTGGCTGACGGTCTTCTGGCCGGTCGTGCTCTTCCTGCTCGTCGTCGGGGGCGCGTCGTTCGGTGCCGCGCTGGTCCCGCCCGGCCGGCAGCAGGGGATGATCCGGCTGGCGATCGTGGTGGTGGCGCTCCTCCTGCTGGTGTTCCTCGTGCTCATGCCCCTGCTGCGCTGGCGGACGACGCACTACGTGGTCACCACCCACCGGCTGCTCTTCCGCGAGGGGATCCTCGCCCGCCGCGGCCGCGATCTCGGGCTCTCCCGGATCACCGACGTCTCCTACCGGCAGACGCTCTGGGAGCGGATCGTCCGATCCGGCACGCTCACCATCGAGACCGCCGGCGACAGCGGCCCCACCGTGCTGCGGCAGATCCCCGACAGCGACGGGGTGCAGCAGCTGCTCAACGTCATGATCGAGGAGGACGCGGAGCGCCGGGCCCGGGAGAACGCCGGGTACGTCCGCGGCGAGGAGGGGTGGCCGCCGCCGGAGGGGTGGCGCTCCACCGAGATCCTCTGACGTCCACCGGATGTGACGGGTCCGTCACGGCGCGCCTCGGCGGTTCTGTCGTACCCCCTCCCTACCTTCTGCGGCTATGCGGCTGCTGCACACCTCCGACTGGCACATCGGCCGCACCCTGCACGGCACCGATCTGCTCGCCGAGCAGGAGGAGGTGCTGAGCGGGCTGGCCGCGGTGGTCGCGCAGGAAGGCGTCGACGTCGTCGTCGTCGCCGGTGACGTCTACGACCGGGCGGTGCCCTCGGCCGACGCCACCGCCGTGCTCGACCGGGTCGTCGGCCGGCTGCTGGCCACCGGGGCCCGCGTGGTGCTCACCCCCGGCAACCACGACTCCGCTCGCCGGCTGGGCACCTTCTCCGGTCTGCTCAGCGCCGCGGGCCTGCACGTGCGAGCGGCGACCCCGCGGCTGGACGAACCGGTGCTGCTGGCCGACGAGCACGGCGAGGTCGCGGTCTACGGCATCCCCTACCTGGAGCCCGAGGTGGCCCGGCACGAGCTCGGCGTCCCCGGCGCCCGTGGGCACGAGGCGGTGCTGCAGGAGGCGATGGACCGCGTGCGCGCCGATCTCTTCCTCCGGCCGGGGGCGCGCTCGGTGGTGCTCGCGCACGCCTTCGTCGGTGGCGGCGTGGCGAGCGACAGCGAGCGGGACATCTGCGTCGGCGGCGTCGACCTGGTGCCGGCGTCGGTCTTCGACGGCGTCGACTACGTCGCGCTCGGCCACCTGCACCGCCCGCAGACGCTCAGCCCACGGGTGCGTTACAGCGGCTCGCCGCTGGCCTACTCCTTCGGCGAGGCCGGGCAGCAGAAGCAGGCCTGGCTGGTCGAGCTCGACGCCGGCGGGCTGGCCGGGGTCCGGGCGGTCCCGCTGCCCACCCCGCGCCCGCTCAGCGTGCTCACCGGCACGCTCGAGGAGCTGCTCGCCGAGCCGGCGCACGAGCCGGTCGAGCAGCACTTCGTCTCCGCTCGGCTGACCGACCCGACGCGACCCGCGGACCCCATGCGCCGCCTGCAGACCCGGTTCCCGCACTGCGTGCACCTGGACTGGACCGGTGCGGGCGCGGTGATCGAGCGCGGCAGCTACCAGGAGCGGATGCGCGGGCGCAGCGCGCTGGAGATCGCCGACGAATTCGTCAGCGCGGTGCGGGGCGTACCCGCCGGGGCCGCCGAGCGGGAGCTGCTGGCGCGGGCGCTCGGGGCCGCCGACCGCGAGGACGCCGCCCGATGAGGCTGCACCGGCTGTCGCTGACCGCCTTCGGGCCCTTCGCCGGCACCGTCGAGGTCGACCTCGACGAGGTGGGGCGCGACGGGCTGTTCCTGCTGTGGGGCCCGACCGGGGCGGGCAAGACCACGCTGCTGGACGCCGTCGTGTTCGCCCTCTACGGCCGCGTCCCGGGCGCGCGCGGCGAGGAGAAGCGGCTGCGCAGCGACCACGCGGACGCCGCCACGCGGACCGAGGTCAGCTGCGAGCTGACCCTCGGCGACGAGCGGTTGCGCGTCGTCCGGCGGCCGGAGCAGCAACGGCCCAAGAAGCGCGGCGAGGGCTGGGCGACCGAGCAGGCCAAGCTGGTGGTCTCCCGGCTCACCGACGGCGGGTGGGAGCCGGTCAGCACGCGCATCGACGAGGGGTCCGAGCACCTGCGCACGCGGCTCGGGCTCGACGTGCACCAGTTCTGCCAGGTGGTGCTGCTCCCGCAGGGCGACTTCGCGCGGTTCCTGCGCGCCGAGCCGGAGCACCGCACCGAGCTGCTGCGCACGCTGTTCGACGTCGACCGCTTCGCCCGGGCCGAGGAGTGGCTGGCAGAGGAGCGCGCGGCGGCCCGCGCACGCACCGAGGACGCGCGCTACCAGCTGGGCACGCTGCTCGACCGGGTCGCCCAGATAGCCGACGTCGAGGTGCCCGAGGAGCTAGCCCCGGAGCTGGTGGGCGCGGGGGCAGGCGGGGGAGTGCTGCGCTGGGTGGCGGAGGTGCGGGCCACCGCGGCCGGGCGCCTGGCGACGGCCACCGCGCGGGCCGATGCGGCCGCCGCCGAGACGGCCACCGCGGACGCCGAGCTGACGGCCGCCCGCGCGCTGGCGGGACGGCACGACCGGCGCGACCAGGCCACCGCGGAGCTCGCGGCACTGGAGCGGCGGGAGCCGGAGCTCGCGCCGGTGCGGGCCGAGCGCGACGCCGCCCGCCGGGCCGAGCCGTTGCGCGACGTGCTCGCCGCGGCCCGTTCGGCCGGGCGGGCGGCAGAGCGGGCCGCGGACGACCTGGCCGGCGCCGTGGCGGCCTGGCAGCCGGTCGCCGGGGGCCGCCCCGCCGACGGTGTGGTCGCGCGCGAGCTGCGCGACCAGGCCGCCGAGGCGCGCTCACTGCTGCCCGAGGTGGAGCGCGCCCGCGCCCTGGAGCGGTCGATCGCCGCGCTCGACCGGCAGGCCCGCGAGCTGGCCGACCGGTGCCGCGCGGGGGAGGAGGCCGTCGCCGCGCTGCCGGGGCTGCTGGCCGAGCAGGAGCAGGAGGTGGTGGCGGCGCGGTCGGCCGCCGCGGAGCTGCCGGGCCTGCGCGCCGCCCTGGAGTCCGCGGAGGCGGCTCTCGCCGCGGGACGAGCGGCCGGGGAGCTGGACCGCACGCTGCGGTCGCTGCGCGAGGACGTCGCCCGGGCGCGGGACGCCCGCGCCGACGCCCGGGAACGGTGGCTGGACCTGCGCGCCCGGCGACTGGACGGGATGGCCGCCGAGCTCGCCGCCGGGCTCATCGACGGCGCCGACTGCCCGGTCTGCGGCTCCACCGAGCACCCTCGGCCGGCGGAGCCGGGCGGCGAACGGGTCACCGCGGCCGACGAGGACGCCGCGCGGGCGCTCGCGGATGCAGCCGAGGCCGCGTTCACCGGGGCCGCCGGCCGGCTGGAGGCCGTCGAGCGCGAGCTCGCCGGCCTGCGGGCGCGGGCCGGGGAACTGCCGGTGGACGAGCAGGCCGCGCGCGTCGCGGAACTGGCGGCGGCCGAGCGCGTCGCGGCCGGGCTGGCCGCCGGGCTACCGCCGGCCGAGGCGCGCCTCCAGCGGCTCCTCGATCAGCGCGAGGAGGCGGCCGGGCGGCTCGCCGTCGACCGCGAGGAGCTCCGGGCCCGCACCGCCGAGCGCGACGCGCTGACGACCGGCCTCGCCGAGCTCGGCAGCCGGCTGGACGCAGCCCGCGGCGGCGACGCAGACCTGGCCGCCCGGGTCGCCCGGCTGTCGGCCGCCGCGGAGGCGTGCGAGGCGGTGGTGGCCGCCGAGGTCGAGGAGCTGCGTGCCCGCGCCGAGGCCGAGTCGGCCCGCCGGACGGCGGAGGAGCGCGCCGGGGCCGCAGGTTTCCGCGACGTCCAGGCCGCGGCGGCCGCCCTCGCCGGCGCGGGCCGTCTGGCGCAGCTGGATCGGCAGCTCGACGAGCACGACCAGCGCGTCGCCGTGCTGCGCGCCCAGCTGGCCGCCCCGGAGCTCGCAGACCTCCCCGACCGGCCCGATCTCGCCGCCCTCGAGGACCGCTGCGCGGGAGGCACCCGCCGGCGGGAGGAGGCCGTGGCCGCGCTCGAGCAGGCGCGCCGCTGCAGCAGTGCGCTCGACGACCTGGTCGGGAAGGTGAGCGCGGCGGAGCTGACGCTGGCCGAGCTGCGCGCCTGGGCCGACCAGGTCACCGGGCTGGCCGACCTGACCCACGGCCGCGGGGCGAACACCCGGAAGATGCGGCTGCAGTCGTTCGTGCTCGCCGCGCGCCTCGAGCAGGTGGCCGAGGTGGCCAGCCGGCGGCTGCTGGACATGTCGGGGGGCCGGTACACGTTCCTGCACAGCGACGCGCAGGGGCGGCACGGCGCTCGCGGTGGGCTGGGGCTGGACGTGTTCGACGAGTACACCGGCGCCCGCCGTCCCACCAAGACGCTCTCGGGCGGGGAGAGCTTCATGGCCTCGCTGGCGCTGGCGCTGGGGCTCGCCGACGTCGTCACCGCGGAGACCGGCGGCGTCCGGATCGACACCCTGTTCGTGGACGAGGGGTTCGGCACCCTCGACGCGCAGGCCCTGGATGCGGTGATGACGGTGCTCGACGAACTCCGCCGGGGCGGACGCACGGTGGGCGTCATCAGCCACCTGGAGGAGCTGCGCACCCGCATCCCGACCAGGCTCGAGGTGATCGCCGGCCGGAACGGTTCCCGCCTGGCCGGCTGACCGGTGCGATCACGCAGAGTAGACAAGTCGACACGCAGATGGTCGAAATGATGACCAACGGGTGTCCGGTGACGTAACGTTCGGGGTATCCGCGGTGACGAAGACCTTCCACCCGGTGTCCGGAGGGTGAGGCCAGGGAGTGCCACGCCTCTCGCCCGCCGTACCCGATCTCGCGGGTGGCGGCTCCAGAGCTGATGCGGAGAGTGCACCGATGCGCAACGACCACTGGCAGTCCTTCTACAGCGGCCCGGCGTCGGAGCGGGTCCCCCTGGAGGAGTCGACCTTCGCCCGCTGGGTCACCGAGCGCATGAACGGTCAGCCGCCGATCGTGGACGTCGGCACCGGTACCGCCCGGGATGCCCGCTTCTTCGGCATGAAGGACCACGAGGTCGTCGGGGTCGACTACTCCGCCGCCGCCGTGGAGACCGCCACCCGGCGGTCCGAGGAGGAAGGCTGGGGCGCGCGATTCCAGGTCGTCGACCTGTCCGACGAGCGGTCGATCGCCGGTTTCGCCGACGGCCTCGACTGGAGCCGCGGGTGGAACCTCTACGCACGCTTCCTGGTGCACGCCATCACCGACGACGCCCGCGCCAACCTCTGGACGCTCCTGGTCCAGGTCGTCTCGGCCGGCGGACAGGGGTGGCTGGAGTTCCGCACCGACAAGGACGCGGCCGCCGAGAAGGTCTTCGGGGAGCACTACCGGCAGTACCTCCCGGTGGCCCAGGTGGCCGATGAGCTGGCCGACCGCGGCCTGCGGGTGCTCGAGCAGGTCGAGAGTCAGGGACTGGCCCCGCACAAGGGTGAGGACCCGTGGGTCGCTCGCCTGCGGGTCGGCTCCGCCGCCTGACCGATCGCCGCCCGGTCCCGGCGGGCCACGCCCGGTAGCCCGCCGGGGCTCTCCGGATAGCCTTCGGAACCGTGCCTGCCGCCTTGGACCCGCGTACCGGTCTGCCCGTGGTCGCCGTCGTCGGCGGAGGGCAGCTGGCCAGGATGACCCAGCAGGCGGCGATCGCGCTCGGCCAGTCGCTGCGGGTGCTGTCCGCCGGCCCGGCCGAGTCCGCGGCGCTGGTGGCCGCGGACGTCCGGATCGGTGACCACCGTGACCTGGGTGACCTGCGGGCGCTCGCCGACGGCGCCACGGTGGTCACCTTCGACCACGAGCACGTGCCCACCGAGCACCTGCGCACGCTCGTCGAGGAGGGCACCCGCGTCGCTCCCGGCCCGGAGGCGCTGGTGCACGCGCAGGACAAGCTGGTGCTGCGCCGCGCGCTCGCGGAGGCGGGGGAGCCGCAGCCGGCCTGGGCCGAGGTCCGCTCCGCCGCTGACGTCGCCGCCTTCGCCGCGGCGCACGGCTGGCCGGTCGTGCTCAAGACCCCCCGCGGCGGGTACGACGGCAAGGGCGTCTTCGTCGTCGGGGACGCCGGAGCCGCCGACGAGCTGCTGGACCGGCACGGCACCCTGCTCGCCGAGCAGCGGGTGGCCATGGTGCGGGAACTGTCGGCACAGGTGGCCCGCTCGCCGTTCGGGCAGGTGGCGGTGTGGCCGGTGGTGCAGACCGTCCAGCGCGACGGCGTCTGCGCCGAGGTGTACGCCCCCGCCCCCGGGCTCTCCGACGAGTTGGCCACCGCGGCCCAAGAACTCGCGGTGCGCATCGCCGACCGGCTCGGCGTCGTCGGCATGCTCGCGGTCGAGCTGTTCGAGACCGCCGAGGGGGTCCTGGTCAACGAGCTGGCCATGCGCCCGCACAACTCGGGGCACTGGACCATCGAGGGCGCCCGCACCAGCCAGTTCGAGCAGCACCTGCGCGCCGTCCTGGACTACCCGCTGGGCTCGACGGAGATGGTCGCCCCGGTCGCGGTGATGGCCAACGTGCTCGGCGGTGCCGCCGCGGCGGAGGGCTGGTCGGGGCCGGCGCTGGACGAGCGGATCCACCACCTCATGGCGCACTGGCCCGACGTGAAGCTGCACTGGTACGGCAAGACGCAGCGACCGGGCCGCAAGCTCGGCCACGTGACCGCGCTCGGGGCCGACCTCGAGGAGGTGCGGGCGCGGGCGGTGGCTGCCGCCCGCTACCTCGCCGACGGCGTGGTCGACCCGGCCTTCGCCTTCGCGCACGACCACGAGCACTGAGGAGCAGGGCATGAGCGACCCCGTCGTCGGCATCGTGATGGGCAGCGACTCGGACTGGCCGATGATGCAGCCGGCCGCCGAGGCGCTCGCGGAGTTCGACGTTCCGTGGGAGGCCCACGTGCTCTCCGCGCACCGCACGCCCCGGCGGATGCTCGACTACGCCGAGCAGGCCGCCGGGCGTGGGCTACGGGTGATCGTCGCCGGCGCCGGCGGTGCGGCGCACCTGCCGGGGATGGTCGCCGCGGCCACGCCGCTGCCGGTCATCGGCGTGCCCCGCCCGCTCGACCGGCTCGACGGACTGGACAGCCTCCTGTCGATCGTGCAGATGCCGGCGGGCGTGCCGGTGGCGACCGTCGGCATCGGGGGAGGCCGCAACGCCGGGCTGCTGGCGGTGCGCATCCTGGCCGCGAGCGACGCGGAGCTGCGCGGCCGGGTCGAGCGGTTCCAGGCCGATCTCGCCGAGCGCGTTGTCGCGCGGGACCTCACCCTCCAGGAGCGCCTCGCTACCGGCGGGTAGTCGGACGTCCTACGATCGGGTCGTGGGTACCGACAGCGGGCTGTACGCGTTGACCGAGGAGCACGAGGCGATCCGCGAGGCGGTGCGTGACATCGCCGAGCGGGAGATCGCGCCGTACGCGGCCGAGGTGGACGCCGACTCCCGGTACCCCGTCGAGGCGCAGAAGGCCCTGACGGCCGCCGGCTTCCACGCCACCCACATCCCCGAGGAGTACGGCGGCGAGGGCGCGGACGCGATCGCGACCTGCATCGTGATCGAGGAGGTCGCGCGGGTCGACGTCAGCGCCTCGCTGATCCCCGCGGTCAACAAGCTCGGCTCGATGCCGATCATCCTGTCCGGGTCCGAGGACGTGAAGCAGAAGGTGCTGCCCTCGATCGCCTCGGGCGAGGCGATGATCAGCTACGGCCTCTCCGAGCGGGAGGCCGGCTCCGACGCCGCCGCGATGAAGACCCGCGCCCGGCTCGACGGCGACTCCTGGGTGCTCAACGGCACCAAGGCCTGGATCACCAACTCCGGCATCTCCGAGTGGTACACGGTCATGGCCGTCACCGACCCGGAGAAGGGTGCCAACGGCATCTCCGCCTTCGCGGTGCACCGCGACGACCCGGGCTTCGCCGTCGGCCCCAAGGAACGGAAGATGGGCATCAAGGGCTCGCCGACCTGCGAGCTCTACTTCACCGACTGCACCATCCCGGCCGACCGGATCATCGGCGCGCCCGGCACCGGGTTCAAGACCGCGCTGCGGACGCTGGACTTCACCCGGCCCACCATCGGCGCGCAGGCCGTCGGCATCGCGCAGGGCGCGCTCGACGCCTCCGTGGCCTACGTCAAGGAGCGCAAGCAGTTCGGCAAGGCCATCGGGGAGTTCCAGGGCGTGCAGTTCATGCTCGCCGACATGGAGATGAAGATCCAGGCCGCCCGGCAGCTGGTCTACGTCGCCGCCGCCGCGGGGGAGCAGGGGCGGCCCGACGTCACCCGCGTCTCGGCCTCGGCCAAGGCGTTCGCCTCCGACGTCGCCATGCAGGTGACCACCGACGCCGTCCAGCTCTTCGGCGGTGCCGGGTACACCCAGGACTTCCCGGTCGAGCGCATGATGCGCGACGCGAAGATCACCCAGATCTACGAGGGCACCAACCAGGTGCAGCGCATGGTGATCGCCCGGAGCCTGCTGAAGTAGCCACCGCGAGGACCCGGCTGCCCGGGCCCTCACCGGCCGGTCCTCGACGCGGGGAGCGTCCCCCGGGATCAGCCCGTCGGGCAGTCGCGCAGGGCGGAGCCGGTGAACTCCGGGACGGGCCGGGCCTGCGCCTCCTCGAGGGTCTCGGCCTCACCGTTCTCCCGGATGTCCTGGATCAGCCACTCCATCTCGGCGATCTCCCGCTCCTGGGCCTCGATGATCTCGACGGCCAGCTGGCACACCCGGACGTCGTCGATGTCCGCGCGCTCGGAGCGGGTGATGGCCAGCGAGTGGTGCGGGATCATCGCGCTCATCCAGTTGACGTCGTCCACGGTGACCTGGCTGCGGTCGAGGAAGATCCCGCCGCCCAGCAGCAGGAGGCTCGCCGCCACGATGGCGATGTTGCCCTTCACGTTCTTGTACATGGAGAGCATCCAGGCGAGCATGACCAGCCCCATGGTCCCGCCCATGGTGAGCGCCATGAACACGCGGCTCTCGCTGAACCGGACGTGGCTCCACTCCCACGTGCCGGCGAACATGGTGAAGTACATGACCACCATGGACGTGCTGATCATGGCCGCGAAGCGCAGGTACATCTTCGCCTCGTGGGACATGCCGCCCTGATCGTGCTCGTCGCCGTCGTGGTTCCGCTTCGTCGCCATGGATCCGCTCTCCGTCTCTCCGTCGTCCGTGCGCGCAGCCGCGCGCGTCGTCCCGCGGCCGCCGCGACGGCTGCGCTCTCGTCCCACGGTGATCCCCCGGGGCCGACGTGCGGGTCGACGGCGTCGCGGGATCGAGGCGACGGTCCGCATGCCCGTACGGTCGTACGGACAAACGCCGACGGGGCCCGGGGCGCGAGCCCGGGACGGCGGCGTGCCCGTGGATCCGTACGGGTAGGCCGTCCGCGGAGGTGCCCGCCGATGCCTGGATCCCTGCACGCCCACCCGGTCGACCCCGAGCGGACGGCCCGTGCCCGCGCGCGGCTCCCCGGCCGGGAGGAGGCCGCCCGGCTGACCAGCGTGCTGAGCCTGATGGCCGACCCCACCCGGGCCCGGGTTCTGTTCGCGCTCGACGTGGTGGAGGAGCTCTGCGTCGGCGACCTCGCCCTGGCCCTGGAGGTCAACGAGGACGCCGTCGGCTACGCCCTGCGGCTACTGCGCACGGCGGGTCTCGTCACGAACCGGAAGCAGGGGCGCGTCGTGTACTACCGGCTGGCCGACGGGTTCCCCGAGCCGCTGCGGGAGCACTGCCTGCGTCGGCTGGTCGTGCTCGCCGACGCGGCGCCCGAGGACGACTGACGGCCGCGGGCCGGGCGTCGGAGGCCCCGCCGCCTGACGGGGCATGCCCGTAGACTCCCGCTCTGCGTGCGTCCGCGGCGTTCCCGGAACCGACGAGGAGAGACCGATCGACCAGGTGTGGCCCACCCCGTCCGGCCTCTTCTACCGCACGTCGGGGCCCGCCGACGACGACCAGGTCCTCGACGTCGACCTCGACGGGCGGCGGGTCTTCTCCTTCCGGGCATCGCCGCCCGTCGTCGCCCCCGACGACGTGCCCGCCGATCTCCGGTACACGGCGTTCCAGGACGGCGCGCTGCGGTTCGAGCCGTGGCCGCCGGCGCTGCGCCCCCGCCTGCGGGGCACCTTCCGCGTGCGGGTGCGGGTCAGCGGCACCGACACCGGCCCGGAGGCGACCGTCAGCCTGGACGGCGGGACGGGGCCGCCGGAGCTCGTCGACCACTACGGCCGCCCCCTCGTGGTCAACAAGTGGGGCCGGCTGGGACAGGCCTTCGCCGATGCCGCGCCGGGCATGGTCGAGCGGATGCTCGACCACATGACCGCCATCCGCGAGCTGCTGGAGTCCGAGCTCGGGCCGGTCGTCTACGTCACCTGCGGCACCCTCCTGGGTCCGGTCCGCGAGGGGCGCCTGCTGCCCCACGACGACGACGCGGACCTGGCCTACCTGAGCCGGTACGAGCACCCCGCCGACGTGGCGCTGGAGAGCTTCGCCGTCGGTCGGCTGCTGCGCGCGGCCGGGTACGAGGTCGTCCGGCTGTCGGTCGGGCACCTGCAGGTCGTCTTTTCCCACGAGGGTCGCCCCGACCACTACGTCGACGTCTTCCCGGGCTTCGTCCTGGGCGACCACTGGATGCAGCACTTCATGATCCGCGCCGAGGCGAGTCGCGAGGACCTGCTGCCACCCAGCAGGGTGCAGGTGTCCGGTCGCGAGGAGCCGGCCCCCCGGGACCAGGAGCTGGCCCTGCGGGCGGTGTACGGGGAGGGCTGGCGGACGCCGGACCCCTCCTTCACCTTCGAGGTCCCGGAGAGCACGGGGGCCCGCTTCTACGGGTGGTTCGCCGACTACAACGTCGAGCGCGAGGCGTGGGACGACCTGGTCCTCCTCGCGCCGCCGGGCGCGCTGACCCACGACCCGGCGATGAGCGGCTTCGCCCGCTGGGTGGACGAGCGCACGCCCGACGGGAGCGCCCTGCTCGAGCTCGGCGCCGGGGTGGGCACCGACGCGCTCGCGCTGGCGGCGCGCGGCCGCACCGTGCGCGCGATCGACTACTCGCGCTACGCCGTCTCCACGGCGCGGTCGCGCCTCGCCGGCACCGACCTCCCGGTCGCCTTCGAGGTGCAGAACCTGCTCGACGTGCGCACCGTCCTCCGGCTCGGCGCCGAGCTCGCGGCGGCGCCACAGACCTGGACGGTCTTCGGCCGGCGCCTGCTCAACGCGCTGGAGGACCGGGGGCGGGAGAACGCCTTCCGGCTCTGCGGGATGGTGCTGCGCCCCGCCGGCCGCGCGTTCTTCGACCTCGTCGCCGACCACGGCTACGCCGGCATCCCGCCCTACCGCCACCTCACGGTCGACCAGGTCGTGGCCGAGGCCGACCGGCACCGGCTCGTCCTCGAGGAGGCCGAGCCCCGGCTGGAGCCGCTGCGGTGGTTCGGCGCGGCCGAGGAGCAGATCGTCCCCGTGCACCGCCTGACCTTCCGACGGAGGCCCCGATGAGCCCGCAGTCCCAGTCGCGTCCCACCCGCGGTGGGGCGGTGTGGGCCGTCCGCCGCGCCCTCGCCCCCGCGGCGCTGGAGCTGCCGGAGCAGCTCGCCCGCCTGACCGACGACAACGCACGGCTGCGCGAGCAGGCCGACGATCTCCGGAGCCGGCTGGACGCGGCGGAGGAGCGCCTGGCCGAGTTCGAGCGGCAGGTGGCCGAGCTGCGCGACGGCCTGCACGAATCCCGCCGGCTCAACCTGCGGGTCGCCGAGCTGACCGACCTCGTCACGGAGCTCGTGCTGCCCCTGCACGACCGGGAGATCGACCCCGCCGTGCTGGCGCGGCTGCGGCCGGACACCCTCTGAGCCGGCCGGTCCCGGCTCAGCCGAGCAGCTGCGACACCGCCGACAGGCGCGCGTCACCGGCCATGGCGCTCAGCCACGCCGACCAGCCGGGGCGGGCCCGCATCGCCTCCAGCGCCGAACGGGCCGCCTCGCGGTCGCCCCGCCCGGAGGCGGCGAGCGCGGCGTACAGGTCGCGCGCGCCCTCCGGTGCGAACAGGGCGAGGTACTCGTAGTCCCGCTCGTCGTAGGCCCGCTGCAGGTTGCGCAGCATGCGCAGCTGGCGCACCGGGTGGCCGGAGTCGTCGACCCGCAGGTCGATGCGCACGCCGTCGTCGTCGTCGGACGGGTGCTCGCCGCTGACCACCAGCAGCGCGGCCGACTGACGGCCGCGCAGGTCGCCCCCCGCCTCCTGCCCGGCGGTGAGCGCGGCCAGGAGCCGGTCGGCGAGGTCCCCGCCGCCGGCCGTGAACGCCTCGGCCATCGCGGGGAGCACGGCGTCCGAGGCGAGCATGTTGCCCTGCACGCTGAACCCGTCGCCCAGCAGGTGGCCGCTGACGGGGAAGCACCCCCGGCCGGTGTCGGCGGCCACCCGGCCGGTGGCATCGAGGACGGCGATCTGCCGGTCGGCGTCCTCGGCGCTGTGCGCCGCCCGGCGCACGAGCGCGGCCGGCGCACCGCCGTCGGCCAGCCCGCTCAGCAGCGACCGCCCCAGGCCGCGGCGGCTGCGTGCCTGCGCGGCGATCACGCCCAGCCCCGGATGCGCGCTGGGCACCGCCCGGCCCACCGCGAGGATGCAGGAGGAGACAGCGACGCCGAGGTCCCCGGAGCCCGGGTCGCGGGCGAGGACGGAGAAGGTCACCGGGGCCCTGCCGGGTGAGAGACACGGCGGCGCGGCGTCGCCGCCTCCTCGCTGAGCACGTGACCAGGCGCTCCGTCCTCCCGCCCGACGGCGACCGGAGGGGCCGCCGGGTGCTGCGCCACGGGTCCCGGCGCGCTCCGTCCCGGCGCCGAGAATAGCCGCCGCGTACCCGGACCGGTCCGTCCCACCAGTCACTTCCGAGACGTGTCGCTCACCAGCACTCGGCCGTCCCTGGCGCCCCGGAGGGGGCGCCGAGGTGGGCTACGCTCGGTGTCCAGGGAGTCTCCCGGGCCTGTTCCGGCAGGTCGCCACCGAGCCCGCGCTCGCCCGGCCGCCCTCCCGCTGCTCAGACGCACCATCAAGCTCGCTGCGGCGCAGAGGCCCCGGGCAATCGAGAGGCGCCACGTGTCGACGACGCTCTTGCCGGCTGCGCCGGCCCCTGCCGCGCCCGACCCGGCCCGATTCCCCGGGCGGACGCGCGCCGTCGTGGCCCTGCTCGTCGGGCTGCTGGGCGTGGGCCTCGCCGTGGCGCTGCCGCTGGCCCCGGTCGTGGCCGACCGCACCGAGGTGACCTGGCCGGCGCAGGGGGAGCAGCCGACGTCGACCACGGCGTTCTTCGTGCCCTACCGCCCGGCCGAGATCCACGCGACGGTCCCCTGCGCCGCCGTGCAGGAGGGGCTGGGCACCGGGGAGCGGACGACCCTGCTGGCCACGTCGCTGGTCCGGGACCAGGGGCCGGCGTCGGGTCTGGTGGTCGACACCGAGAACGGCCAGCTGCGGGTCGCGGTCAACGGCCGGGTCGTGCACGCCGCGGCACCGCCGGAGACCGGCTGCGACGTCCGGGTGGACTCCGACGACACGGCCACCAGCGTCGTCGTCGGCGCCGATGCCCCTACCGTGCTGAGCGCGGAGCCGGTGCCCGAGGTGTTCGCCTTCACCACCGACCTCGAGCCGGACGACGCGGACGGGACGGCGGTGACCGCCCGGACCCGCACCTGGTTCGAGAGCTCGCCCAGCGGGCTGAAGATCGCGATGATGGCCGTCTACACCCTCGTGGTCCTGGCCGCTCTCGCGATGCTCGCCCGGTCGGCCGCCGCGCGCACCCGCGGTGCGGAGGAGCTGCGATCCGAGCGGGCCCCCGGCGTCCGCGTCCGGCTGGCGGTGGACGCCGCCGTGGTCGGGGCGCTCTCGCTGTGGATGTTCATCGCGCCGCAGACCGACGACGACGGCTACGCCACGATGACGATCCGCAACGGCCTGGCCAGCGGCGACATCGGCAACTACTACCACTGGTTCAACGCCTCCGAGGCGCCGTTCACGCTGGTGCAGCACATCGTGCAGCCGTTCGCCGCTGTCTCCGCCGCGCCCCTGTGGCTGCGCGTCCCCAGCTACCTGGTGGGGCTCGCCACGTGGTTCGTCGTGAGCCGCGGTGTGCTCGGGGCCGTGCTGCCTCGGTCGTCGCGGGGCCCGCTGGTCGCCGTCCTGTCGGCGCTCTGCTTCCTGGCCTGGTGGTTGCCGTTCAACACGGGCGTCCGGCCCGAGCCGTTCGTGGCGCTGGGCGCGGCAGCCGTGCTGGCGCTGCTGCTGCGCGGCACCGCGCCGACGGCCCGCCGCCCGCTGCTGTCCATCGGTGCCGCGGCGCTGGTCGCCGGCATCTGCCTGTCGGTCACGCCGTCCTGCGTCGTCGCCCTCGCGCCGGTGCTGGTGCTGCTGCCGCGCATCTGGCGGACCGTGCGTGCGGCCGGCTCGTCCTGGTGGACGACGGCGGGTATCGCGGCGCTGCTGGCGGCGCTCGCCGGCAGCGGGCTGGTGCTGATGTTCGCCGACCAGTCCCTGCACGGGGTGGCCAAGGCCACCGAGCTGCACACGGAGATCGGCCCGAGCCTGGGGTGGTACGAGGAGGCCACGCGCTACGCCTTCCTGCTCGGCGCGGGGCCCCAGGGCACGGCCACCAAGCGCCTGGCCGTGCTGCTCACCCTCGGACTGCTGCTCGTCGTCGCCCTCCTGCTGTCCCGGCGGCTCACCGAGCTGCGCCGCTTCCCCGATGCGCACATCCTCACGGCCTCCGTGGCGCTGGCGTTCGCGCTCCTGTTCGCGACGCCGTCCAAGTGGTCGCACCACTTCGGGTCGGTGGCGGGGCTGGGCGCACCGTTCCTCGTCCTGGCCTGCGTCCTCCTCCTCGAGGCGGCACGGGCGCGCTCGCGGGACCGGGCCACGATGGTGATCGCGCTGGCCGGTACGGGCGTCGTCGCCCTGGCGGCCGGGCTCGCCTACTCCGGGCCGAACGCCTGGTTCATGTACTCGGTCTACGGCCTGCCGTACCGGGATGCTCCGATCACCCCGCTGGGCGTCCCGCTCGGCAACCCGGCGGTGTGGTTGCTGGTCGCGGCCCTCGCGGTGGGCGCGTCCTGGTGGGTGCGCTCCCGGCGGGGTCGGGGGCGGGACCTGGCCCCGCTGGTCGCGGCCCCGGTCGTGGTCACCGCTGCGGCCACCGCCGTCTCCGTGGGCGTCCTGCTGGTCGGGTTCAGCGTCGCTCCGCTGCGGCAGGCCGACGCCGGGGGCTATGCACTCGCCCTGGAGAACGTCCAGACCCTGACCGGGACGAGCTGCGGGATCCCGGAGTCGGTCGACCTGCTGATCGACGAGCCCGGCGGCCCGCTCGCTCCGGTCGCCGACGCGGAGGCCCCGGTCGCCGACGGCTTCGTCAGCGGAGGTGGCTTCCTGGAGGCGCAGCAGCCACCGGACGGAGCTGGTTCGGGTGCGGCGACCCACGTCTGGGGCAGCCTGGTGGACGGCGAGCGGACGATCGGGCGCCTGGTGACGCCCTGGTTCGAGCTGCCGGAGCTCTCCGAGGACCAGGAGGTCGCGGTCGCGGCGGCCGGTCGCGTCGGGGGCGCCAACTCCCTGCAGCTGGAATTCGGCCGGTCCGGGGACGGCACGGAGGACGTCACGACGCTCGGCCTCCGGGCTGTCGACGACGGAGCGTTCGACCGGCCGTCCTGGCGCCCGCTGGCAGTCGGGACGGACGACGTGCCGGCGACCGCCGACCGGGTGCGCGTGGTCGCCGGCGACGCGACGACCGACGTCGGCGGCTGGCTCGCGGTGACCGGCCCCCGGATCCGCACGGCCCAGAGCCTGCACGACTACCTCGCCGGCACGGGGCCGGTGCTGCCGGACTGGCCGCTGGCCTGGCACCTGCCCTGCGTCTCGGATTTCCCGGTGGTGTCCGACGGCCTGGCGCAGACGCCGACGGTCATCGTCGGCGCCCCGAACTGGCACGGCGGTGCTCAGATCGCCTACATCCCCCGCGAGGGCGGGAGCTTCGCCGGTGTGTCGCAGGCCGACCGCCGGGAGGTGCCCAGCCGCCTGGACGGAGCCCCTCACGAGGAGTGGGGACACGTGTACCGGCTTGACTACCCTCTGGGCCGGGACCAGTACGACCGATCGACGGACACGATCACGCTGTGGGGCTGGGAGGGGGATCGTTGACCCCGGCCGGCACCTCCGGGCCGCGGCAGGCGACCGTCCGCACGGACGCCTGCGGGAACGGTCCCCGTCCAGCACCGAAGAATGACGACCGGCCGCGCCGGCGACGCCGAGACCACGGAAGGCCGCAATGGCGACCCCTGTCATCGAACCCAACCACGCTCCTGACGACCGGGCCGTGGTGACGGAACCACCGCAGCGACGGCTCGTCTCCTACGTGCTCCCCGTCTACAACGAGGCCGACGGGATCGAGAAGTTCCACGACCGGCTGGTCGCCGCCTCGCGGGAACGGCCGGACCTGGACTTCGAGTTCGTCTACGTGAACGACGGCTCCCGGGACGCGTCGCTGGAGATCCTGGAGAAGATCGCCGAGTCCTGCGAGCAGGTCCGGGTGGTCAACTTCTCCCGCAACTTCGGCCACCAGATGGCGATCACGGCGGGCCTCGACTACGCCCGGGGCGACGCGATCATCGTCATGGACACTGATCTGCAGGACCCGCCCGAGGTGAGCCTGGAGCTCATCAAGGCGTGGGAGGGCGGCGCCCAGATCGTGTACGCGCAGCGGCGCAGTCGCAAGGACACGCCGATGAAGCGCTTCACGGCGCACGCCTACTACCGGCTCCTGCACCGGTTCGCCGACATCGAGATCCCGGTGGACACCGGCGACTTCCGGCTGATGGACCGGGCGACCACGGACCTGCTGCGCTCGCACCGGGAGCGCAACCGCTTCGTGCGCGGGCTGGTGGCCTCGCTGGGCTTCAAGCAGGCGGCCGTGCCGTTCGACCGCGACGAGCGGACGTCGGGCGAGACGAACTACCCGCTGCCGAAGATGCTCCGGCTCGCCGCCGACGGCGTCACCAGCTTCTCCACGGTTCCGCTGAAGATGATCACCCGGCTCGGCCTGGGCACGGTCGTCCTCGCCGTCCTCGGCATCCTCTACGCAGTCGGGTTGCGGCTGTTCTTCCCCGACGTCTCGGTCCCCGGCTGGACCCTCCTGATGATCATGGTGCTCTTCCTGGGCGGGGTGCAGATGCTGTCGC
This sequence comes from Blastococcus sp. SYSU DS0828, assembly GCF_054050975.1. Classification (NCBI taxonomy): domain Bacteria; kingdom Bacillati; phylum Actinomycetota; class Actinomycetes; order Geodermatophilales; family Geodermatophilaceae; genus Blastococcus; species Blastococcus sp. SYSU DS0828. Next base: position 6,816 of record NZ_JBJHAK010000036.1, on the reverse strand, counting down.
TGGGGGTCATCGGCTCCTACGTCGGACGCATCTACACCGAGGTGCAGGCACGCCCGCTCTACATCGTGGAGAAGGTGGTGGACCATGGCGACGGCGGACAGCAAACTTCGCGCGCCGGCGCGTGAGCTCTGGCAGCGCCACCGGCAGTTCTTCGTCTACCAGCTGATCGGGGTCTCGGGCGTCCTGCTCGACCTGGTCCTCTTCCTCGTCCTCTACAACGTGGTGGGGATGCACGAGCAGCTCGCGACGGCGTTGAGCACCTCGGCGGGCATCACGAACAACTTCCTGCTCAACAGCTACCTGAACTTCCGCAAGCGGGACGGGATGCTCCGGCGGTTCGCCCGGTTCTACTCGGTGGGCCTGCTCGGCATCGCGCTCGTCGCGGTGCTGCTCCTGGTCTTCCACACCTGGCTGGGGGTGGACGCGAACATCGTCAAGGTCGTCTCGATGCCGATCGTCGCGATCTTCCAGTTCGTCCTCAACAAGAGATGGAGTTTCGGATGAAGATCGGCATCATCGGTGCCGGCGCCACGGGCCTCACCGCGGCGTACGACCTGGTCAAGGACGGGCACGACGTCACCGTCCTCGAGGGCGCGGACGAGATCGGCGGGCTGGCCGGTTCGCTGGTGGTGCAGGGCACCCCCCTGGAGCGCTACTACCACCACATCTTCGAGACCGACCGCGCCATGATCGACCTGATCGAGGAGCTCGGGCTGCGGCCGAAGCTGACGTTCCACTCGACCACGACCGGCATCTACCACGACGGCCGGCTGCACGACTTCTCCACGCCCGTGGAGATGCTGAAGTTCCCGCCGCTGCGGTTGATCGACCGCGTCCGCTTCGGTGCGTCGTCGGCGATGCTGAAGGTCATCCGGAACGGCGAGCGTCTCGGCGACCGCCGCGCGCTCGACTGGGTGCACCGCTGGGCCGGCCGACGGGCCAGCGAGGTGATCTGGGAGCCCCTGCTCACCGGCAAGTTCGGGTCGCGGGCGTCGGAGATCTCCATGGCCTGGCTGTGGGCCCGCATCCACTACCGCACGTTCAAGCTGGGCTACATGGACGGCGGGTTCCACCAGGTGTACGACGGACTGCTGCAGGCGGTGGAGCAGCGCGGCGGCAAGGTGGAGCTCGGCAAGCGGCTGGCGCACATCGCGCAGCCCGACCCGGCCGGCCCCGTCCTGGTCCGGACGGAGGACGGCGCGCAGTACGAGTACGACAAGGTCCTGGTGACCGTCCCCCAGCCGGTGTTCGCGCAGGCCGCGGGCGCTGCCCCGGAGGATGCCCTCCAGCGGGCGGAGTACCTCGGTGCCACCTGCTTCGTGCTCGAGTGCGACCGCAGCGTGATCCCGTACTACTGGCTGAACGTCAACGACACCTCGTTCCCGTTCCTGGCGGTCGTCGAGCACACGAACATGGTCTCCGGGTCCGACTACGGCGGCCGGCACGTCGTCTACGTCGGCAACTACGTGCCGCGCGACGACTGGCGCTACACCACCGACCCCGCCGAGCTGCTGAAGCAGTACGAGCCGTGGCTGCGCAAGCTGAACCCGGACTTCGACCTGTCGTGGGTGAAGGACTGGCACTTCTCGCGCGCGCCCTTCGCCCAGCCCGTCGTCACCCCGGACTACCGGGACTCGATCCCGCCGCACGAGACGTCGATGCCCGGGGTCGTCCTCGCCACGATGTCGCAGATCTACCCGCAGGACCGGGGGCAGAGCTACGCCGTCGCGATGGCCCGGCGGGTCGTGCAGCAGTACTTCCGCTGAACCGTCCGCCCGGCTGATCTCCCGGGGGCAGTGGCCACGACGTCCTCCCGGCGTCGTGGCCACTGCTGTTCCGGGGCGCTGCGTCCACAGGCGCGGGCAGCCGGTCGCGACGCAGTCAGGCTGGCGGCCGGCCCAGCTGGCGGACGCCGTCGACCTTCGGCCCCAGGGTCGCGGTGATCCGCTCGGCGGCCGCGCGGGCCGGCAGCAGCGCGGGGTCCGGGGCGCGGACCAGCACGATCGAGGCCCCGGCGGCGAGCGGGGCCAGGAGCCAGGCGACCGGGCCGGCCTCCGTGGCGGTCGCCTCGTCGACGAGGACGCGGTCGCCCGCACGCAGGCCGAGGCGGTCGGCCAGCTCCCCAGCGGCCTCGACCACGCCGCCGAGGGTCAGCGCCAGGCCGCCGGCGCGCAGCCCCGGGGTGGCTGGGTCGGGTTCCTGCCACGGGTGGAAGACGTCCCCGTGTGCACGCACCTCGAGGGCGAAGTCCCGGGCAGGCCCGGCGTAGCCGGACATGCCCATGCCGAGCGGGTGGAGCGACAGGCCCAGCAGTTCTGGCAGGTCCAGCTCCTCCAGAGCCGGCAGCCGGTCCTGCGCGGCCAGGACGACGTCGGTGTCGTCCAGCCGGCCGTCGTCCTCCGCCGCGGTCTCGACGACCGTTGCACCGCAGTTCCAGGCGGCCAGCAGGACGGCCGCGGTCTGCCAGTGCACCGGCAGTGCCACCGCCACCCTGCTGCCGGGTGCCACGTCGAACTCCTCCTGGAGGAGGTTGGCGGTCTTGGCCACCCAGTTCGCGAGGGTGATCGCCGAGAGCTCCACCCGCTCCCCGGTGGCGTCGTCGTACTGCGTCAGCAGGGGGGCGGCGCCGTCCCGTCGGACGACGGAGGTGAGCAGGTCAGCTGGCAGGGTGGCAGGCACGGTCCCAGCGTGTCACCGGAGCTGCCGTGGCGCTCGGGGTCCCGGAAGGGGCGGCACGGCGGCGACGTCAGTTGATGCAGGTGGTGTCCGCCGCGGTCCGGGCGTCCTGGCCCTCGACCACCGGGGCAGGGGCCGGTGGGGTGACCGCCTGACCCACGCCGTTGAAGTCGCTGCCCAGGACCAACTGCACGGTGCCGCTGGTCGCGTCGTCGCTCATCTTGCTCACCGCGCCCGGGATCGCGGCGGCGACGGTGGTGGCCAGGGCCTCGTCCCCGGCGGCGAACCGGATCTCGGTCTGCTCGTGGTCCATCGAGGAGGCGTTGCCGGTCGTGCCCACCAGGAAGCCGGCCGTGGTCAGGGCCGAGGCGGCTGACGCTGCCAGCCCCGAGGTGCCCGACCCGTTGTAGACGTCGACCGTCACCGCGGCGGGGGCGACCGTCTGCGGGGCCTCGGGGGTGGCGGCGGTCTCGGGCTCGGGTTCGGCCGAGAGGTCGGCGAAGAACCTGTGCAGCGCGGCCTCGTCCTCCAGCCGGACGATCGACTTGCCGTCCTCCTCGCCGGTCCCGCGGTTCGGCACGGTCTGGAACTCGATGCTGTCGGCGGTCACCGACTGCATCTGCTGGGCCAGCTGCAGCAGGTCCAGGTCCCGGTCGACGGTCAGCGCGTCGGCCGCGGCCTGCACGAGGGCACGCTGCTTGCCCAGGTCGAGCAGGACGTCCTCGGACAGCATCTTCCGCAGCACCCCGCCGAGGAACACCTGCTGGCGGACGATCCGGTCGAAGTCACCTCGGCCCTGGGGTCCGAAGCCGTGCCGCTGCCGGACGAACTTCAACGCGTCGGCGCCGCTGATCGTCTGCACCCCGGCCGGGAAGTACGCCCCCGACCACTCGCGGTCGTCGACCGCCTTGCACAGGTTGATCTCGACACCGCCGACGACGTTGGACAGCTCGAAGAAGCCGAGCAGGTCTACCTCGGCGTAGTGGTCGATCTGCAGACCGGTGAGCCCGCTGATGGTCTGCACCAGCAGCTGGGAGCCCTGCGCGGAGCGGGCTTCCTCGGAGGCGCCGGAAGGGGCGTTCATCCGGCCGTAGGCGTATGCGGCGTTCAGCCGGTCCCAGCCGTAGCCGGGGATCTTCACGTACGAGTCGCGGGGGAAGGAGACGAACGAGGCGCGGGATCCGTCCGCCGGCACGTGAACCAGGATCATCGTGTCGGTATTGATGCCCGAGTCGGTGCCTGCGTTGAGGTCGGTCAGCTGTTGCTCGGTCAGCGCGGCCCGGCTGTCGTTGCCGACCAGCAGCAGGTTCATGGCCTCGCCGGCAGCGCCGTTGCCCTCGTTGCCCTCGCTGGGGATGGCGTCGGTGCGGTTCACCGTCGCGGACGCCACCTGGCCGAGATACCAGCCCCAGCCGGACCCGGCGAGCAGCGTGGCGGCGACGACCCCGGCGACGACGCGGGTGGCGACCGCCGCGCGGCCGCCGCGGCGCCCGCGGGATGTGGCGCCCGTCGGGCCGTCGGACGGGTGCTCCGCCCCGGTGCCACGCCGGGGCGGCCGCCCCGCGCGGGGGTCGAGGCGCGGGGGCAGCGGACGCCCGGCCGGGCGGCCCTGCTCGTTCCGGTCTCGGCTCACGTGGTCCTCACAGCGGTGTTGCGCGCCGGTTCGAGGGCGCGGGCGTCAGCCGGCGCCGCGAGTGCGACCGGTTGTGACGCTTTGTGCATCGACGTTGGCAAGGCTAGGTGTGGTTCAGGGGTCCAGCAGCCCTCCGACACGTAGGAATTGCCAGGACGGCGAGGTGAGCCAGCCCGCCTGGCACCGGGATGCACAACAACCGCATCCGCCACAGGAGTCGCCGGAGGGCGCCCGCGTCCGCGCCGCACCCGTGCGCGGCCGATGTGTGCCCGACGGCCCCGACGGCGGGGGCGCGGCCCCGTTCCACCGCCGCGAGTTGGTGTCCGTTCCGCGTTGCTCCCGGACCGACGTCACAACGAAACGTAGTCTCCCGAACACGGGGAGGAGTCGGTCATGTCGCCCTCTCCGTCCGTGGTTCCACCACCAGACGCTCGAGAACGGCGCTGCTCGCCGGTCGCCCTGGGAGATCTCCTCATGTCTCGTTCCACCTCACGCCGCCGGGCCACCGTGCTCGGTGCGCTCGCGCTGCTCGTGGTCGGAGGCGCTGCCCTGCTCTTCCTGGCCGTTCGTCCGGACGGGTCCGCTGCTCCGGGCGGCGGGGCCGCGGGCGCCTCTGGAGCCACCGAGGAGCGCGGCCCGGACGCCCCCGTCCAGGACGAGGTGCTCGAGCCGCTCACGCCCACGCCGACCGCCCCTGCCGAAAACGGTGCCGAGGTGGATCCGGTGCCGTCCGAGGAGCCCAGCGGCCTCCGCTCCGTCGTCGTCAGCCACACCTACGCCGGCTGGGACCCCGGCACTCAGGACATCGTCGTCGGGGGCTTCGTCAGCGACGTCGTCGAGACGGGCGGGACGTGCACCCTGACCCTGACGCAGGACGGGGTGACCACCAGCGGCACCGCCGATGCCACCCCGGATGCGAGCACCACCAGCTGTGGCGAGGTCCGGGCCGGGGGAGGGCGCCTGGTCTCCGGCAGCTGGGAGGCCGTGCTCAGCTACACGTCGCCCCGGTCGACCGGTGAGTCGGCCGTCTTCTCGGTGGTGGTCCCGTGACCAGGCGGGCCGTGCTCTTCGTGGCCGGGCTGCTCGTCCTGGCCTTCGCCGGCCTCTTGGGCACCGCTTCGCTTCCGTCCCCGGACCTGCGCGAGTCGGCGAACCTGGCGCTGTTCAACCCCGGCAACATCATCAGCGACGGCGTCTTCTACGACACCTCCACGATGAACGTCGAGCAGATCCAGGCCTTCCTGCAGGAGAAGGGGCGCAACTGCTCGGGCAGCAACTGCCTCAAGAACTTCCGGCAGGACACGTGGACGCGTGCCGGGGACACGCGCTGCGGGCCGTACCAGGGCGCCGGTCAGGAGACCGCCGCGCAGATCATCTGGAAGGTCGCCCGAGCCTGCGGGATCAACCCCCAGGTGCTGCTGGTGACCCTGCAGAAGGAGCAGGGCCTGATCACCTCCACCGGGCCCTCGGACGGCAAGCTGCGCATCGCCATGGGGTACGGCTGCCCGGACACCGCGGCCTGCGACACCCAGTACTACGGCTTCTACAACCAGATGTACTCCGCGTCGCGGCAGTTCAAGCTCTACCAGGCCAATCCGAGCAAGTACGGGTACCGGCCGGGGCTCACCAACACGATCGGCTACTCGCCGGCGACCGAGCGCAACAACAACCTCAACAACTGGCGCTGCGGCACCGCGCAGGTCTACATCCAGAACCAGGCCACCGCGGGGCTCTACAACTACACGCCATACGTCCCGAACCAGGCCGCGCTGAACGCGGGGTACGCCGAGGGCGACTCCTGCTCCGCCTACGGCAACCGAAACTTCTTCAACTACTTCACCGACTGGTTCGGCAGCACGCAGAACTCCGGCGGCTCGGCCGTCCTCGACAAGTACGACGCCCTGCGCGCCGCCGGGGTGGACATCGGTGGGCCCACCTCGGACGTGCGGTGCGACCTGCCGCACGGCGGTTGCCGGCGGACCTACGCCGGCGGGCACATCTACTGGTCGAAGGGGACCGGGGCGCACGTCGTGCGCGGCGCCATCCTCGACCGGTACCTGCAGCTCGGCGGACCGCAGCTCCTGGGGTACCCGACCGGTGACGACACCGCCGCCCCGTGGGGCACCGGCTGGTTCACCGACTTCCAGGGTGGGTCCATCTACTGGTCGGCGCAGACGGAGGCGCAGGAGGTCCGGGGCGCCATCCGCGACAAGTGGCGTTCCACCGGGGCGCAGGCCGGCCCCCTCGGCTATCCCACCAGCGGGGACACGCCGGCGCCCGGTGGCGGGTTCATGAACTCCTTCCAGGGCGGCGAGGTGTACTGGTCGGCGGCCACCCAGGCCCACGTGGTGCGGGGCGCGATCAAGGACCGGTACCTGCAGGCCGGTGGTCCGGCTGCGCTGGGGTACCCGACCGGGGACGATCAGCCGACGGCGGATCGGCGTGGCTACATGACGCCGTTCCAGGGTGGGGAGATCCACTGGTCGGCGCAGACCGGTGCGCAGGTG
>NZ_JBJHAK010000035.1:0-31627 GCF_054050975.1 Blastococcus sp. SYSU DS0828 | reverse complement strand
GGGGCGGAGGGGGGGGGGGGGGGGGGGGGGGGGGGGGGGTGGGGGCGGGGGGGGGCTGGAGGCGGGCCCCCACCCCCCCCCCCCCCCCCCCCCCCCCCCCCCCCCCCCCCCCCCCCGGGCCACCACCGGGGGGAGCCCGCCCCCGCCGTACGGGAGACTGACCGCATGCGGAGCGGCCGAGGGTGAACGCGACCGTCACCGTCGCGCTGGCCCTCGGGGCGCTCGTCGTGCTGGTCGCCGCGGTCGCGCTCCGGCTGGCCGACCGCGTGGGCCTGCCGAGCCTGCTGCTGTACCTGGCCCTCGGCCTGGCCATCGGTGAGAGCGGGCTGGGCGTGCGCTTCGACGACGCCGAGCTGACCCAGACCCTCGGCGTGGCCGCGCTGGTCGTCATCCTCGCCGAGGGTGGGCTGACCACCCGCTGGGCGGACGTGCGGCGGGCGGTGGGGCCGGGGCTGACCCTCGCCACCGTCGGGGTGGCGGTGAGCGTCGGCATCACCGCGGCCTTCGCCGTCTGGTTGCTCGACGCCTCGTGGGGCTTCGCCCTGCTCCTGGCGGCGGTGGTCGGGTCCACCGACGCGGCCGCGGTCTTCGGGGCCCTGCGGCGGCTGCCCCTGCCCCGTCGGCTGGCGGCCTCCATCGAGGCGGAGAGCGGGCTCAACGACGCCCCGGCGATCCTCCTGGTCACCACCCTCGCCGCGTACCTCACCGGCGCCGGCCCGGGAGCGTGGTGGCTCATCGTGCTGCAGGTCGTGGGCCAGCTGATCGGGGGGGCCCTGATCGGCGTGGCGCTCGGGGTCGGCGGGGCGGCGCTGCTGCGCCGGGTCGCCCTTCCGCTGGCCGGCTTCTACCCGCTGGCGATCCTGGCGCTGTGCGTGCTCGCCTTCGCCACGGCAACGCTCGCGGCCACCTCGGGCATCGTCGCGGTGTACCTGTGCGGGCTGGTGCTGGGCAACGCGGCCCTCCCGCACCGCGCCGCGAGCATCGGCTTCGCCGAGGGCATGGCCACCCTCGCCCAGATCGGGCTGTTCGTCCTGCTCGGGTTGCTCGCCTCGCCGTCCCGGCTGGCCGACGCCCTGCTCCCGGCGCTCGTGGTCGGCGGGGCGCTGCTGCTGGTCGCCCGGCCGGTGTCGGTGGTGCTGAGCCTGGTGTGGTTCCGGATGCCGTGGCGGCAGCAGGCCTTCGTCTCCTGGGCGGGCCTGCGCGGAGCCGTCCCCATCGTGCTCGCCACCTTCCCCGTCACCGCCGGGGTCACCGGCGCGGCCGGCATCTTCGACACCGTCTTCGTGCTGGTCGTCGTCTTCACCCTCGTGCAGGGCTGGTCCCTGCCCTGGGTGGCGCGACGGCTGCGGATCGCGGCCCCGGTCACGCCGCGCGACGTGGAGGTGGAGGCGGCCCCGCTGGAGACGCTGGACGCCGACCTGCTGCAGCTGACCGTGCCGGACGGGTCGCGCCTGCACGGCGTCTACCTGCCGGAGCTGCGGCTGCCCGAGGACGCCGCGGTGGTGCTCATCGTGCGCGAGGGCCGGGCGTTCGTGCCCGACCGGAACACCCGGCTGATGCGGGGCGACCAGGCGCTGCTGGTGTCGGCGCGCGCATCCCGGGCGGAGGCCGAGCGGCGGCTGCGTGCGGTCAGCCGCGCCGGCCGGCTCGCCATGTGGCGGGGCGAGACCGGCCGCGCCGGCGAAGCGGACTGAAAGAGGACCTCCTGCCCCCCACCGCTCGCGGGCTCGCGGTGGGCCCCTGCAGGAGGCCGTTCCAGCACGTCACCGGACCCTCGGGCCCTCTGCGTGGCATCGTGGCACCCAGACCCTGTCTTTCCCCCGGAGCGCGCCATGAGGTACCTCTTCCGGCCACCGGCCACCGACGCGACCGGGCTGCTGTCGCTGCCGTGGCACCAGCCGCTGGAGGAGTGGGACGACGCCCTGCTGCTCGACGTCCCCTCGCGCGGCATCTCGCGGCACGTGGTGCGCTTCGTCGCGCTCGAGGGCCGGGTCTACGCGCTGAAGGAGATCGACGAGCGGCTGGCCCGGCACGAGTACGCCCTGCTGGCCCAGTTCGAGAGCGAGGGCCTGCCGGCGGTCTCGGTGCTCGGCATCTGCGTCGACCGGCCCGACGAGCAGCCTGCGGTGCTGGTCACCCGGTACCTCGAGTACTCGATGTCCTACCGCTGGCTGTTCTCCGGGCCACGCGGAGCCCAGTCGGCCGAGCAGCTGCTCGACACGATGGTCGTGCTGCTGGTGCGGCTGCACCTCGCCGGCGTCTTCTGGGGTGACTGCTCGCTGTCGAACACCCTCTTCCGGCTGGACGCCGGCACCTTCGCCGCCTACCTGGTCGACGCCGAGACCGTCGAACGCCACCCGCGGCTGTCGCCCGGCCAGCGCCGCTACGACGTCGACCTGGCCCGCGAGCGGGTCGGCGCGGAGCTGCTGGACCTGCAGTACGGCGGGCTGCTGCCCGAGGGCATCGACCCGATCGAGGTGGCCGACAGCCTGCCGCGGCGCTACGAGTCGCTGTGGGAGGAGGTCACCCGCGAGGAGGTCTTCCGCACCGACGAGCAGCGCTACCGGGTGGCCGAGCGGCTGCAGCGGCTCAACGAGCTCGGCTTCGACGTCGGGGAGGTCGAGCTGCGCACGACCGACGAGGGCACCCGGCTGCGCGTCGAGACCCGGGTCGCCGAGCCCGGGCACAACCGGCGCGAGCTGTTCCGGCTGACCGGCCTGGAGGTGCGGGAACGCCAGGCGCAGCGGCTGCTCAACGACGTCCGCGCCTTCCGCGCCTACCTGGAGCAGAAGTCCGGTCACCCGGTGCCCGAGACGATCGCCGGCCACCGCTGGCTGGGGGAGGTCTACCAGCCCGTGGTCGACGCCATCCCCGAGCACCTGCGCGGCCGGCTGGAGCCGGCCGAGGTCTTCCACGAGGTCCTCGAGCACCGGTGGTTCCTGTCCGAGAAGGCCGGGCGGGACGTCGGGACGACGAAGGCCGCGCGCTCCTACTTCGAGACGGTGCTGCCCGGCACCCCGCAGGAGCTGACCACGCCGTCGGTCATCGCCGGGCGCCCGTAGCCCGGTAGGGCAGTCCACCACGGCACGGCACGGCCCGGCCCCGTCGCGGGTCGATGCCGTCCGGGCCGTTCGAATTGACACCCTTTGTGGCCTGTATCACGCTCCGAGGACCGTCGTGATCTCGGTCGGGTGGACGCCAACGGAGGCGAGGACTGATGCCGAACGCTCCTGGTCAGAAGCGCCAGAGGAGAAAGGCAGCGAGCGCCACGGCCTCGCTCGTCGCGGTCGCCGCTCTGACGGCCTGTGGGAGCGATGCGGGCAGCGACTCGACACTCACCTGGTACACCAATCCCGACTCGGGTGGGCAGGCGGAGATCGCCGCGCGCTGCACGGAGGAAGCGGGGGGCGCCTACACCATCGAGACGGCGCAGCTGCCCCGCGAGTCCTCGCAGCAGCGGGAGCAGCTGATCCGGCGGCTGGCGGCGGAGGACGACTCGATCGACCTGATGAGCCTGGACCCGCCCTACATCCCCGAGTTCGCCCAAGCCGGCTTCCTGGCCCCCGTGCCCGAGGACGTCGCCGAGCGGGTGACCGAGGGGGTCGTGCAGAGCGCGATCGAAGGGTCGACCTGGGACGACGAGCTGGTCGCCGTGCCGTTCTGGGCCAACACCCAGCTGCTCTGGTACAAGCAGTCGGCGGCGGAGGCCGCCGGGCTCGACATGGACGAGCCGGTCACCTGGGCCCAACTGGTCGCCGCAGCCCAGGAGCAGGGCACGCAGATCGCCGCGCAGGGCATTCGCGCCGAGGCGCTCACGGTCTGGATCAACGCGCTCATCGAGGGGGCGGGTGGCTCGATCATCGCGGAGACCGCCGAGAACCCGGAGGACATCCAGCTCGGACTCGAGTCCGAGGCCGCCGTGGAGGCGGCCGAGGCGATGAAGTCGGTAGCGACCGTGGGTGGCCCGGCCTTCTCCACCGCCGGTGAGGACGCCAACGTGACGGACTTCGAAGACGGCGACGCGGCGTTCATGGTCAACTGGCCGTTCGTCTGGCCCCGGGCGCTGGCCGCCGTCGAGGCGGGCACGCTCGACCCGTCCGTGCCCGAGGACTACGGGTGGGCGCGCTACCCGCGGACCGTCGAGGACGAGGAGAGCCGGCCCCCCTACGGCGGCATCAACATCGGCGTCGGCGCCTTCAGCCAGAACACGGACCTGGCCTACCAGGCCGCCGAGTGCATCGTCTCCGAGGAGAACCAGACCTACTACTTCCTCACCAACGGCAACCCGGCGGCCCTGGCGTCGGTCTACGACGACCCCGAGGTGCTCGAGGAGTTCCCGCAGGCCCCGCTCATCCGGGAGTCGCTGGAGGCGGCCGCGCCCCGGCCGCAGACCGTCTACTACAGCGAGGTCTCCGGGGCGTTGCAGCGGGTGTACCACCCGGCGAGCGCCGTCGACCCCGGCCGCACCGGCCAGGCAGCCGCCGACCTCATCGAGGCCGTCCTGGCAGGGGAGGAACTGCTGTGACTCAGACCACGCTCCCGCCGGTCAAGAAGACCGAACCGGTCTCGACGCCCAAACGGGGGCTCAGCGACCGGTCGCGCAGCGAGCGGAAGCTCGGTTGGCTGCTGGCCGGCCCGGCGTTCGTGGTGATGCTGGCGGTGACCGCCTACCCCATCGTGCAGGCGGTCTACGAGTCGCTGTTCTCCTACCGGCTCACCGACCCGACCAACCGTTCGTTCAACGGGCTGAACAACTACTGGGTGATCCTCACCGATCCCATCTGGTGGCAGGCCATCTGGGTCACCGTCTTCATCACGGTGGTCACCGTCGCGGTCGAGCTGGTGCTCGGCTTCGGGCTCGCCATGGTGATGGCCAAGGCGCTCAGCCACATCCGGCCGGTGGTGCGTGCGGCCATCCTCATCCCGTACGCGGTGATCACCGTGGTCTCTGCTTTCGCCTGGCAGTTCGCGTTCGACATCAACACCGGCTTCGTGAACTCCTGGTTCGCCTGGATCCCCGGGGTCACCGAGAACACCGACTGGTTCGGCGACAGGTGGCAGTCCCTGTTGGTCATCTGCCTGGCGGAGATCTGGAAGACCACCCCGTTCATCTCCCTCCTGCTGTTGGCAGGTCTGGCGCAGGTGCCAGAGGTGCTGCAGGAGGCGGCGAAGGTCGACGGCGCCACGTGGTGGCAGCGGCTGTGGCGGGTGACGATCCCGAACATGAAGGCGGCGATCATGGTCGCCCTGCTGTTCCGGAGCCTGGACGCGTTCCGGGTCTTCGACAGCATCTTCATCATGACCGGTGGTGCCAACGGCACCGAATCGGTGTCGTTCCTCGCGTACCGGCAGACGATCGCACGATTGGAGATCGGGCTGGGATCGGCGGTGTCGGTGCTGCTGTTCCTCGTGGTGGTGCTGATCGCTTTCACCTTCATCAAGGCGTTCAAGGTCGATCTGGCCTCGACGCGGGGGGAGTGACAATGTCTGCTCGGAAAAAGATCATGTGGTGGATCGGTGGCGCGATCATCGTCGTCTACGCGCTGTTCCCGATCGCCTGGATCATCTCCATCTCGCTGAAGGCCCCGTCGGACATCGCCAACGGTCAGTTCCTGCCGACCAGCGTCTCCTGGGGCAACTACGAGACGGTCCTGACCGGAGACGCGAGCGAACTGTTCCTGCCCGCGCTGCGCAATTCGTTCGGAATCTGCCTGATCGCCACGGCCATCTCCTGCCTGCTGGCGATGTTCGCCGCCTACGCGATCGCCCGGTTGGACTTCCCGGGCAAGAAGGTGATCCTCTCCACGGCGCTGGCGGTGGCGATCTTCCCGGTCATCTCGATCGTGACGCCACTGTTCAACGTGTGGCGGCAGATCGGTCTCTACGACACCTGGCCCGGCCTGATCCTCCCGTACCTGTCGCTGACGCTGCCCATCTCGATCTGGACGATGTCGGCCTTCTTCCGGGAGATCCCGTGGGAGATGGAGCAGGCCGCCCAGGTCGACGGCGCCACGACGTGGCAGGCGTTCCGCAAGGTGATCGTGCCGTTGGCCGCTCCCGGGGTGTTCACCACGGCGATCATCGCGTTCTTCATCGCCTGGAACGACTTCGTCTACGGAATCGTCCTGACCTCCACCGAGGCGGCCCGGCCGGTGCCGGCAGCGCTCGGCCTGTTCAGCGGCGCCTCCCAGTTCGAGGACCCGACGGGCGCGATCGCGGCGGCTGCTCTGATCGTCACCATCCCGGTCGTCGTCCTCGTGCTCCTCTTCCAGCGGCGCATCGTCGCCGGTCTCACCAACGGCGCGGTCAAGGGCTGACCGTCATGATCCCCACCCGCTCCACCGCATCGACCTCCCGAGAGGACGAACACTGATGGCCTCCATCGAGATGAAGAACATCGTCAAGGAGTACGGCGACGGGTTCCAGGCCGTCAACGACGTGAGCCTGGACATCGCCGATGGGGAGTTCATGATCCTCGTCGGCCCCTCCGGCTGCGGGAAGTCGACGCTGCTGCGGATGATCGTCGGCCTCGAGGACATCACCAGCGGCGACATGATCATCGGCGGTAAGCGGGTCAACGACCTGGCGCCGCGCGACCGCAACCTGTCGATGGTGTTCCAGAACTACGCGCTGTACCCGCACATGACGGTGTTCGAGAACATCGCCTTCCCGCTACGGCTGGCGAAGATGCCCGATGACGAGGTGCGTCGCCGGGTGGACGAGGCCTCGGACGTGCTGGAGCTCAAGGAGCACCTGGAGCGCAAGCCTGCCAACCTCTCGGGTGGTCAGCGGCAGCGCGTCGCGATGGGCCGGGCCATCGTCCGGCAGGCCGAGGCGTTCCTCTTCGACGAGCCGCTGTCGAACCTCGACGCCAAGCTCCGCGGTCAGATGCGCACCGAGATCTCGCGGCTGCAGCGCCGGCTGGGGATCACCACCGTCTACGTCACCCACGACCAGACCGAGGCCATGACCCTCGGCGACCGGGTCTGCGTCCTGCGCAAGGGCCAGATCCAGCAGGTCGCGTCGCCGCGCGAGCTGTACGAGCAGCCGGTCAACCTCTTCGTGGCCGGATTCATCGGGTCGCCCCCGATGAACTTCCTGCCGGCGACGCCCGAGGGCAACACGCTGAAGACGCCGTTCGGGACGATCGAGCTGGACGCCGGCCGCGCCGCCAAGGTGGCCGGCCGCGAGCTGCTGCTGGTCGGCATCCGGCCGGAGTACTTCGAGGACGCCTCCTTGGTCGACGAGGCCAAGCGCCCGCTCGGCTCGACGTTCCGGGCGCGGGTCGACGTCACCGAGTGGCTGGGGGACTCGCAGTACGCCTACATCCCGTACGAGGCCCCGGAGTCGATCAAGACCCAGCTGCGCGAGCTGTCCAAGGAGCTGGACTCCGAGGAGCTGCGCACCCAGGCCATCGTCTCCATCGACGCGACCAGCCGGATCCGGGAGGGCCGGGAGGCGGAGTTCTGGCTGGACAGCCGCAAGGTGCACGTCTTCGACCCGGAGACCGGGGAGAACCTGACCCGGGACGCGGAGGCCGGGGCCGAGCTCACCCGGATGGCGGCACAGGACCGCGTCGAGCAGCTCGAGGGCTCGCAGGCGCAGGCGGGCAGTGGGCCCGAGGGCGGTGCACCCGTGCGCGGGGCGCAGGTGGGTGGGGCCACGGCGGCCTCGGCCTGACGCAGGCCCACCGAGCCCGGCGCTCGCGCGTCCCTGCAGGGGCGGATCCTGGACGGGACCACGCATGGACATGCATCGAGCGCAGCCGGACACGTGGTGGCGGAACGCCGTGGTCTACGAGGTGTACCTGCGGAGCTTCGCCGATTCCGACGGGGACGGGATCGGCGATCTCGGCGGCCTGCGCCGCCGGTTGCCCTACCTCGCCGAGCTCGGCGTCGACGCCCTGTGGATCACTCCCTGGTACCCCTCGCCCATGGCCGACGGCGGGTACGACGTCGCCGACTACTGCGACATCGATCCGCGCTTCGGCACGCTCGCGGACGCCGATGCGTTCCTCGCTGAAGCCCACGGGCTCGGGCTGCGCGTCATCACCGACCTGGTCCCCAACCACACCTCCGACCAGCACCCGTGGTTCCGTGCGGCCCTGGCCGCCGGGCCCGGCGCGCCCGAGCGGAGCAGATACTTCTTCCGCGACGGCCGGTCAGGCGGCTCCACGCCGCCCAACGACTGGATCAGCGCCTTCGGCGGCCCCGCCTGGACCCGGGTGCGCGAACCCGACGGTTCGCCGGGGCAGTGGTACCTGCACCTGTTCGCCCCGGAGCAGCCCGACCTCGACTGGGACCACCCCGGTGTCCGGGACGACTTCGACGCCATCCTGAGGTTCTGGTTCGACCGGGGGATCGACGGGATCCGGGTCGACGCCGCGCCGGCGATGGCAAAGGTGCCCGGCCTGCCCGACGCCGGCCACCGACCAGGAGCCCTGTTCGAGTCCCGCACCTGGGTGGGCAACCCGCACTGGGACGTCGACGCGGTGCACGACATCCTCCGTCGCTGGCGGCGGATCGGGGACGGCTACGAGGGCGGTCGGCTGTTCGTCACCGAAGCCGTGGTCAACGGACCCGAGCGGCTCAGCCGCTACGTGCGGCCGGACGAGATGCACACCAGTTTCAACTTCGACTACCTCGCCTGCCCGTGGGACGCGCGCCGGCTGCGCGCCGTGATCGACGCCAGCCTGGCCGCCCTCGAACCGGTAGGGGCGCCGGCCACCTGGGTGCTGTCCAGCCATGACGAGACCCGGCACGTGACCCGCTTCGGCCGCGCCCGGAGCGCGGCGGCCACCATGGGCTTCGACACCGATGCGCCGGCCGCGGACCTGGACGTCGGGCTCCGCCGGGCCCGCGCGGCCGCGCTGCTCACCCTTGCCCTGCCCGGCTCCGCCTACGTCTACCAGGGCGAGGAGCTCGGCCTGGCCGAGGTGGAGGACCTGCCGGAGGAGGTGCTGCAGGATCCGACCTGGCAACGGTCCGGCCGCACCGCCCGGGGTCGTGACGGGTGCCGCGTCCCCCTGCCGTGGTCGGGTGACCGCCCCCCGTTCGGGTTCACCGGCGACGATGTCGACCCCTGGCTGCCGCAGCCCGCGGAGTGGGCGCGCGTCACCGTCGCCGCGCAACTGGTGGACCCGACGTCGACCCTCTCCCTTTACCGCGCGGCGCTCGACCTCCGCCAGCGCGTCCCGGGCCTGGGCAGCGGGGACTTCTCCTGGTGCCGGTCCGCCTCCGGCGTCCTCGCCTTCGACCGCGGACCGGCGTTCCGGTGTGTGGTGAACCTGTCGGACGAGCCGCTGGACCTGCGCGGTGCGGGCCGCCGTCTCCTGTCCAGCGAGCCCTGCGCAGACCTGCTGCCCCCGGACACCGCGGTCTGGCTCGAACTCGGCGCCACGTAGGCAGCCTTCCCCGCGGCTATCGTCGTCGGGGGGGGGGGGGGGGGGGGGGGGGGGGGGCGCCCCCCCCCCCCCCCCCCCCCCCCCCCCCCCCACCCGCCCACCCCCCCCCCCCCCCGCCCCCCCCCCCCCCCCCCCCCCCCCCCCCCCCCCCCCCCCCCCCCCCCCCGCGATCCCGCCGAACCGAGGAGCCCGAGCTGTCCGAGCACGACGACCCGTCCGCCGGCTCCTCCGCCGTCGTGCCGCCCGGCCGGCCGCGCACCCGGCTGCTGCTGACGCTGGCCGCCGTCGTCCTCCTGGCCGACCTCGTGACCAAGCTCGTGGTCGTCGCGACCATCGAGCCGGGTGAGGACATCCGGCTGCTCGGTGGCGCGCTGTACCTGACCCACCTGCGCAACACCGGCGCCGCCTTCTCCTTCGCGCAGGGGGCCACGGTCGTGTTCAGCCTCATCGCGATCGTCGTGGCCGTCGTCATCGTCCGCACCGCCCGCCGGCTGCGCTCGACCGGCTGGGCCGTGGCGCTGGGGCTGGTGCTGGGCGGCGCGGTGGGCAACCTGATCGACCGCGTCTTCCGCGACCCCGGCTTCCTGCGCGGCGGGGTCGTGGACTTCGTCTCGGTGTTCGGCCCGGGCGGGAGCGTGTTCCCGGCCTTCAACGTCGCCGACTCGGCGATCGTCTGCGGCGGCATCCTGGGCGCGGTGCTGGCGCTCCGGGGCATCGAGTTCGACGGCACCCGCAGCGGTGCGGAGGAGCGGCCCCGGGCCGTCTGAGGTCCGGCTCCGCCGTCCCGTCCGGCCCGACCCGCACAATGGGGGGCGTGACCAGCGCTCCCGGCCTGCACCGCGCCCTTCCGGTGCCCGACGGGCTGGAGGGGCAGCGGGTGGACCAGGCCCTGTCCCGGCTCTTCGGCCTGTCCCGCACGGCGGCGGCCGAGCTCGCCGACGCCGGCCACGTCGTCGTCGACGGCCGGGTGCGCGGCAAGGGCGACCGGCTCACCGGGGGCAGCTGGCTGGAGGTCGAGCTGCCGCCCCCGCCGGGCGAGCCCCCGCCGCCCAGGCCGGTCGAGGGGATGACGATCCTGTTCGACGACGACGACCTGGTGGTCGTCGACAAGCCGGTGGGCGTCGCCGCGCACCCCAGCCCCGGCTGGGACGGGCCCACGGTCATCGGCGGACTGGCCGCCGCCGGGTACCGCATCTCCACGTCGGGTGCGGCCGAGCGGCAAGGTGTCGTGCACCGGCTCGACGCGGCCACCACCGGCGTGATGGTGGTCGCCAAGAGCGAGCGCGCCTACACCGCGCTCAAGGCCGCGTTCAAGGAACGGACGGTCGAGAAGGGCTACCACGCGCTCGTGCAGGGCCACCCCGACCCGTCGCGCGGCACCATCGACGCACCGATCGACCGGCACCCTCGGCACGACTGGAAGTTCGCCGTCGTGAGCGGGGGGCGGCCGTCGGTCACCCACTACGAGGTGACCGAGGCATTCGCCGCCGCCAGCCTCGTCGACATCCGGCTCGAGACGGGGCGCACCCACCAGATCCGGGTGCACTTCTCCGCCCTGCGCCACCCCTGCGTCGGGGACACCACCTACGGCGCCGACCCGACCCTCGCCGCCCGGCTGGGGGTCTCCCGCCAGTGGCTGCACGCGGTGCGGCTGGGCTTCCCGCACCCGGCCGACGGGCAGTGGATCGAGGTCACCAGCGAGTACCCGCCCGACCTCGCCGGCGCGCTGGCCCTGCTGCGCGCCGAGGCCTGACCCCGCGACGGTGACGGGTCTGCCGGTCGCGCTGGGCGACTTCGGCCCGGCGGCGTTCGCCGCGGTCGTGGTCGCCGTCTACCTGGTGGCGGGGGAGCCCGTCGTCGGGCACGTGCTGCACCGCCGGTTCGAGGGGCGGCTGCGCACCGACGCGGGCGCCCGCCGCTCGTTCTACCGGCGGCTGCTCGTGCTCGAGTGGGGGCTGGCCGTGGTCGCCGCCGTCGTCTGGCTCGCCGCTCCCGGGGTCGACGCCGCGGCCGTGGGGCTGGTCTGGCCGCGGGAGTGGCCCGGGCCGGTCACCGCGGCGGTCGTCGTCCTGGTCCTGCTGTTCGTCGTCGCCTCCACCCGCCAGCTGCGGGCCGGCGCCCTGCTGGAAGCGGCCCGACCGGCGCGGCGGGCGGGTCATTCCCCGCCCGCCCACGGCCGGCACGCCGAGCCGCCCGGGCAGTCCACCCTGGCGCTGCTGCCCCGCACCGGGGGCGAGCGGCGGCTGTTCACCCTCGTCGGCGTCACGGCGGGGGTGTGCGAGGAGTGGCTGTACCGGGGGTTCTTCCTCGCCGTGGTCGCCGCCGTGACCGGAGGCCTGCCCACCTGGCTGCTCGTGGTCGTCGCCGCGGCCGCGTTCGGCCTGGCGCACGCCTACCAGGGGCGCGCGGGCATCGTCCTGACCGGTGTGCTGGGCGGGATCATGGCCGCGTTCTACCTGGACACCGGGTCCTTGCTGCTGCCGGTGCTGCTGCACGCGCTGATCGACCTGCGCTTCCTGCTCGTGCCGGCCAGCGCCCTGCCGGCGTCGGTGCACGAACGTCCCGAGGCCCCCGGCCGCTGACCGGCCCGCTCGCCGGCGTCGCCAGAATGGAGGTCGTGCCCAGCCCCACCGCCCAGGTCGCCACCACCGCCGACTGGCCGGAGGTGGCGGCGCTGCGGAGCCGCGTGTTCGTCGAGGAGCAGGGCGTCCCGCCCGAGATCGAGCAGGACGACGCCGACGCGGTGGCCGTGCACGTGCTCAGCCGCGACGTCTCCGGCCGCGTGGTCGCCACCGGGCGGCTGCTGCTGGACGGGGCCACGGCGCGCATCGGCCGGATGGCCGCCGCGGCCGAGGTCCGGGGCAGGGGGCACGGGGCCGCCGTCCTCGCCGAGCTGCACCGGCAGGCCGTCGCGCGCGGGGCGCGGGCGGTCGAGCTGCACGCCCAGCTGCCGGCCCGCCGCTTCTACGAGCGCGCCGGGTACGCGGCCGTCGGCGAGGTCTACGAGGAGGCCGGCATCGCGCACGTCACCATGCGGCGCGCGCTGTCCTCAGCCGAATCCGGACCGCTGTGACGGATCGGTCCACTGTGAGCAGACACGTCGTGTCAGACCCTCGGCGTAGAACCGAACCAGTGCGAGGATCGACCCACCGGCCCGCCGGTGCCCGACACCCCGCATGCACTGCCGGTCTTCCCCGCCGGTCGCCCGCCGCGTGACGCCGGCCGGGCACGCACGACCCGTGAGGAGCATCCCGCACAGTGAGCAGCCCGTCCGATTCGTTCGTGCACCTGCACGTGCACACCGAGTACTCGATGCTCGACGGCGCCGCGAAGCTGCCTGAGGTCACCAAGGCCGCGGCGGAGCAGGGGATGCCGGCGCTGGCCATGACCGACCACGGGAACGTGTTCGGCGCCTACGACTTCTACAAGCAGGCGCACGCGGCCGGCGTGAAGCCGATCATCGGCATGGAGGGCTACTACACGCCGGGCTCGCGGTTCGACCGGGCGCCCTTCGACTTCGGCGACAACCTCATCGACGAGGAGGGCGACGGCGGCTCCAACCGGGGGAAAGCCGCGTACACCCACATGACGCTGCTGGCCCGCAGCACGGAGGGGATGCACAACCTCTTCCGCATCTCCTCGCTGGCCAGCCTCGAGGGGCAGTACCGCAAGCCCCGGTTCGACCGGGACCTGCTGGAGCGCTACGGCAAGGGCCTCATCGCCACCACCGGCTGCCCGTCGGGCGAGGTGAACATGTGGCTGCGCGCCGGCAAGGAGGACAAGGCGCGCCAGGCGGCCGCGGACTTCCAGGACATCTTCGGGCGGGAGAACTTCTACGCCGAGCTGATGGACCACGGCCTGGCCATCGAGAAGAAGACCCGGCCCGCCCTGCTGGCGATCGCCAAGGACCTCGGCATCCCGCTGCTGGCCACCAACGACCTGCACTACACGCACAAGGAGGACGCCGAGGCCCACGACGCCCTGCTGTGCATCCAGACCGGCTCGCGGCTCAACGAGCCCAACCGCTTCAAGTTCAACGGTGACGGCTACTACCTGAAGTCCGCCGCCGAGATGCGGGCGCTGTTCACCGGCGACCTGCGGGAGGCCTGCGACAACACCCTCCTGGTCGCCGAGCAGTGCGAGGTGACGTTCACCGAGGGCGCCGACCTCATGCCCCGGTTCCCCCTGCCGCCGGGGGAGGACGAGACCTCCTGGTTCGTGAAGGAGGTCGAGCGCGGCCTGCACAAGCGCTATCCGAACGGCATCCCCGACCACGTGCGCAAGCAGGCCGACTACGAGGTCGGGATCATCTGCCAGATGGGCTTCCCGGGCTACTTCCTCGTGGTCGCCGACTTCATCAACTGGGCCAAGGACAACGGCATCCGGGTGGGCCCGGGGCGTGGCTCGGCCGCGGGCTCGCTGGCGGCCTACGCCATGGGCATCACCGACCTCGACCCGCTGCAGCACGGGCTGATCTTCGAGCGGTTCCTCAACCCCGAGCGCGTCTCCATGCCCGACGTCGACATCGACTTCGACGACCGCCGCCGGGGCGAGGTCATCCAGTACGTCTCCAAGAAGTACGGCGAGGAGCGGGTCAGCCAGATCGTCACCTACGGGACGATCAAGGCGAAGGCGGCGATCAAGGACGCCGCCCGCGTGCTCGACCGGCCCTACTCGGTGGGCGACGAGCTGACCAAGCTCATGCCGCCGGACGTCATGGGCAAGGGCATCCCGCTGTCGGGGGTCTTCGACCCGGCCCACCCGCGCTACAAGGAGGCCGCGGAGTTCCGCGCCCGCTACGAGTCCGACCCCGGGGCGGCCGAGGTCGTCGACCAGGCCCGCAAGCTCGAAGGCCTGAAGCGCCAGTGGGGCGTGCACGCCGCCGGCGTCATCATCGGCCGCTACCCGCTGATCGACAGCATCCCGATCATGCGGCGCGAGGCCGACGGCGCCATCATCACGCAGTTCGACTACCCGACCTGCGAGACGCTCGGCCTGCTGAAGATGGACTTCCTGGGCCTGCGCAACCTCACCGTCATCGACGACGCCCTGCGCAACATCGTGATCAACGGCAAGGAGCCGGTCGACCTCGACGAGATCAGCAAGGACCTCACCGACCCGGCCACCTACGCCCTGCTCTCCCGCGGTGACACGCTCGGGGTCTTCCAGTTCGACGGCGGGCCGATGCGCTCGCTGCTGCGGCTCATGCGGCCGGACAACTTCGAGGACATCTCCGCCGTCGGCGCGCTCTACCGCCCGGGCCCGATGGGTGCGAACTCGCACACCAACTACGCGCTGCGCAAGAACGGCCAGCAGGAGATCACCCCGATCCACCCGGAGCTGGCCGAGCCGCTGGAGGAGATCCTCGGCCAGACCTACGGCCTGATCGTCTACCAGGAGCAGGTCATGGCGATCGCGCAGAAGGTCGCCGGCTACTCGCTCGGCAAGGCCGACCTGCTGCGCCGCGCCATGGGCAAGAAGAAGAAGTCGGTGCTGGACGCCGAGTTCGTCGGCTTCGAGGCCGGCATGAAGGCCAACGGGTTCTCCAGCGCCGCCATCAAGACCCTGTGGGACATCCTCGTCCCCTTCGCCGACTACGCGTTCAACAAGGCCCACTCCGCCGCCTACGGCCTGGTCTCGTACTGGACCGCCTACCTCAAGGCCAACTACCCGGCCGAGTACATGGCCGGCCTGCTCACCAGCGTCCAGGACGACAAGGACCGTCGGCCCATCTACCTGGCCGAGTGCCGCCGGATGGGCATCAAGGTGCTCCCGCCCGACGTCAACGAGTCCTCGTGGGACTTCACCGCGGTCGGCACCGACATCCGCTTCGGGCTGGCCTCGGTGCGCAACGTCGGCACCAACGTCGTGGAGTCCATCGTCCGGGCGCGCGAGGAGAAGGGCGCCTTCAAGGACTTCGCCGACTTCATGCGCAAGATCGACACGGTCGCCTGCAACAAGAAGGTCATCGAGTCCCTGGCCAAGGCCGGGGCCTTCGACTCGCTCGGCCACTCCCGCCAGGGCATCGTCGCCGTCCACGCCCAGGCCGTCGACTCCGCGATGGGACTCAAGCGCAAGGAGGCCGAGGGCCAGTTCGACCTGTTCGGCAGCTTCGGCGGGGATGGGGCGGCCGACGACCCGTTCGCCGGCGCCCTCGACATCACCATCCCGACCGCCGACTGGTCCAAGAGCGAGCGGCTGATGTTCGAGCGCGACATGCTCGGTCTCTACGTCTCCGACCACCCGCTGCACGGCGTCGAGCACGTGCTCGCCGCCAACGCCGACACCCCCATCGCCGAGATCAACGCGGGCGGGGTCGAGGACGGCGCCAACGTGACCATCGCGGGCATCCTCACCGCCGTCTCGCCGCGCACGAACAAGCAGGGCGCGCCGTGGGCGATCGCGACGCTGGAGGACCTCGAGTCCGGCATCGAGGTGCTGTTCTTCCCGAAGACGTGGGCCGAGGTCTCGGAGAAGGTGGTCCGCGACCAGATCGTCGTGGTCAAGGGCCGGATCAGCCGGCGCGACGACCAGCCCTCGCTGTTCGGCTCGGAGGTCATCGTCCCGGAGCTCACCGAGGGCGCGCGCGGGCCCGTGCTGGTCTCGATGGCCGCCGCCCGGTGCACCCCACCGGTCGTGGAGCGGCTGCGGGAGGTGCTGGGCAGCCACCCGGGCACCACGGAGGTGCGGCTCAAGCTGGTGAACGGCAGCAGGGAGACGGTGCTGCGGCTCGACCAGGGGCTGCGGGTGCAGCCCAGCACCGCCCTGATGGGCGACATCAAGGCACTCCTCGGCCCGACGAGCGTGGCGCTGCTCTGAAAGAGGACCCCCTGCCCCCCACCGCTCGCACGCTCGCGGCGGGCCCCTGCAGGGGGCCGGGCTCGGGAGGTTGTTCACTGGTGGGGTGAGCACCCCACCGCTGCCCGTCCAGCCCGTGCCGGGGGTGCCCCCGCACGCCTACTGGCGGGGCCGGCCGGAGGTCCGGGAGGACCTGCGCGCGGGCCGCGCGCTCCTGGTCGGGCTCGTCCTCGCCGGCCTGCCCG
Organism: Blastococcus sp. SYSU DS0828; assembly: GCF_054050975.1. Classification (NCBI taxonomy): domain Bacteria; kingdom Bacillati; phylum Actinomycetota; class Actinomycetes; order Geodermatophilales; family Geodermatophilaceae; genus Blastococcus; species Blastococcus sp. SYSU DS0828. The sequence goes on along the minus strand of NZ_JBJHAK010000035.1, from coordinate 15,181 downwards.
CGGGTGCGCTCTGGTGGCTGCTGGCCCCCCGGGCGGAGTTCCAGGTGACCGAGACCGGCCCGGTCGCCGTCGGCCCGCCGGCGGCGGAGGTGCGGATCGCCGACGACACCGTGCTCGTGCTCGTGCTGCTGGGCCTGGGGCTGCTGGCCGGCGCCGCGGCGTGGCAGGTCCGCCGCGGCCGGGGGGTGGGCATGCTGGTGGTCCTCGTGGCCGGTACGTCGGCGGCGGCCGTCCTCGCCTGGCAGGTCGGGGAGCTGCTCGGGCCCTCACCCACCGAGGTCCAGCTCTCCCAGGTCGGCGCCGAGGTCACCACGGGGCTGGTGCTCGGTTCCCTGCCCGGCCTCGCCGCCGCGCCGTTCGCCGCGCTGCTCGTCTACCTGGGCTGCGCGCTGGTGGCCGCCGACGACGGCCTCGGCCGGTACGGGAGAGACACCCCCCGGGCCGGCGCACTGCCTCCCGTGGCCTGAGCTCCGCGCTGTGCACCGTGCACGGTGCACAAAGGCCGTGGCCAAGTTGGTGCGCGCAGGCCGTGGGCAGGCCGGGGGATCGTTCCTAGTGTCGGCGGTCACAGGATCTGCGTGGTGCGGATCACAGCGTGCGACCACCGAGGAGACGGCGACGCATGAGCTTCGGTTACCTGCCCTGGGCCCGGCCGGCATCCTCGGGTGACGCGCCCTGCGTCCGCGACGAGGTCGTCGCCCTGACCTACGCGGAGCTCGACGTCCGGGTCGCCGCGTTCGCCGGTCAGCTCGCGGAGCACGGGTTCGGTCGCGGCGACGTCCTCGCCGTCATGCTGCCCAACCGGGTCGAGCTCCTCGTGGCGCTCTACGCGGCGTGGCGGCTCGGCGGCGCCGCGACGCCGGTGAACCCGGTGTTCACGGCGAGCGAGGCGGACCACCAGATCGCCGACTCGGGCGCCACGCTCGTGGTGAACCTCGGGCCGGGTGCGCCGACGGCCGGCCTGCCGGCGATCGGTGTCGACGACATGCGGGTCGCCGGCTCCGGGGCGCAGCTCCCGCCGGTCGCCCTGGAAGGGCACGACCTGGCCCTGCTGATCTACACCAGCGGCTCCACCGGGCGCCCGAAGGGCGTCATGCTCGACCACGCCAACGTCGAGGCCATGTCGAGCACCATGGCCGACCATTTCTCCCTCACCGAGCGGGACCACTGCCTGCTGGTGCTCCCGCTCTTCCACGCCAACGCGCTCATGGTGAGCGCACTCGCGACGTTCCGGGCCGGCGGGCAGCTGAGCATCGTGGGCAGCTTCTCCGCGAGCCGCTTCTTCGAGCAGGTGGAGCGGCTGCGGCCGACGTACTTCTCCGCCGTCCCGACCATCTACGCGCTGCTGGCCTCGCTGCCCGACGACGTCCGCCCCGACACCTCGTCGCTGCGCTTCGTCGTCTGCGGCGCCGCTCCCGTGCCGGCGGAGCTCCTCGACCGCTGCGAGGAGCGGTTCGGGTTCCGGATGGTCGAGGGCTACGGGCTCACCGAGGGCACCTGCGCCTCGGCGTGCAACCCGGTCGACGGCGTGCGCAAGCTCGGGAGCGTCGGCCCCGCGCTGCCCGGCCAGCGCATCGAGATCCGGGGTGAGGACGGTGCCCCCGTGCCCACCGGTGCGATCGGCGAGGTCGTGATCGCGGGGCCCACCGTCATGCGGGGATACCTCGGCCGGCCCGAGGCGACGGCGGAGACGCTGGTCGACGGCTGGCTGCGCACCGGCGACGTGGGCCGGCTGGACGACGACGGCTACCTCACCATCGTCGACCGTGTGAAGGACATGATCATCCGCGGCGGGGAGAACATCTACCCCAAGGAGATCGAGGCCGTCCTCACCACCGTGCCCGGCGTCCTCGAGGCCGCGGTCGTGGGCCGACCCGACGCCGTCCTCGGGGAGTCGCCCGTGGCCTACGTGAGCCTCTACCCGGACGCCCGGGTCACCGAGGAGCACCTGCTCGAGCACTGCCGGCGCCACCTCACCCGGGTGAAGGTCCCGGAGCGGATCGAGATCGTCGACGGCCTGCCCAAGAACCCGGTGGGGAAGACCGACAAACCCGCCATCCGCCGGTCGTTGCAGCCCCAACCGGCCTGACCGACAGCTTTCCCGCGCCCCTCTGCACGTCCGCCAGCAGCGAGAGCACCCCTCTCGCTGATCACCCCTGCCCGTACGAAGGAGCAACCATGGGCTTCAAGACCGCAGACATGCCGCCGGTGGACCCGGCGCAGTTCGAATCGATGCCCTTCATGGAGCGCATGCGGATGCTCGCCACCCACTGGTGCGAGTACGGCTTCGGCGGCCCGAAGACCAACCACATGCTCTACGTCTACAAGCTCGCCTTCTACGTGTTCGGCGGGTTCGCGGTCGTCGGTCTGACGACGCCGGGACTGGGCTTCGGGGACCTCGGGGCGTGGTGGGGCGAGCCGATCGTCTACCAGAAGCTGATCATCTGGACGATCCTGTTCGAGATCACCGGGTGGGCGTCGTCCTCCGGCCCGCTGGCTTTCAAGTTCAAGCCGTTCATCGGCGGCTTCCTCTACTGGTCGAAGCGCGGCACGCTCCGGCTCCCCCCGTGGCCGGGCAAGGTCCCGTTCACCGCGGGTGACCACCGCACCGCTTTCGACGTGGGCCTGTACTTCTGCATCCTGGCCACGCTGGTGTTCCTGCTGATCGGCCCCGGGGTGCGCACCGACGCCCTGCCCGGCAGCGAGGCCGGCCTGCTGCCGCAGTGGGCGCTGCTGACCTTCGTGGCGCTCATCATCGTGATGGGGCTGCGCGACCGCGTCGTCTTCCTGGCGGCTCGCTCCGAGCAGTACATCGCGGTGCTCTTCTTCTTCGGCATCCTCGGCAACCACGTCGACATGATCATCGCGGCCAAGATCGCCATGGTCACCATCTGGATGGGCGCCGGCGTCTCGAAGTTCGGGCACCACTTCACCAACGTGGTCCCGCCGATGATGAGCAACACGCCCTGGCTGACGTCGCTGCGGTTCAAGCGGGCGCTGTACCGCGACTACCCGAACGACCTGCGGCCGTCCAAGGTCGCCTGGGCCTTCGCGCACATCGGCGGCACGGTCGTCGAGCTGGTGCTCCCGCTGGTCCTGCTGTTCTCGACCAACACCACGATCACCTGGCTCGCGATCGTCGGGATGATCGTGTTCCACATCTTCATCACCTCGACCTTCCCCCTGGCGGTGCCGCTGGAGTGGAACGTCTTCTTCATGTTCGCCACCGCGTGGCTGTTCGGCGGCTTCCCGGCCGGCGAGGGCTACGGCATCGGCGACATCAGCTCGCCGTGGCTGCTGCTGCCCATCGTCGCCGTGTTCGTGGCCTTCCCCATCCTGGGCAACCTGCGGCCGGACCTGGTCTCGTTCCTGCCGTCGATGCGGCAGTACGCCGGCAACTGGGCCTCGGCCACCTGGGCCTTCCGGGGCGACGAGGCCGAGGACAAGCTGAACCAGCACCTGGTGAAGTTCAACCCCAACCAGATCGACCAGCTCTCCGGTGCGTTCGGCAAGGAGATCGCGGAGATCTTCATGCAGAAGGCGGTGGCCTGGCGGACGATGCACAGCCAGGGCCGGGGCCTGCTGTCGCTGATGATGCGGCACCTGGACCGCATGGAGAACTACCGCATCCGGGAGGGTGAGTTCGTCTGCACCACGCTGGTCGGCTGGCAGTTCGGCGACGCCCACCTGCACAACGAGCAGACCGTCACGGCCGTGCAGAAGCGCTGCGGGTTCGAGCCGGGGGAGTGCATCGTCGTCTGGGTCGAGTCGCAGCCGATCCACCGCTCGACGCAGGAGTACAAGGTCATCGACGCGGCGCTGGGCGTGGTGGAGCGGGGCTACTGGAAGGTGAGCGACGCGGTCGCGGAGCAGCCCTGGCTGCCGAACGGCCCGATCGCGCACACGGTCACGTGGCGGAGCCCCGGCTACACCCCGGCCGGTGAGCACCCGCACCCCGTCGTCCGTGCCAGTGTGAGTGCATGACCGACGCCGTCGTGGTCGGCAGCGGGCCCAACGGGCTCGCTGCCGCCCTCACCCTCGCCGCCGCCGGCGTGCACGTCACGGTCCTGGAGGCCGCGGACACCATCGGGGGAGGGACCCGCAGCAGCGCCCTCACGCTGCCGGGTCTGGTCCACGACGAGTGCGCCGGCTTCCACCCGCTCGCCGTGGACACCCCGTTTTCCCGCGCGTTCGACCTCGGCGCGCAGGGGCTGACGTGGCGGTGGGCGGGCATCGAGTACTCCCACCCGCTGGACGGCGGCCGCGGCGCCGCCGTCCAGCGGTCGGTGGACGCGACCGCCGACCACCTGGGCGCCGACGCCGGCCGGTACCGCAGCCTCTTCGGCCCGCTGACGGAGCGCTTCGGCGACATCGCCGAGGACTTCCTGCAGCCGCTGCTGCACGTCCCGGCGCATCCCGTGAAGCTCGCGCGGTTCGGCGGCTACTCCCTGCTCCCGGCGGCGGTCCTCGCCCGGCGCTGGTCCACGGAGGAGGCGCGCGCCCTGTTCGCCGGCGTCGCGGCGCACGCCTTCCGGCCGTTGGGCTCCCCGGCGTCGTCGGCCATCGGCGTGGCCCTCGGCACCGCCGCGCACCGCTACGGCTGGCCGGTGGCCGAAGGAGGATCGGCGGCCATCAGCCGGGCGGTGTCCACCCTCCTCGCCCGGTACGGCGCGAAGGTGGAGACCGGGGTGACCGTCGGCTCGATGGCCGAGCTGGGGGAGCCGGACATCGTCATGCTCGACCTCGCGCCCCGTGCCGCGGCCCGGCTCGTCGGCGACCGGATGCCCCGGCGGGTCGCGCGCGCGCTGACCCGCTACCGGCACGGGCCGGGGTCGTTCAAGGTCGAGTTCGCCGTCCAGGGCGGCGTTCCGTGGGCCCATGAGGAGTCGCGGCGGGCCGGGACCGTCCACGTCGGGGGCACGTTCGAGGAGATCGCCGCGGCGGAGAGGGACATCACCCGCGGCCGCATGCCCGAGCGTCCCTTCGTCCTCGTCGGGCAGCAGTACGTCGCCGATCCGAGCCGCTCGGCCGGCGACGTCCACCCGCTGTACACCTACGCCCACGTGCCGGCCGGCTACACGGGGGACGCGACGCGGGCCATCGAGCAGCAGATCGAACGGTTCGCCCCCGGTTTCCGCGAGCGCGTGCTGGCCCGGCACGTGACCTCGGCCGCGGGGCTGGAGGCGCACAACGCCAACTACGTCGGAGGGGACGTCGTCACCGGCGCCAACGACCCGCTGCAGCTGGTCTTCCGCCCGCGGGTGGCGCTGGACCCCTACTCCCTCGGGGTCGACGGGGTCTACCTCTGCTCGGCGGCCACACCGCCCGGCGCCGGCGCCCACGGGCTGTGCGGGTACAACGCCGCCCGGTCGGCCCTGTCGCGGGTCGCACGCTGAGCGCGGGGCAGGACGGACGTGCACGGACGGGACGGCGGCAGGAGGCGGGGATGAGCGCGGCGGCGGGGCCAGGGCACGGGGCGCCGGGCCCCGAGGGCGGCGAGCGGGTGCTCGCCCTGGTGTCGCAGGCGGGCAGGCGGCTGGACCGCCGTCAGCCCCAGATCGCCCGGGACATGACCGAGCTCATCGCCCGGCACATCAGGAGTCTGGACGTGGACCCGCAGTTCATGGAGCTGCTCCGGGCCAGCGTGGACGCCAACACCAAGACGCTCACGCACATCCTGACCAACCACATCCCGATCGAGCACCTGATGCCCACGACGGCCGCGGTCGAGTACGCCCTGCGGCTGGCCCAGCGGGAGATCCCGGCCAACTCCCTCGTCCGCGCCTACAGCATCGGCAAGGACGACTTCATCGAGCAGATGTTCCCCGACGTCCAGGCGCTCGACTGCACGGCGGAGGAGAAGTTCGAGGTCCTGCACCACATGGCCACCGTGGTCGGGCGGTACATCGACTGGATCTCCCAGTACGTCTTCGAGGCATACGAGGCCGAACGCGAACGCTGGCTGAGCACGCAGGGGACCGTGCGCGCGGCGCTCATCCACGACGTGCTGGCCGGGCAGAAGGTCGCGCCCGGGCGCTTCGAGCGCGAGACCGGCTACCGCCTGACGGCGCACCACCTCGGGATGATCATCTGGTCCGTGGACGCGGCGCCGGCGCCGGACGAGCTCCGGTTGCTCACCTCCGTCGTGTCGAAGGTCGCGACGGGAGCCGGCTGCTCGGGGCCGCCCCTGGTGACGGCGGTCGACCGAGAGACCGCCTGGGCGTGGCTGCCCTTCGCGGTCCGGCCGGGGGAGGTGGACACCACTCAGATTTGCCGGCTCGTCGAGCAGGCGCGCACCTGCCGGGCCGCCCTGGGGCTCTCCGGGTCGGGTGTGGACGGCTTCCGGCGCACCCACGAACAGGCCCGGGCGGCCCGTCGGGTCGCCATGGCCTCGGGCGCCACCACGCCCGTCACGGGCTTCGGCGACGAAGGCGTTGCGATCACGTCGATGCTGGCCGGCGATCTCGACTCCGCGCGGGCGTGGATCCACGAGGTGCTCGGTCCGCTCGCGGTGGACAACGATGCGTCCCAGGTGCTGCGCGAGACGTTGCGGGTCTTCTACCTCACGGGGGAGAGCTACACCGAGACCGCAGAGATCATGCGGCTGCACCGCAACACGGTGAAGTACCGGGTGTCCCGAGCGCTGGAGCTGCGGCAGCCCGCAGCGCGGTCGCACCGGGTGGACCTGGCGGTGGCCCTGAACGCCTGCCACTTCCTGGGGTCCGCCGTGCTCGACGCCGGCGCCCGGGCCGACGCGCCGCCGGCCTGACGGGTCAGTTCACCGTCATCGGGACGGCGAACTGCTGCAGCGGCGCCGGGACCGCGCCGAGGGTCTGCAGCAGCGTCAGCTCCCGGCGCAGCAACCGGGACTCCGCGGCCAGGCGGCGGCGGGTCGCGGACTCCGCCAGCAGCGCCTGCCGGTCCTCGGTGGTCAGCAGCGCCGAGGAGGCGACCAGCCAGGACAGCGCGGTCGGGTCGTCGGACGCCGCCGCGAGCCGCACCGCGGCCTCCGCGCCGTCCCCGTGCGCGCCGGCGCCCAGCGCCGCCACCTCCGCGACGTACCGGGTGAAGAGGTCACCGACCCCGTGCGCGAGGAGGTCGAGCGATCCGCGGGCGACCGAGCTGGCGAGCTCGTCCGTGGGCGGGGCCAGCCCGGCGGAGTCGCCGGTGGCCACCTCGGCGTCCCCGGCGGCCTCCTCCGCGGCCTCCTCCTCGGCCAGCCACTCCACCTCCGCCTGCAGGTAGGGCGGGTCGTCGCCGACCACGACGTCGAGCAGCCGGAACCGCTCACCACCGACGGTCACGATGCGGAATCCGCCGTCGGACTGCGGTTGCACGCGCTGCAGCCGCGCGGTGCACCCGATGTCGTAGAGCGCCGCCGCGGGGGCCACCCGCTCGACCTCCCACCCTTGCCGGATCGCCACGACCCCGAAGAACCTGCGGTCGCCGAGCTCGGGCAGGTCCATCAGGTCGCGCATCAGGCGCCGGTAGCGGGGCTCGAAGATCTGCAGGGGCAGCACGACCCCGGGGAAGAGGGGCCGTCCCAGCGGGAACAGCGGGATCAGCTCACCCATCCGGGGAAGCGTACGGCCCCCCGGCCGCCTGCCCGTGTGGGCGCCCCGGGCCCGTCGCGGGGCGCTGGATACCCTGGGATCCGCGTCGTACCACCGATCCGACCCCGGAGGCCTCCCGTGCTGGCACGCATCGACCTGCGCGGACACGCGTTGCCCGGCGTCCGGGAGCTCACCGGGCTGCTGCCGCGCGCCGCCACCGACATCGACTCGGTGCTCGCCACCGTCCGCCCGCTCTGCGAGGACGTGCGCATCCGCGGCGCCCAGGCGGTGCGGGAGATCACCGCCCGCCTCGACGGCGTGGACGCCGAGGACTTCGCGGTGCCGCAGGAGGCGCTCGACCGCGCGCTCGCCGAGTGCGACCCGACGCTGCGGGAGGCCCTGGAGGAGGCCATCGCCCGGGTGCGGAAGGTGCACGGCGACCAGCGGCGCACCGACGTCACCACGGAGGTCGCGGCCGGCGGCACGGTCACCGAGCGCTGGCTCCCGGTCCGCCGCGTGGGGCTGTACGTGCCCGGCGGCCTGGCGCCGCTGCTGTCCAGCGTCGTGATGAACGTGGTCCCCGCGCAGATCGCCGGCGTCGAGTCGATCGCGGTGGCCTCCCCGCCGCAGCGGGACAACGGTGGCCTGCCCGACCCCGGGGTCCTGGCCGCCTGCGCGCTGCTGGGCGTCACCGAGGTCTACGCCGTCGGGGGTGCCCAGGCCATCGCCGTCTTCGGGTACGGCGCCGGCTCGTGCGAGCCGGTCGACATGGTCACCGGTCCCGGCAACGTCTACGTGACCGCCGCGAAGCGGCTGCTGCGCGGGCTGATCGGCATCGACTCCGAGGCGGGCCCCACCGAGGTCGCGATCCTCGCCGACGACACCGCCGACCCCGCCCACGTCGCCGCCGACCTGATCAGCCAGGCCGAGCACGACCCCCTGGCCGGCGCGGTGCTGGTGACCGACAGCGAGGAGCTGGCCGACGCCGTGCTGGCCCTGGTGCCCGGGCAGGTGGCCGCCACCAAGCACTCCGAGCGGATCACCACCGCGCTGGACGGCAGCCAGTCCGGCATCGTCCTGGTCGACGACCTGGACGCCGGGCTGCGGGTGGTCGACGCCTACGCCGCCGAGCACCTGGAGATTCAGACCCGCGACGCGCGTGCCGTCGCGATGCGGGTGCGGAACGCGGGCGCGATCTTCGTCGGCGCCTGGTCGCCGGTCTCCCTGGGCGACTACTGCGCCGGGTCCAACCACGTGCTGCCGACCGGCGGGTGCGCGCGGCACTCCAGCGGGTTGAGCGTGCAGTCGTTCCTGCGCGGCATCCACGTCGTCGAGTACGACGAGCAGGCGCTGGCCGACGTCGCCCGTCACATCGACGCCCTCGCCGGCGCCGAGGACCTCCCGGCGCACGCGGCCGCGGTGCGGGTTCGGCAGCGCCCGTGACGTCGCTCGAGGAGCTCCCGCTGCGGCCGGAGCTGCGCGGCCGCACGCCCTACGGCGCCCCGCAGCTGCCGGCCACCCACCGGCTCAACACCAACGAGAACCCGCACCCGCTGCCGGCCGAGCTGCTCGCCGACCTCGGCGAGGCGCTCGGGCGCGCGGCGCTGGAGCTCAACCGCTACCCCGACCGGGACGCCGTGGCGCTGCGGGCCGACCTCGCCGCCTACCTGTCCCGGACCGGCGGCCGGCCGCTGGAGCCGGCGCAGGTGTGGGCGGCCAACGGCTCCAACGAGGTGCTGCAGCAGATCCTGCAGGCGTTCGGGGGAGCGGGGCGCACTGCGCTCGGGTTCACGCCGTCGTACTCGATGCACCCGATCATCGCGGCCGGCACCGGCACGTCGTGGGTCGACGGGCACCGGGCCGCCGACTTCACGATCGACACAGAGGCCGCCGTGGCGCAGGTGCGCGACGTGCGGCCGGACGTCGTCTTCGTGACCAGCCCGAACAACCCCACCGGCACCGCGGTCGACCTGGACACGGTGGCCGCCCTCTACGACGCCACCGACGGTGTGCTCGTCGTCGACGAGGCGTACGCGGAGTTCGCGCGGACCGGTACCCCGTCGTCGCTCACCCTGCTCCCCGGCCGGCCCCGGCTGATCGTGAGCCGGACGATGAGCAAGGCCTTCGGCATGGCGGGGCTGCGGCTGGGCTACCTGGCCGCGGACCCGGCCGTCGTGGACGCCATCCAGCTGGTGCGGCTGCCCTACCACCTGAGCTCGCTCACCCAGGCCGCCGCCCGGGCCGCGCTGGCGCACACGGATGCCCTGCTGGCGACCGTCGACGCGGTCAAGGCGCAGCGCGACCGCATCGTGGCGGCGCTGCCGGGCCTGGGGCTCACGAGCGTGCCCAGCGACGCCAACTTCGTCCTCTTCGGGCACTTCGCCGACGCGCCCGCCGCCTGGCGGGCGCTGCTGGACCGGGGGGTGCTCGTGCGGGACGTCGGTCTCCCGGGATGGCTGCGGGTGACCGCCGGTACCGCCGAGGAGACCGACGCCTTCCTCACCGCCCTGGGTGAGGTCGCGCCGGCCCACCGCACGACTCTGGGAGACTGACGCCCATGACCCGCACCGCACGCGTCGAGCGCCAGACCAGCGAGACCAAGCTCGTGGTGGAGCTCGACCTCGACGGCACCGGCAGCAGCTCGGTCAGCACGGGCGTGGGCTTCTACGACCACATGCTCACCGCGCTGTCCAAGCACAGCGGCATCGACCTGACCGTGCGGGCCGACGGTGACCTGCACATCGACGCCCACCACACGGTGGAGGACGTCGCCATCGCGCTGGGGCAGGCGTTCGCCGAGGCGCTGGGCGACAAGCGGGGCATCACCCGCTACGGCGACGCCACCATCCCGATGGACGAGGTTCTCGCGCAGGCCGCGGTCGACCTCTCCGGCCGGCCGTACTTCGTGCACGCCGAGCCCGAGAACATGACGCCGATGATCGGGCCGGACTACCCGACCTCGCTGACCAAGCACGTGCTGGAGTCCTTCGCGTTCAACGCGCGGATCAGCCTGCACGTGCGGGTGCTGTACGCCGGGCGCGACGCGCACCACATCGTGGAGGCGCAGTTCAAGGCGCTGGCGCGGGCGCTGCGTGCGGCCGTCGCGATCGACCCGCGGGTCACCGACGTCCCCTCCACCAAGGGCGCCCTGTGATCCTGCGCGGCCGGCGGTGAGCTCGGGGCTGCCCCTCCTGCTGCTCGGCGGCTTCCTGCTCGGTGGCGCGTGGAGCATCTGGCGGGCGGACACCGCCGACGGCCGGCGCACCGGGCCGCAGGTCGCGTTCGCCGCCATCCTGCTGATCGCGGCCCTGCTGGCCAGCGCGGCGGGCATCCTGCGGCTCGTCTGAGCCGGCGCTGCCCGGGAACACATCGAGGGGCTCCGGCGCTGGTCGGTAGCGTGGCAGGCGTGAAGAAGGTGGCGGTCCTCGACTACGGCTCGGGCAACCTGCGGTCGGCCGAGCGTGCGCTGCAGCGGGTCGGGGCCGAGGTGACGGTAACCGACGACTTCCAGACGGCGCTGGACGCCGACGGGCTGGTCGTCCCCGGCGTGGGCGCGTTCGCCGCGTGCATGACCGGGCTGGACGCCGTCCAGGGGCGCCGGATCATCGGCCGCCGCCTCGCCGGTGGCCGTCCGGTGCTCGGCATCTGCGTCGGCATGCAGATCCTCTTCGAGCGCGGTGTCGAGCACGGCGTGGACGCCGAGGGCTGCGGCGAGTGGCCCGGCGTCGTCGAGCCGCTCGAGGCGCCGGTGCTGCCGCACATGGGCTGGAACACCGTCCAGGCGCCGCAGGACAGCGTGCTGTTCGCGGGGCTCGCGGACCAGCGCTTCTACTTCGTGCACTCCTACGGGGTGCGCACCTTCCCGCTGGGCCAGGACGGCGTGCCCTCGCCGCTGGCGCCGCCGTTGGTCACCTGGGCCGAGCACGGCGACCGGTTCGTCGCCGGTGTGGAGAACGCCGCGCTGTCGGCCACCCAGTTCCACCCCGAGAAGAGCGGCGACGCCGGCGCGCAGCTGCTCACCAACTGGCTCGGCACGCTGAACTGAGGCGCGCAGGTCAGCTGCGCAGGTAGCTGGCCCCGTTGACGTCGATGATCGTGCCGGTGGAGAAGCGGGCCTCCGGGGACGCCAGCCAGAGCACGGCCGCGGCGACCCCCTCCGGTCGCGCCACCCGCCCGTAGGGGGATTGCGCGCGGACGGCGTCGCCGCTGGGCCCGTCGAGGATCTCGCGCGCCATCTCGGTCTGCACGAACCCCGGGGCGACGCTGCCCACGCTGATCCCGTGCGGGGCCAGGGCCTGGGCCACCGACTGCCCGAAGGCGTTCAGGCCCGCCTTCGCCGCGCCGTAGGCCGGTGTGCCCGGCTCGCCGCGGAAGGCGCCCCGGCTGGTCACGTTCACCACGGCGCCGCCACCGGCCGCGACCAGGTGCGGCACCGCACGGAAGGTGGCGTGCATCGCGCCGACCAGGTTCACCTGCAGCGTGCGCGCCACGGCCGCCTGCCAGTCGGTCCAGGACGTCTCCAGCGGCGGGTGCGGCGTGTAGACGCCGGCGTTGTTGACGAGCACCTGCAGCCCGCCCAGCGCCGTCGCCGCGTCGTCGACCATCGCCCCGACCGCCTCGGCGTCGGCCACGTCCGCCTGCACGACGGTGTGCCCGGCCCCGGGCAGCTCGGCGGCGACCCGCTCGGCCGCCTCCCGGGAGCTGCCGGAGTGCACCGCCACCCGGTCCCCCCGGGCGGCGAAGGCGTGCGCGATCGCTCGCCCGATGCCGCGGGAGGCGCCGGTGACGAGGACGGCGCGGGATGCTGCGGCGCTGGTCATGGCAGCAGTCAACCAGCCGGCGACGGCGCGCCGCGGGCGGTGCTGCACGGCCGGGAGGCGCCCGCGCCCTAAGGTGCGCGGGTCGCCGTCCAAGGAGGTCGCGTGCCCGCCGAGCGTCCGTCCCGCCCCGGCCGGCTCGTCGGGCTGGCCGTCGTCGCGCTGCTGCTGGCGCTCACCGGCTGGACCGTGGCAGGGCTCCGGCCGCCGGACCCGCGCCCGGCCGGCGCCCCGGCCACGGAGTTCAGCGCGGCCCGGGCCTTCGCGCACGTCGAGCGCATCGCGGCCGAGCCGCACGTGGCGGGGAGCCCGGAGAGCGACGAGGTGGTCGACGGGCTCGTGCGCGCCCTGACCGACCTCGGTCTGGACACCCGCGTGCAGAACGCCGTCGGCGCCCGGGCCGGTGGCGCGGGGGAGGCCCGCATGGCGCGGGTGCGCAACGTGGTCGCCGTCCTGCCCGGGGCCGACCCCACCGGCCGGCTGTACCTGGTGGCGCACCACGACTCGGTGGAGCACGGGCCGGGGGCGGCCGACGACGCCGCCGGGGTGGCCGCGCTGCTGGAGTCCGTCCGGGCGCTGACCGAGGGCCCGCAGCTGCGCAACGACGTCGTCGCCGTCCTGACCGACGCCGAGGAGGCCTGCCTGTGCGGAGCCGAGGCGTTCGTCGCCTCGCACCCGCTGGCCGGCGGCGGGGTGGCGCTCAACCTGGAGGCCCGCGGCACCGGCGGCCCACCGATCATGTTCGAGACGTCGCTCGGGAACGCCGAGCTCGCGGCGGCGTTCGCCGACGCCGCCCCCCACCCGGTCGCCAGCAGCTTCGCCGTCGAGGTCTACCGGGCGCTGCCCAACGACACCGACTTCAGCGTGCTGCTCGAGGACGGCGGCTACACCGGCATGAACACCGCCTTCATCGACGGCGCCGCGGCCTACCACTCGCCGCAGGACACCCCCGAGCGGCTGGACCGCGGCAGCCTGCAGGCCCTCGGCGACAACACCCTGGCGCTGGCCCGGGAGCTGGGCGACCGGGACCTGGCCGTCCTCGCCGAGCCCGCCGCCGAGGACGCGACCTACTTCCCGCTCCCCGGGCTGCTGGTGCGCTACCCGGGCTCGCTGGTGTGGCCGCTGGCCGGTGCGGCGCTGGTCGCCGTCGCCGGCCTGACCTGGACGCTGCGCCGCCGGGGGATCAGCCCCCCGCGGCGCACCGCCGGGGCCGCCGCGCTGGCGCTCGTCCCGCTCGTGGCGGGGCCGCTGGCCGCGCAGGGGCTGTGGGAGGCGCTGGTCGTCCTCCGCCCCGGGTACGCCACGATGCTCGACCCCTGGCGGCCGGGCTGGTTCCGGCTGGCGGCCGTCGCGGTTGTGCTGGCCGTCGTCCTGATCTGGTACGCGCTGCTGCGCCGGCCGGTCGGCGCGGCCCCGCTGGCCGCGGGCGCGCTGCTCTGGCTCGCCGTGGTGGCGGCGGTGCTCGCCGCGGTGGCGCCGGGCGGCTCCTACCTCGCGGCCTGGCCGGCCCTGGTCGGTGCGCTCAGCGGCACCGTCGCCGTGCTCGCCCGCTCGCGCGCGGTGTGCGCCGTCGCCGCGTCGCTCACCGGCGCGACGGCGGTCCTCGTCCTCGCCCCGACCGCCGCGCTCTTCCTCCCCGCGCTCGGCATGTCGCAGGTGCTCGCGCCGTCGGTCGTCGTCGTGCTCGGCGCGCTGGCCCTGCTGCCGGCGCTGGAACTGCTGTTCCCCGACCCCGCCGCGCCGCCCCGGGCGCGCGACCGGCTGGCGGCGGCCGCCGTCCCGGCCGTCGCGCTGGGAGCCGCAGGGGCCTGCGTGGCCGCGGGGCTGGCGGTCGACCGCTTCGACGCCGACCACCCGGTGCCCAGCCGGCTGGCCTACGTGCTGGACACCGACCGGGACCGGGCGCGGTGGGTGACCACCGAGACGACGCCGGGCGAGTGGACCGGGCGGTTCGTCGACGGCCCCGGGACCCTGGGCGCGGACCTCCCGTACCTCGCCGGCCGCGATCTGCTCACCGGACCTGCCGAAACCGCCGACCTGCCGGCGCCGGAGGTCGTCGTCGTCTCCGACCAGGTCCTCGGCGAACGGCGGGAGATCACCGTCCGGGTCACGCCGCAGCGGGCGGGGGTCCGGCTGGTCCAGCTGGACCTCACCGCCGAGGGCGGCACCGTCGTCCGCGGCCGGTTCGGCGGCCGCGGCGTGCCCGACGCCGCGCTGGGGGAGTCGGGGCTGCGGATCACCTTCCACGCGCCGCCCCCCGACGGGCTGCAGGCCGCCTTCACGGTCGAGGGCGACGGGCCGGTGCGGTTGCGCGCCGCGGACGCCAGCGACGGGCTCACCGGTCTGCCGGGGTACGAGCCCCGGCCCGCGGGCGTGGACGTCGCCGGTACGCACGGTGCGGACCTGCTGGTCGTCACGGCGGTCACCGACCTGGGGTGACGGGCGCGGCCGGATGAGAGCTCTCTCATCCGGCTCTCACGACGCCGTCACCGGTGGAGCGCAGGCTCTGAGCCGTGCATCGTCGCCCGTTCGTCGCAGTGCTCGCCGGAGCGGTGGCCGTGCTGCTGGTAGCCGGTGCAGGCTGGGCGGTGCTGGGGCCCGCCGGTGGGGGGGGGGGGGGGGGGGGGGGGGGGGGGGGGGGGGGGGGGGGGGGGGGGGGGGGGGGGGGGGGGGGGGGGGGGGGGGGGGGGCGGGGGGGGGGCGGGGGGGGGGGGGGGGGGGGGGGGGGGGGGGGGGGGGGGGGGGGGGGGGGGGGGGGGGGGGGGGGGGGGGGGGGGGGGGGGGGGGGGGGGGGGGGGGGGGGGGGGGGGG
>NZ_JBJHAK010000034.1:0-32066 GCF_054050975.1 Blastococcus sp. SYSU DS0828 | reverse complement strand
CCGGGCCGGCGCGGCGCCGGCCCGGGACGGCTGGGACTCCTGAGGCCGGTGGCATCTCCGAGCCCTCGAGTCGCTGCGCAACCGAACCGTGACGGCGAGTCGCGGGAGGGAACGGCCCGTCGCGGGGGTGAGGATCCTCCCGTCCGGAGTCGGGCCGGGAGTACCCCGCCCGGAGCTCCCCCGGCCCCCGTGTGGTCGATGCGCGCTCCACAGCACCCGAGCCGGGCACGCCGTCGGGACCGTCGGCGGGCGCCACGGGTGTCCGCCCCGGGCGGGCCCTGTCACGTGAGGAGCGCACCCGGTGGTCGCACACGAGCTGATCCGATTCCAGGCTCCCGAGCTGCCCGGCCTGCGCGAGGTCGAGCCCTGGTTCGCCGAGGCCGAGCGGCTTCGCTGGTTCTCCAACGGCGGTCCGTGCGTGGCGCGGCTGGAGCGGGCGTGCGCCGACCGCCTGGGACTCGAGCACCCCGGTGTGGCGGTGAACAACGCGACGTCCGGGCTGATGGTGGCGCTGCGCGCCTGCCTCGGCACCCCGCAGGGCGAGCGCAGGCTGGTCGCGGTGCCCTCGTTCACCTTCGTCGCCAGCGTCAACGCGGTCGTCTGGGCAGGGTTCGAGCCGGTGTTCGTCGACATCGACCCGGACGACTGGCAGCCCTCCCGGGAGTCGCTCGCCCGGCTGCGCGGCCTGCGCGGCGCCCTCGCCGGGGTGCTGCAGTGCTCCACCTTCGGTACCGCCCCCAGCCGGGCGCGCCGCACCTCCCTGGCCGCCGCGGCGCTCGACCTGGGCGTGCCGGTCGTCGTCGACTCCGCGGCCGGGTTCGGCGCCGTCGACGAGGACGGCCGCCCGCTCGGCGACCAGGGTGACGCGGAGGTCTTCAGCTTCCACGCCACGAAGCCGTTCGCGATCGGCGAGGGCGGCCTCGTCACCTCCCGCTCGGCTGCGGTCCTCGACGCACTGGGCGAGCTCATCAACTTCGGGTTCGACCAGACCCGCTCGGTGACCGGACACCTGGGGATCAACGGCAAGATGCCGGAGCTGACGGCAGCCGTGGGCCTGGCGGTGCTCGACCGTTTCGACGAGGTGCTGGCCCACCGCCGCGCGGCGGCCGCCTGGCTGCGCGCCGAGCTCGAACCCACCGGCGTCGCGTTCCAGGCGGGCTCCGCGGGGTCGACGTTCCAGTTCGTCCCGGCCGCGCTGCCCACCCCGGAGACGCGCAACCACCTGATGCAGAAGGCGCACGACGCCCGGATCGAGGTCCGCGCGTACTTCGACCCACCGATGCACCAGCTCCCGGCGCTCGCGTCCACCCGACGGGTGGGCGACCTGCCGGTCACCGAGTCGCTGTCCCAGCGGATCGTCGGCCTCCCCATGGCCAACGACATCAGCGCGAACGCCTTGGAGCGGATCCGGGACCTGGTGCGCAGCGCCGTCACGACGGCGCCGCGAGGCGCCGGCAGCCGCGTCCGGCCCCGGCCGGCGACCACTCCCGCCGTCGTGGACGGCATCCCGCACCCCCGGGAGACACTGGCAGACAGCGTGGCGGAGCGCACCGGCAGCGCTGCGGTGACCGCGCCCCGAGCGGTGCCGTGAATCCAGCGCTGCCGGTCGTGGCCGAGCGCGCGGTGCGCTCAGCCGGGACCCAGCGGGCGCGCGGGGTTGCCGGCGACCGTCGTCCCCGGGGCGACGTCGTGGACGACCACCGCTCCCCCACCCACCACGGCACCGCGCCCGATCCGGCGGTCGGGCAGCACGACGGCGCCGATCCCGAGGAACACGTCGTCCTCGACCACGACCCCGCCCGCCAGCAGCACGCCGGGGCTCAACGACACCTGGTCGCCGAGCCGGACGTCGTGGCTCAGCGAGCAGCCCGTGTTGATCTGGCAGTGGCGACCGAGCGCGACGTTCGTGCTGATGTGGCTCCGGGGGAAGATCACCAGGCCGGGCGCCGTCCGCACGGCGTCCGGGACGGTGCTCAGCGGGCTCACCGCCTGGGCCGGCTCCAGGCCCCGGCCCTCGGCGAGCGCCACGAACCGTCGCCGCAGCGCCGGGTCACCGACCGCCGGGAGGTAGTGGGTGGCGTCCACCGGGAAGGCCTCGACCAGCTCGTAGCCCCGGTCCCGGACCAGCGCCGCTGCCACCGCGGTGGTCCACCCCGGCTCGGCGAAGACCGTCGTCCGCTCCTGGGCCGGCGCGTCGGGGAGGGACTCCAGCACGTCGAGCACCTCGCGCGCGTGCCCGCCCGCGCCCATCACGACCAGTCGTCGCACTGCCACCCCAGGGTTGTCCGACCTCGCCCGCCCCTCGGACGTGTCCAGACCCATCTTGGCCGACCGCGACCCACCCGCCCCGGACCCACGCGCCCCGGGCTCCCCCCGTGCCCGTTCCGTTCCCGGGACGAGCGCGGGGACCGCGTCCTCGCCGTCCTCCCGCCCTGCTCCTCGAAAGGCGAACACCGCGCATGACTGCTCCCCGTGTGAGCGTGCTCCTGGTCAACCACGACGACGGCGAGCTCCTCGAGCGCGCGCTGGAGTCCGTCCGCAGCCAGCGGCTCGACGAGGCCATCGAGGTCGTCGTCGTCGACGAGGCGTCCGGTGACCGGACGCGGCCGGGGGTCGCGGCGTGGTCGGAGCGGGTGGCCGTCGAGGTGCGTGTCGTCACCGGCGAGACCGAGCCCGGCGCCGCGCTGGGCCTCCACCGCGGGTTCGCCGCGTGCCGCGGCCGTTACGTCGCCGTGCTCGCAGGCGACGACGAGTGGTCGTCGACCGACGAGTTGCGGCGTCAGGTGGAGCTGCTGGACACGCACCCGCACCTGTCCATGGCGGCGACGGGCGCACCCGGCCACGACGGCGACCGCGGCGGCCACGTCGAGGCAACCGCCGGGCGCCTGGTGCAGCGGGACGTCGCGGTGACGTGGAGCCGCGCCACGTACCGGGCCGAGGTGCTGGAACGGCTCCACCCGGAGATCTTCGAGACGACGGACCACGACTGGCTGATCGCCCTGGCCGTGAGCGGCTACGGGCCGGTGGGACTGCTGCCGGGCGCCGCGCCGGCGCACCGGGCGCCCCGGGAGCGCGTGGGCTCCCTCGTGTCGGGCCACCTGCACCTGCTGGCGCCCGGCGTCGTCCGGGAGCTGGGTGCGGCCACCGGCGCCTCGGACGATCCCGCGGACGAGTCGGCCGCCGAGCCCCCGGCCTCCGTGGCCGCACCGGACGGGGCCCGCGGGATCGTGGTGCTCGACGACTACTTCCCCACCAAGGGAACCGGGTTCCGGATCGCGGAGTTCGACTGGATGCTCCGGCACGGTGTCGTCGCCGAGGTGATGACGACGGTCTCGGACCTACGGCCGCTGGTCGCCGAGTACGCGACCCTCCACCCGGAGACGCACCGGCAGATCTCGCCGTACGACACCCGCCGGTTCGCGGAGTTCGAGTGCGCGTCGGTGATGTTCCTCAACAACGCCGCGCACTTCCTGGCGGACATGGAGCGAGACGGGCTGCCGTTCGTGCTGACGCTGTACCCGGGCGGTGGGTTGAACCTGGGCACGCCCCGCACGGAGCGGATGCTGAAGCGGGTCCTCGCCTCACCACAGCTCAAGCACGTGATCACGACCCAGCCGGTGGTGACCGAGCTCGTCACCGCGAGGACCGGCGGGTCCGTCCCGGTCACCGAGATCCTGGGCGTGACCGTCGACCCCGGCTACCTCAGGCCCGGTCCGGGGCTGCGCACGAACTACTTCGGCACCGGGAAGCCCGTCCTGGACATCTGCTTCGTCGCGTTCCGCTACACCTCCGACGGCTCGGACAAGGGATGGCCGGTCTTCCTGCAGACCATGCGCCGGCTCACGGACGCCGGTCTCCCCGTCCGGGGCCATGTCGTCGGTGGGTTCGGTCCGGCCGACGTCGGCGCGGAGGACTCGGATCTCCCCCTGAGCTTCACGGCCACGCTGAGCACTCCCGAGCTGCGCGCCTTCTACGAGGGCATGGACGTCATCGTCTCCCCGACGGCGCCGGGGCGGCTCGCCCCCGGCGCCTTCGACGGCTTCCCCACCGGCTCCTGCGTCGAGGCGGCCCTGTGCGGGGTCGCGCTGGTCGCGACCGACCCGCTGGACCAGAACCGCCTCTACACCGACGGCCGTGACATGCACATGCCGCGCGCGGACGCCGCCGACATCGCGTCACGGATCCTCGACATGGTGTCCGAGCCCGACGGCGTGCGCCGGATCGCCCAGGCCGGCCTGCGGACGACCCGGCGCGCCTACGGCGTCGACGCGCAGCTGGAGACCAGGCGCCGCGTCCTGGAGGCCGCCCGGGCGGCCGGACGCGACCCGGACGCCGCCGTCCCGACCGATCCCCTGGTGAGCATCCTCGTACCGACGTACAACGGCGAACGGTTCCTCCGGGCGGCCCTGCGGTCCGCGCTCGGGCAGAGCCACCGCAACATCGAGGTGATCGTCGGCGACGACGGGTCGACCGACCGCACGGCCGAGATCCTGGCGTCGGTAGCGGCCGAGGACGCACGGGTCCGCGTGCTCCGGTTCGACCCGAACATCGGCCCGCTGGAGAACCCCCGTCGGCTGCTGGCCGAGGCGCGGGGTGAGTACATCAAGTTCCTCATGCACGACGACGTGCTCGGGACCGACTGCGTCCGTGAGCTGGTCCGCGGCCTGGAGTCCTTCCCCGAGGCGACGATGGCCTTCTCCCACCGGGTGCTGATCGGCGAGGACGGCAAGCCCGTGCCCGGCCACGAGTTCCCCAAGCTGATGGACCGGCCGGGACTGGTCGAGGGCCCGCCGCTGGGCGACCTCGTCCTGCTGAACTGCGCGAACGTGATCGGTGAGCCCACCACGGTGCTGTTCCGCCGCGAGGAGGTCGACCCCGAGGAGCTCTGGATGATCGACGGCCGCACCGTCGACGTGCTCAACGACGTCCAGCTCTGGCTGCACCTGCTCGCCAAGGGCCCGGCCTACTACACCCCCCGCTCCCTGAGCCGGTTCCGCTCCCACGGCGGGCAGAACTCGTCCAACCCGCGCTACGTCGGCCGGGGCGAACGCGACTGGTCACGGCTGGCCGACTGGGGCGCGCGCAACGGCTTCCTGGCCGGGCCGGGGCACGCACGGCGGGCCCAGGCCCGGGCCCTGCTCGAGGCAGCGGGTCGGGTGCACCAGCTCATCGACACCCCCGACCACGGCGCCGCGCTCGAGGCCGCCCACCTGTCGGTGGCCGCCCTCGTGGAGCTCCTCCGGCCGACGCCGGAGACCCGCTCCCTGGGCCTGCCCGAGCGGGCGCACGGCCCCGCCGTCCGGGAGCGGCTGGCGCAGGAGCTGGACGTCTGGACGCGTGAGTACCCCGTCGCCCTGGCCGCTCCCGTCCTCGACCCGGCGGAGGTGGGCGCGACGGTGCAGGCCCTCCGGGAGGTCCTGGCGGCCGGGGTGGCCCAGCAGGCCATGGTGGCGGTGCCCGAGGCGGACCTCGACCGCGCCGTCCCGCTGCTGGAGACCGCCCTCGCCGCCGGACCGGACATCGACCTGGAGCTGGTGACCGCCGACGACCCGGCGATGCTGCTGCCCGAACCGTGGCTGGCCGTCGTCCCCCGCCACCGCTGGTGGCACGACGGACGCGCCCTGGCGACCTGGGTGTTCGACCTCCCGGTCAGCGCCGGCGCGGACCAGCCGGCGCTGAGCCGGCTCCGCCTCGCGGACTGCCGGGAGGTCCTCGCCGACCTGCAAGGGCAGATCGGGGACCACAGCGCCATGTGGGCAGCGCTGACGGAGGCGGAGTTCCAGCGCTCGGGGCGCCGCACCGACCTGGTCTCCCGGGTGGACGGTCGGTTCGTCCAGGACTTCGAGCGCAGCCGCGCCGGCGTCCCCGCGGACCGGCGGTACTTCACCGGCACCCAGGCCGGCGGCATCCGGTACCTCGGGGATGCCCGGGACTGGCCGTCTGCGCTGCACGCCGTCGACCCGGCGTGCAACAGCACCCTCATCGACGCGCTCCGGAGCGAGCTCTCCCGGCGTCCGGGCGACTATGTCGACGTGGGCACCAACATCGGCGTGGTGGCGGCGAGCATGGCCGCGCACCTGGCGCCGTCCGGCCAGGTCCTCGCCTTCGAGCCCTCGCCGGAGACGATGCGGCTGGCCGCCTCCACCATGGCGCTCAACGACGCCGCGAACGTGACTCTCTGCAACGCCGCGGTCAGCGACACCGACGGCCCGCTGGTCTTCAACGCGACCCCGGGCAACAGCGCGATCGCCTCCGCGCGACGGCACTCCTTCAGCCTGCTCAACGAGTGCCGGCAGGTGACCGTCCCGGCGGTCCGGCTGGACACGCTGCACGCGGCCGGCGAGCTCGACCGCGTCACGCTGGTCAAGATCGACGTCGAGGGCCATGAACCGAGCGTGCTCCGCGGCGCCCTGGAGTTCATCGCCGCGGTCCGGCCCACCGTCGTCTACGAGTACACGCCCGTGGCCGCGGCGGACCACGGCTGGACGCAGGAGGAGTCGATCGCGCTGCTGAGCCGCGCGGGGGACTTCGAGTTCAGCGCCCTCGCCGAGAGCGACGGCCAGGTGCTGCCCTTCCCCCTGCCGGCCGGCTACCTCGGCCAGGTGAACGTGTTCGCCCGACCTGTGCGGCCGTCCTGACGGCGGAGCGTGACCGGTACCCCGTCGGGGGACGCCGTTCCCCCGGTGACCGGCACCGGCCTCGAACCTCATCCCCCCGCCGAGGGCCCCGCCCCTGGCACCGACCGCGGCACGCCGGCGGGACACGCCCGTCAGCCTCCCGCGACCTCTCGGCAACCAGTAACGTGCCGATCTGATGAGCGAATCAGCGAGCACCGACGACGTAGCCCTGCGCTGGAGTGGCGGCGAGCTTCCCCTCCGGGAGGTTCCGGCCGCGGAGGGCGCGCCGGGCCTCGACACCAGCAAGCTGCTGGCGACGACCGGCAAGGTCGCGCTGGACATCGGCTTCGTGAACACCGCCTCGTGCACCTCGGCGATCACCTACATCGACGGGGATGCGGGGATCCTGCGCTACCGCGGCTACCCGATCGACCAGCTCGCGGAGAAGTCCAGCTTCCTCGAGGTCACCTACCTGCTGATCTACGGCGAGCTGCCGACCGCCGACGAGCTGGCCGCCTTCGACCAGAAGCTGCGGCGCCACACGCTGCTGCACGAGGACCTCAAGCAGTTCTTCAACGGCTTCCCGCGGGACGCGCACCCCATGCCGGTGCTCTCCTCGGCCGTCAGCGCGCTGTCGACCTTCTACCAGGACTCGCTGGACCCCTTCGACGAGGACCACGTGGAGATCAGCACGCTCCGCCTGCTCGCGAAGCTGCCGACGATCGCCGCGTACGCGTACAAGAAGTCGGTCGGTCAGCCGTTCCTGTACCCGGACAACTCGCTGGGCCTGGTGGAGAACTTCCTGCGGATGACGTTCGGCTTCCCCGCCGAGCCCTACGACGTCGACCCGGACCTGGCCAAGGCGCTGGACATGCTCTTCGTCCTGCACGCCGACCACGAGCAGAACTGCTCGACCTCCACGGTCCGGCTGGTGGGGTCCTCGCACGCCAACCTGTTCGCCTCGGTCTCCGCCGGCATCAACGCGCTCTTCGGCCCGCTGCACGGCGGGGCCAACCAGTCGGTGCTGGAGATGCTGGAGGCGATCCGGGCCGACGGCGGGGACATCCCGCGCTTCGTCGAGCGGGTGAAGAACAAGGAGCCCGGCGTCAAGCTCATGGGCTTCGGCCACCGGGTGTACAAGAACTACGACCCCCGCGCGGCCATCGTGAAGTCGACGGCCGACACGGTGCTCGACAAGCTCGGCGGCAACAACGAGCTGCTCGACCTGGCGCGCCAGCTCGAGGAGATCGCGCTGAAGGACGAGTTCTTCATCCAGCGCAAGCTCTACCCGAACGTCGACTTCTACACCGGGCTGATCTACCAGGCGATGGGCTTCCCGACACGCATGTTCACCGTGCTGTTCGCGCTCGGCCGGCTGCCCGGCTGGATCGCGCAGTGGCGCGAGATGATCGCCGACCCGAGCACGAAGATCGGGCGTCCCCGGCAGCTCTACACCGGCGCGACCGAACGGGACTACGTCCCCCTCGACGCGCGCTGAGCGAGGACCCCGCCCCTCGTCCCTCGCCGGCCCGTTACGGGGCCTGACCGGGCCGGGTGACCCTCCAGGTCACCCGGCCCGTTGCGTCCCCGGGCGCGATCCCTACGGTGGGTGCGACCCCGCTCTCGGAAGGACCGCGCATGGCCGAGCTCCCCGACGAGGACCTCCTCGTCCTGCCGCCCATGCCCTTGGCGACCGGCCGGTTGCTGGAGCCCGACGGCGACGGCCCGCCCGTCCGCATCACGAAGCTGGAGTTCGTCGTCTCCACAGAGGACGGCGGCGAGCTGCGGATCCCCCTGGAACACCGGCACGGCGCCTGGTGGGCGCCCTGAGCCGCCTGCTCGGCGACTCCCCCCAGGTTCACCCCACCCCGAACGGGTGATCTCCTCCCCCTCGTTCTTCAAGCACCTCCCCCGGCGTGTCGATGGATGTGCGGAGAGCTCCTGGCCACAGCAGCACCAGGAGCCCCATCCGTCACGACGAGATCGCCCGGGGGACGCAGTGCCTGCTTCGCGGACACCCGGGCGTGCGGCTGCCCCGCGCACCGCGCGGTCCACCAGCGCCGGCCGCACCGCGGCCGGCACCCGTACCGCCCCCCGGTCGTCGGCTGCCCGCACCTCGTCGGCCCGCAGCAGCGCGAGCGGCGGGAAGCGCTCCCCGGCCCGACCGCCCCTGACCCCGGCGCAGGCCGCGGCACTGCGCGACGCGCTGGCCCTGCGCCAGGCGGCCGCCGCCCGCCCCGGCGTCACGCCCGAGCAGCTGGCCGCGGCCCGGGCGGCCGTCGCCGCCCGCTCCGGCGGGACCGGCACCCGCTCCGGTAGCACCGGCAGCCGCTCTGGTGGCGCCGGCGCGCGGCGCCCGGCGCCCGGGTCCGCGGCCGGCCGTGGGCGCCCCGCCACCGGCCGGGCCGCGACTCGACGCACCCCCAGCCGACGGCGGCGCACCGGCGGCACCCGGCGTCCCGGTTCCCGCTGGTCGGCCCGCCTCGGCGTCATCGCCACCAGCGCCCTCCTCATCCCGGCCGCCCTGGCGGTGCTGCTGCCCGGGACGCAGTCGCCCGACGGTGGCGGCTCGGCCCTCGATCCCACCGCGCTGGCGCTCACCGCGCGCAGCTCCCTGCTGGAGCAGGCGGACCGCTACCACCGGCTGGCCGACGAGGCCGGACGGGCCCGCGACCGGCTGACGGACGCGCTGACCGCCGAGGACGCGGTGCGCGCCGAGCTCGCCACCATGCGGCACGCCGTCGGCGCCGGCGCGGCGCAGCTCTACCGGGCCGACGGCACCAGCCGGTACCCGGTGCTCGGCCTGGACCTCGACCGGCCCGCTACCACCTCCGCGACGTTCACCCGGGTGGCCATCGCCGACCGGGCCGGGCGGGCGCTGGAGGGCAGCGTGGTCCGGGCGGAGCGCGCCGCCGCCCGGCTGCAGGCAGCCTCCTCCCGCGTGGCGGACGCCCGCGCCGCCCTGCGGGTCGCCGAACAGCGCGCCGCCGGCGTCCTCGCCGCCGTGCGCGACGAGGTGGGCGAGCTCCCCCCCGAGGTCACCGGCCGGCTCGCCGGTCTCGGGGCGATCCCCGCGGCCGGTCCCCAGCAGCAGCGCAACGAGGCCGCCACGCGGCGCTGGCAGGACTACCTCGGGCGCCTGGCCGGTGCGGGGCTCGTGCCGCCGCCGGCTGCCGCGCTGGCCGATGCCGCCACGTTCCCCCCGGGCCTGTCCCCGGCACTGGACGCCGACGGCCGGCCGATCCCGGGCGTGGCCTGGGCCGTCATCGGCAGCGAACCGGTGACGGTGCTGCCGGCCGAGACCGTGGCCGCGGTCAGCAACGCCCTCTCACAGCTCGGCAAGCCCTTCGTCGCGGGGACCGCGGGGCCGGAGACCTACGACTGCGGTGGCTTCACCGCCGGCACCTGGCTGCTGGCCGGGTACGCCCTGCCCGGTGACCCCGCGGCCCAGTGGGCAACCGGCGCACCGGTGCCGGCGCGCGACGTGCAGATCGGCGACCTGGTCTTCGCCCCCGGCGGGCAGGACGTCGGCATCTACCTGGGCGACGGGCAGGTCATCGGCGCCTCCGCCGCCTCCTACCAGGTGGCCGTCCGCTCGATGGCGGCCGGCTCGTCGGCGGTACGGGTGACCCTGCCCCGCCCGGTCGAGCCCAGCCCGGCGCTCCCCGCCGGCGGCGGGACCGGCGCGTGCGGCGCTCCCCTTCCGGCGCCGGGCCCCGTGAGCCCGGCGTGGGGCGGCTGGTCCAACGGCCGGATCCCGGCCGAGGCGCTGTGCCGGCTGGGGGTGGCCGGGCACGCGCTGCGGTGCGACGCGGCCGCCGCCTACGCCCAGCTGGACGCCGCCTTCACCGCCGAGTTCGGCACCCCGCTGCACCTCACCGACTCCTACCGCTCCTTCGGCGGCCAGGTGGCGGCCTACTACGCCAAGCCCACCCTGGCGGCCGTGCCCGGGACGTCCAACCACGGCTGGGCGCTGGCGATCGACCTCGGCGGCGGGATCAACGTGGCCCACACCCCGCAGTGGAACTGGATGACGGCCAACGCCGCGCGCTTCGGCTTCGTGCAGCCGGAGTGGGCCCGGCCCGGTGCGGAGAAGCCCGAGCCCTGGCACTGGGAGTACGGCTACATCTCCTGAGCGACGGGCGGCCGGCGGTGCTCAGATCCAGGGCAGGTCGACGACGTCCCGCCAGGGCAGCGTCACACTGGCCTCGCTGGCCTGCCCGGCCAGCCGTCGCGCCACCCCGGGATCCGCGCAGACCACCGGCCGGTGCGGGGTCACGACCACGTGCATGTCGGGCAGCGCGAGGCCCGCGGCAGCGATGCGCTGCCGCATCAGCTCCGGGGCGACCAGGGCCGCCGACGCGAGCACCGGCACCGCGCGGTGCGACCACAGCGCCAACGGCCCCTCGACGCGCAGCTCCGGTGACACCTCGTGGGCCCGGCCGGTCGCCGCGGAGCGGACACGGTGCAGCTCGACCGTGCGCGCCGCCGGTGAGGGGACCCAGGGCACGGCGAGTTCACCGCGCACGACGACGACGGTCCAGCCCACCGCCGTCTCGGACCGGTCCGACCAGTCCAGCACGGCGATCCCCTCGCCTGCGGCGGCCGCGTCCGTCACGGGCCGACGGGCCACCCACGTGCCCAGCGCAGCGGCGATGCCCGCGGTCGTGCCCGGGATCCCCGCCCGGCTCATGTCCTCGGCGAGGTCGGTCAGCGGCACCCGCTGCACCCGCTCGTCCTCCTCGACGTGCAGCACGGTGCCCGCACCCGGTCGCCTGACGAGCCCCAGGCGCAGGCGCTGCGAGGACAGCCGCGGCAGCAGCTGCGCGGCCACGTCGTGCAGGTCGACGACGTCGACGGGCGTGGTCCGGAACCGCTGCAGCAGACGCGTGGACGAGGTGGTGCCGAACGGTCCGGGGGTCACGGGCGGTCCCCGGCACCGAGGAGGCCGCGCAGCCGGGCCGGCAGCGCCGGCAGGCCGAGGACCGCGGCGAGCTCGGCCCGGCTGAGCCGGACGGGGAGGACGTCCTCGTCCCACCCGGTGGCCAGGCGGACCCGTGCGGTGGAGGCGGGCCAGACCGCCTCGCGCGCGGCGGCCACGTGCAGCTCGGTCAGCACGTCGTGCAGGTGGATGCTGGCCACCGGGTGAACGGCGCTGTCGTCCAGGGCGGTGCGCACGGATGCGGCGAGCAGCTCGCGGGCGGTCGCGTCCAGCCAGTGCGGCACGAGCGCCGGGCACCCGGCGTCGCCCGCGGGCAGCGCGCTCACCGGGCACCGCTCCGGTACCACGCCCTGGGCCCCGGGCCCGGCGCATGGGCCGGGCGGCGGTTCCTCGGGCGGGGTGTCACGAGGTGGATATCGGCAGGCTCGGACCGACTTCGACCCGCCGACGGGTCCTTTTCCGGCTCGATTCTCCCGGGCGTGTCCGCCCACGCCACCCCGCCCCGCACGTCACCGCTCTGCGCGGCGCACATGCCGAGATCCCGTGATCTCGACCGCTCCCCTGCGGGGCGACGGCCGAGATCACGGGATCTCGATGGCCTTGTCCGGTGGCTCGCCCCGCGTCTGCGCGGGGTGCGAGGGCCGGGGTCCTTCCTCAGTCCGCGAGCTCGGCCAGCCGGTCCTTGAGCGCCTTCTCGACCCGGTCGGCGTAGACGTTCATGTTGCGCACCGAGGTGTTGAGGTCGGCCGACAGCTGGGTCTTGGTCTGCCCACCCCAGGTCGTCAGGTACCAGGTCGCCCAGCCGAGCACGTTGGGCTGGCCGGCCCGCTGATCGCGGCGGGCGTCCGGGTCGGGAGCGCACGCGGCCGTGAGGGCGTGGGAGAGCAGCGTCTGCTCGGCCTCCCCCATGATCTCGTCCGGCGCCTCGGAGGAGTCGGGCAGCAGGATCTCGGTGGCCTCGGGCGCCCCGTCCAGCGATTGCAGGTTCCGCAGCCCGTTCAGCGTGGCGACGGTCTGGGAGTTGCGCCGCAAGGTGGCGACGCTCTGCCCCATGTAGGCGGCGAGCTCCTTCTCGCTGGGGCGGCGCTGGT
Source organism: Blastococcus sp. SYSU DS0828 (assembly GCF_054050975.1). Lineage (NCBI taxonomy): Bacteria > Bacillati > Actinomycetota > Actinomycetes > Geodermatophilales > Geodermatophilaceae > Blastococcus > Blastococcus sp. SYSU DS0828. The sequence continues at coordinate 19,416 of NZ_JBJHAK010000034.1, read as the reverse complement.
GCTCCGCCATGAACGCCGCGATCGCCTTCTGCTGCTTGTGCTCGGTGTCGGCCGCGGTGCGCCCGTGGGCGTTGCGCCCCAGGTCGTGCACCCACTTGGACAGCTGGGTGGCCAAAAAGGCACCGAACGGAACGGACTTGTTCTCGTCGTATTGCGCGACCGCCTTGAGGATCCACTCGTAGACCTGCTGGCCGAGGTCGTCGGGGTCGGGCAGGTGCAGGCGGATCGTGCTCATGTTGCGCTGCAGGCGCTTGAGGCTGACCGGCCCGTAGTGCCGGCACAGGTCGTCGAGGAAGGCCGGCGGCAGGTCGCGCGGCGCGCGCCGGCGGACGCCGGTCTCCGCGCGCAGCCCGATGGTGGTGGTGCCCCGGCCGGCACACCAGGCCTTGACCCAGTCGGCGAGCACGGCGGCGGTTCCGCAGGCGCCGTCCACCCGGTAGAGACCGTCACCCTGGTCGTAGCTGACCGTGACGCCCTCGGGCAGGTCCCGGCGGAACTCGTCGAGCGGCAGCTCGTGGTCCACCCGGAAGTGCACCCGGTCGCGCGGGGTGATGGGCGCCAGCGCCCACCCGTCGGCCTCGGGGATCCCCCCGAAGACGAGGGGCTCGCGGGTACGGGGTCGGTCGTCGGTGGTGGACGTCGGGAACGGGACGCGGTCGGGCATCGGTACTCCTGGGCACTACGGGGAAGAAGGGGGTGCCGGGCGGCCGGCACCCCGCACTGCACGGGAGGCCGTCAGGCCGGGATGCGCTCCCCCGGGCCGGGGCGGCGCGGCGCGGGGACGGGCGAGGCCGGCGCCGAGGCGTCGGGCAGCGCCTCGAACACGTCGGCGCCCAGGGCGTCGGCACGGGCCGCACCGACGGCGGCGTGCTCGAGCAGCGTCGTAGCCGCGGCGCGCTCGGCACCGCTGGGCTCGGCCGTGTAGACCGGCATGTGGTCGTAGAGCGAGGTGAACACCGCCGACACGAACGCGTACGCCGCCTGGGCCTGCGGCGAGAACTTCGCCACCGCTGCCCGGGGTCCGAGATCGACGCCGACGGTCACCCGGACGACGCGGTCGTCCTTGCTGAGGCCGGTGACCGCGACGACCACGCCCTCGTGCTCGGCGGCCAGCGCCGCGAGCGCCGCGAGGCACTTGCGGGTGGCGCCCCGGCGGGGTCGCAGCTGCACGTGGACCACCACGGACTCCTGGTCGCCGGTCTGGTCCCCCGCCACCGAAGCGGTGCATGCGTTACGTGCCATCTTGATCGCCCCCTGTCACTTGCCTGGGGAGGAATCTGCCGCATGCACGCTGCGGACACGGCACACAACTCGCTGTGTCCATCGCAGTAGTCAGGGCGAAGCTTCGGCAAGAGTTGCCCGTGTCGCGGTCGCCCAGCCCCATCGGGCCGTCAGATTGGCACGGACTGCCGAGGAGCACCCCCCGACAGCCGTGCAGTTCTGTCAGTCGCCGGGGCGCGCCGCCTCGGCCGGACGCGGGCTCTCCGCGCCGGCGCCGTCGGGGTCGGCGTCCGACTGGGCCGTGGGCGCGAACGCCGCCAGCGCGCCGAGCGCGTCCGCGGTGACCTGGGCCGCCAGCAGGTTCGCCTCGGCGATCTGCCGGTAGACCTCCTCGCGGTGGATGGTGACCTCGCGCGGGGCCTTGAAGCCCAGTCGCACGGTGCCTCCGCGCACCTCGACGACGTGGACCTCGATGTCGTCGCCGATGCGGATCGTCTCGCCGACGCTGCGGGTGAGTGTGAGCACGAGTACCCCTCCATGGGTGTGTGGGTGGCCGTCCGTGGCGGTGCCCGCGGCTGCGGGCACGGGGCCGCGTCCCCGACGCGGCGGCACTGAGGTTATCGGCGCAGGCGCCGACGAAGAGGATGCGCACCGTCGGTCTGCACGACCTGCTGCGCCCGGTGCGTCGCGGGGGCGACGACGACCGGGGCCCGCAGGTTGGCCGTGGCCTCGGCGACGTCGCCACCGGGCACGCTGACCAGGCAGTAGACCCGGGCATCGGCCGGGTCGGTCAGACCCAGACCGGCCCGGACGTCGGCCGGGACGACCGGGGCGTACTCCGGGAAGAACTCCCGCGCCGGCACGGCGAGGAACCGGGGACCGTCCGGCGAGACCGCCTGCAGCCAGAAGAGCAGCCCGGCGGCGTCCCCGGCGACCAGCACGTAGTCGGAGTGGTCCGGGAACCCCGGCAGCGGCTCGGTGAACGACAGCACCTGCACCGGGGGCGGAGCCGGCGCCGTCGTCATCGGGCCCACTGCGGGGCTGTCGGCGAGGATGGTCATCAGCGCAGGTAGTCCATGAGCGTCGGCGAGATGGCCTTCGCCGTGGCCTGCAGCGCCGCCTGGTAGCCGACCTGCTGCATCTGCAGCCGCATGATGGTGTTCGGCAGGTCCACGTTCTCGACCCCGCCGAGCTGGGTCTCCAGGTTGAGCGCGAGGTCGCTGTTGATCTGCTGCTCGCGCTCGACCCGCGCCGCCCGGGCACCGACGTCGGCGACCCCGCCGAGCATCCGCTTCATCGCCGCGTCCAGGTCCACCAGCCCCTGGTCCAGGGCGGCGGGGTCGTTCACGAGGTCGTCGGCGATCCGGGCGACCAGGGCGAACAGGTCGGCCCCGGCCGGCCCGAAGGCCTCCGGCCCGGTCAGGTCCACACGGACCTCCTCGGTGAACGAGACCCGCCGCATGACGTCTGCGCCGTCGGCCCCCGCGATGCCCTGGAAGACCCCGGCGTCGCTGTAGGCCGTGGTGCCGGTGGTCACCCCGCCGAACACGGGGCGCCCCTGGATGGTGGTGTTCGCCAGCCCGAGCAGGCTCTCGCGCAGCGACGCCACCTCCGTGGCCAGCGCCCGCCGGCTGGCCTCGGACGAGCTGCCGGTGCTGGCCCCCTGCACGGTGAGGTCCCGGACCCGCCGGGTCACGTCGAGCATGTTCTGCAGCGTGGAGTCGGTGATCGACAGCCAGCTGTCGGCGTCGGAGATGTTGCGGCCGAACTGCTCGACCGCGGCCTGCTCCGACCGGAGCTGCATCGCCTTGTTCGTACCGGTCGGCGAGTCGGACGGCGCGTTGATGAGCTTGCCCGAGGTGAGCTGCTGCTGCAGCTTCCCGAACGCGTCGAGGTTACGGTTGAGGCCCTGCAGACTGGTGAGGGCGACGGCCTTCTGCGTGATGCGCACTCAGATCACAGCCCCACGCGGCCGGTGCGGTTGATCAGGACGTCGAGCATCTCGTCGATCGCCGAGACCAGCCGGCTCGCGGCCGAGTACGCGTGCTGGAAGGACAGCATGTTGGTCATCTCCTCGTCGAGGTTGACCCCGGCCACGGACTCCCGGGCGGCGTCCACCTGCCCGGTGATGACCGACTGGATGCCGAGGTTGCGCTGCGAGACCGCCGACTGGACACCCAGCTCGACGATCATCTTGCGGTAGGCGGCGTCCGGTGAGGCGACACCGTTGCCCAGCTGCGCGAGCTTGTCCGCATTCCCGCGGTCGAGGTTCGGGACGCCCGGGCCGATGGACGATGCCGCGACCTTCTGCGGGTCGGTGAGGACCACGGTGATGGACGAGGCCGTCACCGGTCCGCCCGAGGAGCCGATCAGCGGACCGCCCTGGAGGCCGTCGAGATCGTAGCCGTCGGCGTGCGCGGTGTTCAGCGCGGCGGCCAGGGACGAGGCGACGCCATCGAGCTCGGTGCGGTAGGTCGGCAGGATGGAGTTCAGCACGTGCAGCTGCCCTCCGGCGGCTCCTCCGACGGTGACCGCGAGCCCCCCGGTCGCGGTCACGATGCGCGGCGGGTCGCCGGCGGTACCGGCGGGGTCGATCGTGCCCTGGACGGCGAGCTTCGACGCCGTCCCACCGGCGACGAGCGTGACGCTGCCGACCAGCACGTCGACGACGCCACCGTCCCGCGGCCGCACCGACACCCCCACCTGGTCTGCGAGCTTCATGACCAGCAGGTCACGCTGGTCGGTGAGGTCGTTGGCCGGCAGGCCGCTCTGCGAGGCGCGCAGGATCGCCGTGTTCAGCTGGGCGATCGTGTCGGCCGCCGCGTTGACGTCGTCCACGAGGACGCCCAGGTTCTCGCGGGTCTGCTGCCACTGCCCGTCCAGCTGCGCGCTGCTGAAGTGCAGTCCCCCGACGAGCGTCTCCAGCCGCTTGAGCACCTGTCCCCGCGCAGCCGGGTCCTCCGGCTTGTTGGCCACGTCCTGCCATCCGCGCCACATGTCGGCCATGAGGTTCTGCAGGCCGGTGGTGCCCGGCTCGCGGAAGGCCTGCTCCACGAGCTGGTACGCGTCGGTCTCGGCGGTCAGCTGCGCCCGGTTGGCGTGCTCGGTGTGCCCGCGCCCCTCCAGGAAGGCGTCACGGATCCGCGTCACCTCGTCGGCGTTCACCCCACCACCGATGCCGTCGCCGGTGGAGTAGAAAGCCGGGACCGCGCTGCCGCCGATCGCCTGCATGTCGACCCGCTGGCGGGAGTACCCGTCGGTGTTGACGTTGGAGATGTTCTGGCCGGTGACGTCGAGCGCCCGGCGCTGCGCCCAGAGGGACGTGGTCGCGGTGTTCAGGAGGCTGAAGGTGCTCACGTCAGAGTGCTCCGTCCAGGGTGACCGCGCGGTAGGTGCCGTCGGAGTGCCGGCCGGTCGCGCCGTAGGTGCCGGCCGAGGACGACCGCGTCCGCGTGAGCGCGTCCCCGATGGCCGACAGGCCGCCCTCGATGAGCTCCCGGTTGGCGTCGGACAGGCTGCGCAGCTCGGTGATCAGCACCAGCAACGCCTCGTGGTGCTGGGCCAGGAGGTCGTTCCAGGGGGCGGGGGCGGCGTCGGCGACCTGCCGCAGGGAGGGGTCGCTCGCGAGGCCGAGCGTCCCCGCGATCGCCTCGGTGGCCGCGGACCGCTCCACCTCGAGGGTGCGCAGCTGGTCGAGGATCACCTCGATCTCGTGCGCGATGCGCGCCAGCCACCGGCTCTTGCCCGTGAGGATCAGGTACTGCTTCTCCTCGGCCTTGAAGAGCAGGAGGTCCAGGAGCTCCTGCTCCCGCCACAGCAACGTCGACAGGTGCTGGTAGTCCACTCCGTCCACCGCCTTCCGTCGTCTCGCTCGTGCTCGCGGCCCCCCGGCCCCCGGCCAGGACGACCCGCTGTCGGAGCTGGCATCGGCACCCGTCCGGAGGGGGTTGAGCCGAAGGGCGGAACTGGCGCTCAAGTTCGACAGGATTTGTGCCGACGGGTGGTGCCGACCTCGGTACCGACCGCCGAGAGATACGGACGTGACCCCAGTCCGTTCCCTCGCGACCGAGCGACCCCTCCGTGAGCGGCCCGCCCACGACCGGCCGTTGCGCGAACGCCCCCAGAACGGCCGGGTCCCGCACCCGGTCAAGGGGCGCTCCCCGCAGGAGGTCGACGCGCTGGTGACCGAACACCTGCCGCTGGCGGCGTTCGCCGTCAACGCCGTCGCCTCCCGCATCTCGCTCCCCGGCCACGTCAGCCGGGAGGACCTGCTGTCCTGCGCCCACGTGGCCCTGGTCGAGGTGGCACGACGGTTCGACCCGGACGCGGGCGCCTCCTTCGCCACCTACGCCCTGGCGCGGCTGCAGGGGGCGGTCCTGGACGAGCTGCGCTCCGGGGACTGGGCCAGCCGATCGGTGCGCGCCGCGGCCCGGCGGACCGACGCCGCCGCCGACGCGCTGACCATCAGCCTGGGCCGGCCGCCCACGCGCGAGGAGCTCGCGCAGAGCCTGGGTGTCGCCCGCAGCGAGCTGGATCACCTGCAGGTCGACGTCCACCGGGCCGTGATGATCAGCATCGACGCGGAGGTCGGCCCCGATGGGACGGCGCTCGACCTGCCCGACAGCGGCGAGTCGCCCGAACGCGCGGTCCTGCGGGGGGAACGCGCCCGGCACCTGCACGCGGCGATCCGGGCGCTGCCCGACCGGCTCGACGAGGTCGTCGAGCGGAATTTCTTCGGTGATGAATCACTGACCGACATCGCGGAAGACCTCGGAGTGACGCTGTCGCGCGTCTCGCAGATGCGCGCACGGGCACTCACCCTCCTGCACGCCGCCATGAGCGAGATCTGGGAAGGCAGGACGGTCCCCGCGGACGGCGGGGTGCGCGCACGCAACCAGCAACGCGCCTACGTCGACCGCGTGACCGGCCGTGCCGGCGGAGTGCCGGCCCCCCGCCGGCACGGCTCGTGGCCCGACGCCGGGGTGACGTCCGCCCGCTCGGCCTGAATCCCGGAAAAGTTCTCGGCACTCGGCTCAAGCGGTGCGCACATGCCGCCGATGACCTAGGTGCACCGCCCCGCAGCACGGATGCAGCGGGATCACCAGGTACGACCCCATCCAAGGAGGATCATCATGGGTCTGCGCATCAACCAGAACATCGCCGCCCTCAACGCTCACCGGAACCTGTCGATCACCGACAGCCAGATGAGCAAGTCGCTCGAGAAGCTGTCCTCCGGCTTCCGGATCAACCGCGCCGCCGACGACGCGGCCGGTCTGGCGATCTCCGAGGGCCTGCGCTCGCAGGTCGGTGGCCTCAAGGTCGCCGTCCGCAACGCGCAGGACGGCGTCTCCGTCGTGCAGACGGCAGAAGGTGCCCTCACCGAGGTGCACTCCATCCTGCAGCGCGTCCGTGACCTGACCGTCCAGGCGGGTAACAGCGGCGTCGTCGACGACAAGGCCCGCGGCTACATCGCGAAGGAGGTCACCGAGCTCGCCGGCGCGCTGACCGACATCGCGACCCGGACGGACTTCAACGGGACCAAGCTCCTGAACGGCAGCGCCTCCAGCCTGTCGTTCCAGACCGGCGCCAACGGCGGCGAGACCGTCAGCGTCAGCCTGAGCAACGTCACCACCGTCGCCACCGCGGTCACCGGCGTGTCCACCAACATGCAGGCGTCGGGCACCTACAGCGCCTCGACCGACCTGGCCACGCTGGACGCCCAGATCAAGACGGTGTCGGAGTCCCGGGCCACCCTCGGTGCCTCGCAGAACCGTTTCGAGAGCACCATCAACTCGCTCAACGTCTCGATCGAGAACCTGAGCGCGTCGGAGAGCCGGGTCCGCGACGCCGACATGGCCCAGGAGATGGTCGGGTTCACCCGCGCCCAGATCCTGAGCCAGGCCGGCACCGCGATGCTCGCGCAGGCCAACCAGGCCTCGCAGGGCGTCCTCTCGCTGCTCCGCTGATCGACGATCAGCTGAGCAACTGAGGTCGCAGACCCTCAGCACCACCCCGGGTGAGGGGGGAGGCCCTCGCGCCTCCCCCCTCACTCGCTTGCGCCCCGATCCCACCGACCCCAGGAGCCAGTGACATGACGATGAGCATCAACACCGGCCTGGTGTCCGGGATCGACACGGGCACGATGATCAGCCAGCTGCTGCAGCTCGAGGCGCAGCAGCAGAACTCGCTGAAGACGCGGCTGTCGACGACGCAGGTCACCGCCAGCGCCTACCGCACGGTGAACAGCGCGCTGGCGGCCCTGACCACCAGCGCCCAGTCGCTGCTCAAGCCGGAGTCCTTCGCCAGCACGAAGGCCACCAGCACCGCTGCCTCCGTCGGGGTCACCACCGCCTCCTACGCCACCCCGGGCTCTCTCACCTTCACCGTCGCCAAGGTCGCGACCACCGCCTCCTGGACCAGCGCCGGCCGGTGGTCGAGCACGACCACCGCCGCCGACCTGAGCAGCCTGGACATCCGCAGCGCCGACGGGACCACCAGCAAGGGCACGGTCACGCTGGACGGCACCGAGTCGCTCGAGCAGGTCGCGGCGAAGATCAACGGCGACACCGCCCTGGGCCTGAAGGCCTCCGCGGTGCAGGTCTCCCCCGGGCAGTTCGCCCTCCAGATCAGCGCGAGCACCTCCGGCGCAGCCACCGGGTTCTCCGTCGCCGGCACGGCGTTCACCGCCACGAGCGCCGGCCAGAACGCGGAGCTGGTCGTCGGCGGAACCACCGCCGGCACGACGGGCTACACGATCAGCTCGGCCACCAACACCTTCGAGGGCGTCCTGCCCGGCGCGACGCTCACGGTCTCCAAGGAGGAGCCCACGCCGGTCACCGTCACCGTCGCGTCGGACCCCGCCGCCGTCGCCGACAAGGTCTCCGCGCTCGTCGACGCCGTCAACAACGCGCTGTCGACGATCAAGACATACACGGACAACACGCCGGGGAGCACGGCGGCGCTGCGCGGCGAGTACGCGGTGACCTCCATCGCCGGTCAGCTGCTCCAGGCCGTCTCCGACGCGGTCGGCGACGACGGCTCACCGGCCCAGGTCGGGTTCCAGTCCACCCGCGACGGCCGGATCACCTTCGACAAGGAGAAGTTCGCCGCCGCCCTCACGGCGACGCCGGAGCTGGCCCAGCGCATCGTGGTCGGAACCGGCGTGGAGGGCGAGCCCGGTGCCGTTGCCGGCCTGGCCGCGCGGGTCCGCGACGTCAGCAAGGCCGCCTCGGACGCGACGACCGGCACCCTGAGCTCCCTGGCCAAGGGCCAGGACAACCTCGCGCGCGACATCCAGGACCGGATCGCCGACTGGGATCTGCGGCTCGCCGCCCGCAAGGTGGCCCTCACCCGCCAGTTCACCGCCATGGAGTCCGCGCTGAGCTCCCTGACCAACCAGTCGAACTGGCTGGCCGGTCAGCTCAGCTCGCTCCCGTCGGCCTGACGTCCCCCGCCCCACCCGCTCGACTCTTCGCTTCAGGAGCCCTTCCCCATGAGTGCTGCTTCGCTCCGCGCCCGCTACCTCGGCGACGCCGTCGCCACCGCCTCGCCGCAGCAGGTGCTGGTGATGCTCTACGACCGGCTGGCCCTCGATCTCGAGCGGGCTCAGGTGGCGGTCGCCGAGGGGAGCCGCTCCCGGGCGAACGAGGAGCTCCAGCACGCCCAGGCGATCGTCCTCGAGCTGCTGTCCAGCCTGCAGGTCGACCTGTGGGAGGGCGGTCCGCGCCTGGCAGCCCTCTACAACTGGCTGATGGGCGAGCTGGTGCAGGCCAACCTCAAGTTCGACGCCAACCGGATCGCCTCCTGCCGGGCGGTCGTCGAGCCCCTGCGCGACGCGTGGCGGCAGGCGGCGGCCTCCTTGGCGGGCGTCGCGTCATGACCGTCGGCCCGGTCAGCGGCTCGGCCGCGGCCGGCTTCGGTGCCAGCCCGTACACGCCTGCCGCCCGGCCGAACGCCTCCGGCAGCTCCACGTCCGGCGACCGGCACCCGCCGGCCGACTGGCGCGAGGCCCTCGACCAGCTCGAGGGCGACGTCCTCGACGCCCAGGAGAGCCTCGCCCGGGGCCGGGCCGAGGAGATCGCCGCGTGGGGCAGGCGCAGCACCGACTGGGTGCCGCCGTCCGGGCTCGGCCCGATCCCGGCCGATCTGCGTGAGCGGGCCGCCCGGCTGCTGCAGCACCAGCTGGCGGTCGCGGAGGCCCTGGTCGAGCGGATCATCCAGTCCCAGAGGCAGCGCGACGTCGCCGCGCGCATGTCCTACGGCGCCGAGCGACCGGTCCCGTCGTTCATCGACCGCGCGCTCTGACGTGGGCCCGCTGAGCACGAAACCTCGCTGACGGAACGTCTCCCGGTTCCGACCTGCCGATAGCAGAGGGGCGAGCGCCGACTCCCGGCGCCGGGCGCCGCACCGGCGCACCGCTCCCCCGGCAGCGGCCATCCAGAGAAGGGTCCCCCACATGCGCGTCCTGCTCACGCACGCGATCGCCCCGGGTTCGACGTACTACCGGATCGAGGAGCCCGCCCGCGCGGTCCAGGCGGCCGGGCTCGGGGTCGAGGTCGCGGTCGCCCGCGGCATCACCACGACGATGCACCCCTCCGCCGGCGACGGGGAGCTGGAGGTGACTGCCGCCGACGCCCAGGGCGCCGACGTGGTGGTCCTGCAGCTGCCGAAGACCGTCGGCATGCTGCAGACCCAGCGGGTCCTGCAGGAGCAGGGCGTGGCCGTCGTCGTGGAGATGGACGACCTGCTCTCCGCGGTCCCCTACGGCCACATGGCGCACGACGCCCTGGTGCGCGCCGGGCACAGCCAGCTCGCGGCGCAGGCCGCCCGTGAGGCGGATTTCGTCACCACCTCGACCCCGGCGCTGCTGCGGGAGTACGCCCCCCACGGTCGCGGTGTGGTCATCGAGAACGCCGTCCCCCGGCGCATCGCCGAGCTGCCGCCGGCCTACGAGCGCACGCCGGGAACGGTCACGATCGGCTGGACCGGGAACGTCTACAACCACCCGTACGACCTGCAGGAGATGGGCTCCGGCCTCCAGCAGGCGCTGGACCGCACGGCGCCGCGGAGCCGGCTGGTGGTCCTCGGGCAGAAGTGGGACCTCCGGGAGCGTCTCGGCCTGCGGTTCGAGCCCGAGGAGGTGCCGTGGGTCATGGACGTGGACACCTACGCCGCTCGGGTCGGCGAGCTGTTCGACATCGGGATCGCCCCCCTCCGCGTGGACCGGTTCAACACGAGCAAGAGCTGGCTCAAGCCGCTCGAGTACTCGGCCCGGGGCGTGTACTGCGTGCGCGCGCGGACCGACGAGTACGAGCGGCTCGGCCTGGGCATGCCGGCCCGCGCCCCCAAGGACTGGGCGAAGTGGCTCACGCTCGGGATCACGGACGCCGACCGCCGGCGCGAGGTCGCCGCCGCCGCCCGGGAGCGGGTGCTGGCCCAGCACCTCACCGAGCACACCGCCGAGCGCTGGGCGGCCGCCTGGCGGGCCGCGCGGGACAACCGCACCCGCGCCCTCGGGCGCGGACGGCTCGCCACCTTCGCTCACTGACCCGCTCTCCGCACGTCCGCCCCGTCGCCGGCTCCCGGCGGCGGGGCGTTCGTCTTGTTCTGCCGTGCACCCGCCCCTCAGGCGCGGCGACCGTGCGGAAGGTGCCAACTCCCCCGTCCCGGTCGGCTCGCGGCACGGCGAGCTCACCGCCCGTCACATCCGCCACGGTTCCCCCATCCGGTCCCTGCCGTCCCTCGTGTGGCGGAACGAGGTCAGGCGGCACCGGCCGGCTGCCGATGGAGCAGGTGCACGGAGAGCACCACTTTCGCCACGGATCGGCGGCCCAGCACTCGTTCGCGAGTGTCTTCCGCGTACCCGGAGGTCGATCGTGTCCTGCTCCACCCGCCGGCGAGCCGCCCGATGATCGGCGACGTCGGCACGCCGGTCCTGAAGGCCGCGCTCGCCGGCCTCGCGCAGCGGCAGCGCGTCACCGCAGACAACATCGCGAACGTCAACACCCCCGGCTTCCTGGCCGGGCGGACCGACTTCGAGACGTCACTGCGCGGGGCGATCCGCAACGGCACCACCCCGGTCATCTCCGGCGGCACCACCGTGCGCTCGCTGGAGCCGACGAACACCAACGGCAACAACGTCAACCTCGACGCGGAGACGGTCATCGCCACCGAGACGGGGCTGCGCTACCAGCTGGCGCTGACCGCACTCGACGGCAAGTACAACTCGATCCGCACGGCACTGAGGACGTCCTGACCCCATGAGCATGTTCCAGGCCCTGAGCATCTCGCAGTCCGGGCTGATGACGCACCGGAAGTGGCTCGATGCCGCCGCCGACAACATCGCGAACATCAACACGGTGCGGCGCACCGACGAGGACGCCTTCCAGGCGCGGCTCGTCGTCGCCCAGGCCGTGGACTACGGAACCGGCGAGGGCGGCGTGCGCGTGGCCCGCGCGGAGTTCGGCGACCCCGAGGGTCGCCTGGTGTACCAGCCCGACCACCCGCTGGCCGACGCCGAGGGCTACGTCAAGTACCCCGACATCGACCTCGGGGACCAGATGACCCACATGATGATGGCGCAGCGCGGCTACCAGGCGAACCTCGCCGTGGTCGAGCGGGCCACGAACGCCTACCAGGCGGCGCTGCAGCTGGGTAAGGGCTGATGACGATCCCGCTCGGCGGCATCCCGCCGATCGGCCTCGGCGCGGTCACCGGTGTCGCCGGCAGCACCCGCGGCACTCCCGCCGCCGAGGGCACCGACGGCTTCGCCGCCGTCCTCGCCTCCACCTTCGACAAGCTCCAGGCCACCCAGTCGGTGACCGCCGAGCTGGGCGTGCAGGCCGCCACCGGCGACCTGAAGGACGTCCACGACTACATGATCGCCAGCGCTGAGTCCGGCGTGGCCACGGAGATGGTCGTGGCGATCAAGAACCAGGCCGTCGCGGCCTTCAACGAGATCATGAGGATGCAGATCTGATGAAGTCGGCACTCGCCGGGACGCTGGAGCGTGCCCGCTCCACGTTCGACACGGTCAGCGCCGGGCAGAAGGTCGTCATCGGCCTGCTGCTCGCCGGGCTGACCCTCGGCGGGTTCTTCTTCTACAGCTGGATCACCACGCCGACGCAGGCCCCGCTGTTCTCGAACCTCGCCGCCGCCGACGCCTCGGCGATCGTCGAGGAGCTGAACGCCCAGGGCACGGCCTACGAACTGGCGGACGGCGGCGGAACCATCATGGTCGCCAAGGACAAGGTCTACGACCTCCGCCTGGCCATGAGCGGCAAGGGCCTGCCCGCCGGCAAGGGCACCGGGTACGCCCTGCTGGACGAGCAGGGCATCACCACCAGCGAGTTCCAGCAGCAGGTCACCTACCAGCGCGCCCTGGAGGGCGAGCTGGCCAACACGCTGAAGGCACTGGCGGGCGTCAACTCCGCCGTCGTGCACGTCGCCCTGCCCAAGGACGAGGTGTTCGTCGCCGACAAGGCCGTGCCGACGGCGTCGGTCCTGCTCGACCTGGCCCCGGGCACCGCGCTCACGGGCGAGCAGATCCAGGCGGTCACCAACCTGGTCTCCTCGAGCATCCAGGACATGGACCCCGACCAGGTCACGGTGGCCGACTCGACCGGCCGGGTCCTCTCGGCCGCCGGCACGGGCGTCACCGCGGCCGCCGGCGACGCTCGCTCCCAGGTGGAGCAGGACTACGAGAACCGGCTGGCCGCGAACGCCCAGAAGATCCTCGACCAGGTGGTCGGTCCCGGTAAGGCGGTCGTGTCGGTCCGCGCCGACGTCGACCTGGCCCAGCGCAACACCACCACCGAGACCTACCAGTTCGAGGAGGGCACGCCACCCCTCTCCGAGCAGACGACCACCGAGGAGTACGTCGGCGGCGGCGCCCCGGTGGGCGGCATCCTGGGCCCGGAGAACATGCCCGACGCCGCGGAGAACGCCGGCGGCGAGGCCACGTACAACAAGGAGTCCACGACGGCCAACAACGCCGTCGGGAAGACCGTCGAGGTCGTCGACGACGCCCCCGGGACCCTGAGGCGGCTCACCGTCTCCGTCGTCATGGACGACGCGGTCGCCGGCAACCTCAACCAGCAGCAGATGACCGATCTGATGGTCACCGCCGTCGGCCTGGACGAGGCCCGAGGCGACGACATCACGGTCGCCGCGCTGCCTTTCGACGCCACCGCCGCCGAGAACGCCGCCGCGGCGATGGAGGCCGCGCGCGAGGCCGAGGCCGCCGAGCAGATGTGGTCGATGATCCGCACCGGTGGCATCGCCGCGGGCATCGCGCTGGTCGTCCTCATCGTCTGGCTGCGCTCGCGGCGCCGCCAGGACGACGAGGACGACGAGGACTACGAGGCTCTCGAGCTCGACGACGACGTGCTCGCCGAGCTGGACCGCCTGCGCGTGGCCAGCACCCGGCAGATGGTCGAGCCCGACAACGCCGCGCTGGAGCTGGAAGCCGTCGAACGGGCGAAGGTGCGAGGGGAGATCTCCACGATGGTCAGCGAGCGTCCCGACGAGGTCGCGGCCATGCTGCGCGGCTGGCTGGGCGAGAGCAAGTCATGACCCTCGCGAGCATCCCCACGACGCCCGGCACCGCTGTCGCCGTACCGCCGCGCCCGGAGCTGCCCGGCCTCCGCAAGGCCGCGGTGTTCCTCGCCCAGATGAGCAAGGAGGAGGCCGGCGTCCTGCTCGCCCAGCTGCGGCCCCGGGAGGTCGAGGCGCTCACCCGCGAGCTGATGAAGCTGGGCTCGGTGGAGCTCGAGGACGTCGACGGCGTCATGCGCGAGTTCCACCACCTGATGACCGCGCAGCAGTTCGTCGGGCGCGGCGGTGTCGAGTTCGCCCGCGAGATCCTCGCGGCGGGGCTCGGCCAGGACAAGGCCGAGGGCATCCTGTCCCGGCTCAACGTCGTCTACACCGAGGTGCCGTTCGCCTCGCTGCGCAACGCCGACGTGCGGCAGCTGGTCACCTTCCTCAAGGACGAGCACGCGCAGATCATCGCCCTGGTCCTCGCCCACCTCACGGCCGCGCAGTCGGCCGAGGTGCTCTCCGGATTCGCCCCCGAGCAGCAGGCCGAGGTCGCCCACCGCATCGCCATGATGGACCGCACCTCACCGGAGATGGTGCGGCTGGTCGAGGAGGAGCTCGGCCGCCGGATGGGCTCGATCCTGGCGCACCAGGACATGACCACCGTCGGCGGTGTCGAGACCCTCGTCGAGATCATCAACCGCTCCCCGCGGCCCACCGAGCGTTCGATCCTCGAGTGGCTGGACAACACCGATCCGGAGCTGGCCGACCAGGTCCGTTCGCAGATGTTCGTCTTCGAGGACATCGTCACCATCGACGACCGCTCCCTGCAGCTGGTGCTGCGCGAGGTGGAGGCCAACGACCTCGCCACCGCGCTCAAGGGTGTGCGGCCCGACGTGCAGGACAAGATCAAGCGGAACCTCTCCGAGCGCGCGGCCGAGAACCTCAGCGAGGAGATCGAGCTGCTCGGCCCGGTGCGCACCCGCACGGTCGAGGAGGCCCAGGCCAAGGTCGTCGCGGTCATCCGCACGCTCGAGGAGCAGGGTGTGCTGACCATCAACCGCGGCGGGGACGATGAGTTCGTCTCCTGACACCGGTCACCGGCCACCCCGGGAGGGCGCGGTCCTGCGCGGCGGCTCCGCCGCGCTGGCCCGCCCCTACCGGGAGGTCATGGCCGAGCGCGGCGCCCCCGCGGACCCACGGGTCGCGGTGGTCCCGGCCGCCCGGACCGCCGGCATCCCGGTGCCGGCCTGGCCGGCCGCGGCCGCCCCGGCGCCCTCCTCCCCCGCCGTCCCCGCCCAGCCCTCGCCGGTCGAACGCCGGACGAGCGTGCGCCGCGCCGAGGACCAGCCGGTCGCCGGCAGCAAGCCGTCCTTCCGGCTCGGTGACGTGTACGCCGAGGAGCTGGCACGGCTGCGGGCCCAGGCCCGCACCGAGGGCTTCGCCGCCGGCCACGCCGAGGGCCTGCTGGCCGCGGAGTCCGTCGTCGCCGAGGTCGAGCGCGACGCCCAGGAGCGACTGGCCGAGGTCCAGGCCCGGTGGGAGCGTCGGCTGGTCTCCGCGACCGCCGCGCTCGGCGCGGCCGTGCGGGAGGTGGAGGAGGCCGCCCGCCCGGTGGCCGACGACATCCGCGACTCGATCGTGGGCACCGTGCTCACCCTCGTCGAGGACCTCCTCGGCCGGGAGCTCGCGCTGGCCGCCGACCCGGTGATGGACGCGGTCCGCCGCGCCCTCACCTTCTGCCCCGCCGACGCCCCGACGATCGTGCGGCTGCACCCGGACGACCTCGCCGAGGTGCCCGCCGAGACGCTCGCCGAGCTGCCCGACACGGTGCGGGTGGTCGCCGATCCGTCGGTGGAGCGGGCCGGCGCCGTCGCCGAGTCCGGCCCCCGGCGGATCGACGCCCAGCTGGGCACGGCGCTGCAGCGCGTGCAGGAGGTGCTGGGCGCATGACCGTCCCGCCCGGCGTGGTCGAGCGCGCCCGTGCGGCGGCCCGCCCGCAGGTGACCGGCGTCGTGACCGGTGCGATGGGGCTGACCCTCAGCGTCGACGGCGTCACCGCGGCCGTGGGTGACCTCGTCGAGGTCGACCCCACCACGCGCCGGCTGCTCGCCGAAGTCGTGGCCGTCGGCCGCGACCGGCTCACCTGCATGCCGCTGGGGGGGCTGTCCGGCGTGCACGCCGGCGCCCCGGTGCGCGCCACGGGCCGGCCGCTGCAGGTGCCGGTCGGTGAACAGCTGCTCGGCCGCGTCCTCGACGGGCTCGGCCGGCCGGTGGACGGCGGACCGTCCCTCGACGGCCGCGTGTCGTGGGTGGACCTGGAGACCCCGACGCCGCACGCCCTCTCCCGCGCCCGCGTGGAGGAGCCGCTCAGCTTCGGCGTGCGCGCCCTGGACACGCTCGTCCCCTGCGGCAAGGGCCAGCGCCTCGGCATCTTCGCCGGCTCCGGCGTCGGCAAGTCCAGCCTGCTCGCCCAGATCACCCGCGGCACCGACGCCGACGTCCGGGTCATCGGGTTGATCGGCGAGCGGGGCCGCGAGGTGCGCGAGTTCATCGAGGAGAACCTGGGCGCCGAGGGGCTGGCCCGCACCGTCGTCGTCGTCGCCACCTCCGACGAGCCGCCGCTGGTGCGGCTCAAGGCCGCGTTCGTCGCCACCCGCATCGCCGAGGCGTTCCGCGACGAGGGCCGCGACGTCCTGCTGCTGATGGACTCGATCACCCGCACCGCCATGGCCCAGCGCGAGGTCGGGCTGTCGGCCGGGGAACCCCCGGCCACCCGGGGCTACCCGCCGAGCGTCTTCGCGATGATGCCGCAGCTGCTGGAGAAGGCCGGCACCGGTGTGACCGGGTCGATCACCGGCCTCTACACGGTGCTCGTCGAGGGCGACGACCACAACGAGCCGATCGCCGACACCGCGCGCTCGATCCTCGACGGGCACATCGTGCTCACCCGCAAGCTGGCCACGACCGGCCACTTCCCCGCGATCGACGTGCTCGAGTCCATCTCCCGCGTCGCCGGCGCGGTGGTGCCGCCGGCGCAGATGGCCGATGCCCGGGAGATCCGCCGCCTCATGGGCGCCCTGCGCGACGTCCGGGAGCTGATCGAGATCGGGGCCTACCAGGACGGCAGCGACCCGCTGGTCGACCGCGCCCGCCAGCTGGCCCCGCAGATCGACGCGTTCCTCCAGCAGCCGCTCGGTGAGTCGACGTCGGCCGCCGAGGCGTGGGGCTGGCTGCAGCGGATCGTGAGGGGCGGGTGAAGCGCACCGCCTTCCGGCTGCAGCCCGTCCTGGAGCTGCGCCGGAGCGAGGAGCGGGCAGCGGCCGCCGCCGCGGCGGCCGCCGCGAACGCCGCCGCGGACGCCGCCCGGCGGGCGGCCGAGCAGGAGACGGCGCTGGCCGGCGCCGTGCTGCCGCCGTCCCTGCCCGCCGGTTCGTTCGTGGCGGCCATGGTGCTGCTGCGCACGGCGGCCACCGATGCCGCCGACGCCCGGTCGCTGGCCACCGCACAAGCGGAGCAGGCCGAGGCCGTCCGGGCGGAGTGGACCGCCGCCGCGCGCCGCACCAAGGCGCTCGAGCGGCTCGCCGAACGGCACCGGGAGGCCCAGCAGCGCGCCGCCGACGCCGCCGAGGCGCGCGCCGCGGACGACCTGGCCACCGGCCGTGCCCGTCGCGGCACCGACGAGGGCACCGACACGGAGAGGGGCACGGCATGGACGGAGTGAGCGCGGTGCAGGCCCGGATCGCCGAGATCCACGCCCGGTTCCAGCCGACCGCCACGACCACCTCGTCGTCCGCCGCGTGGGCCTCGGCCGCCGGCGCGGCCGGGCTGACCGGCAGCTCCTCGGTAACCACCGCGGCGGCCGGCACGGCCACCGCCTCCGAGGGTGCGGTCGTCGCCGAGGCGCAGAAGTATCTCGGCGTCCCCTACCTCTGGGGCGGCACCGACCCGCGCAAGGGGCTGGACTGCTCGGGCTTCACCAAGCTGGTGTTCGGCAACCTGGGCATCGAGCTGCCGCGCACCTCCTCGCAGCAGGCGACCGCCGGCAAGGCTGTCGCCTCGCTCGCCTCCGCGCGCGCGGGTGACCTGGTCTTCTTCGACCACTCGTCGTCGCGGGCGGGGATCGACCACGTGGGCATCTACCTCGGCAACGGGCAGATGATCGCCGCGCCCCAGGCCGGAGAGACGGTGAAGGTGCAGGCGGTCGGCAACCCGAGCGTGATCCGCCGGGTCCTCCCCGAAGCGGCCGGGGCGAGCCCGGTCGCCGCGGCGACCGCGAGCACGCTGGCCGGGGTGCCCTACGCGGACCTGTTCCAGCGCGCGGCCAGCAAGCACGGCGTCGACGCCTCGCTGCTGGCCGCGGTCGCCAAGCAGGAGTCCGGCTTCAACTCCTCGGCCGTCTCCCCCGCCGGCGCGCAGGGCCTCATGCAGTTCATGCCGGCCACCGCCCGCGGCCTGGGGGTCGACGCGCTCGACCCGGCCTCGGCGATCGACGGCGCGGCCCGCTACCTCAGCAGCCTGACCAAGCAGTTCGGCTCCACCGAGCTGGCACTGGCGGCCTACAACTCCGGGCCCGGGACGGTGAGCCGGTACAGCGGCATCCCGCCCTACCCGGAGACCCAGAACTACGTCCGGTCCGTGATGAGCAAGGCGGAGGCCTACCGATGACCGCTCCCGTGACCACCGCTGCCCCGGGTCCCCGGGCCGCTCCGGCCGGCGCCTCGCCGGGCGGCTCCGGCGACAGCGCGGAACCCTTCGCCTCGGCCCTGGACGGCGCGCTGTCCGGCGGTCAGAACCCGGTTCGCGGCCACGGGGGACGGCAGACCTCCGGCGACGCCGCCCCGGGCGAGGACGGAGCGGCCACCGGGGAGGCAGCAGCCGACGGCGTCACCGTCGTCGACACCGCCGCCGCCGGGGTGGCTGCGGCGCTGTGGGCCCTGGCACTCGGCAGCGCCGCGGGGTCGACCGCGGGCTCCACCGCGGCGGGGCCGACCACCGGCACCGTGGGAGCGAGCAGCGCCACCCTCGCCGCGGGCATCGGGGCAGGCGCCGCAGCCGCCGCGACCGAGCCCGGCGCCGCGATCGTTCCCGGCCCCGTTCCGCCCGCGGGCACGCCCGCGCCGGCGGCTCCGCCCATGGCACCGACCACCCCGGCCGTGCACGCGGCAGCGGCACCGGTGGCGGCCGCGTCCGGTGCGCCGGGGGGCGCCGCGACGGCGCAGTCGGCCGCACCGCTCTCCGTGGTGGTGTCCGCCTCGGGCGGCCCGGCCGCCGCGGCCACCGCCACGGGCGCCGTCACCGGCGTGCCGGGCGAGGCACCCGAGGGTCCGGGTGCGCCGCCGCCCACGGCCCTGCCCCCGGCCGGGGCCGTCGGCGACGGCGCCGCGACGGCGGACGACGGCGGGCCGGGCGGGGAGCCCCGGGCAGCCGTCGCCGCGTCCCTCCCGGACGCCGGTGCCGGGACAGCCGGCCACGACTCCCCGGTCGTCCCCGGCACCACCGGCTCCGTTTCTGCCCCCGGCCAGGTGACCGCTGCCGCCCCGGGGGGGGGGGGGGGGGGGGGGGGGGGGGGGGGGGGGGGGGGGGGGGGGGGGGGGGGGGGGGGGGGGGGGGGGGGGGGGGGGGGGGGGGGGGGGGGGGGGGGGGGCGCCCGCTATC